>JBBCGI010000001.1:3127500-3431930 GCA_037200975.1 Pseudomonadota bacterium | reverse complement strand
ACACGGCCGCTTCCCACGCCCTCTCAACAATTACCTGTACGACGTCAAGGGCTGGATGAAGCGCAACAAGGTCGTCGATGACGACAACAAGGCCATGGTGATCATGGCGTTCGCGTTCCTCGCGGTGTGCCTGGTGAACACGGTCGGATTGCTGCTCGCGAAATTCCTCAATGCCGCCCCGGCCTCGGGCGTGCGCCGCGCGCTCGGCGCGAGCCGCCGCGACATCTTCTGGCAGCACCTGACGGAATCCGGCGTCGTGGCGCTGGCCGGCGGCCTCGTCGGCGGGTTGTTAGGCATGGCGGGCATCTGGGCGATGCGTGCCTGGTACGGCCAGTTCATCGACCAGGTGCCGCGCATCCTGCCGTTCGATTCCATGACCTTCGTCATCGTCGTGTCCATCGCGGTGTGCGCCGGTGTCATCGCCGGCCTGTATCCCGCCTGGCGTATCGGGCGCGCCGCGCCCGCCTCCTATCTCAAGGTGCAATAACCATGGAAGTGCGACCCATCCTCTCGGCACTGCTGCGCAACCGCGCCGGCGCCATCCTGGTGGCGGTGCAGATCGCCATCACGCTCGCCATCGTCGTCAACGCCGTGTTCCTCACGCAGCAACGCGTGGAAAAGATCGGCCGTCCGACCGGCATCGACGACCAGAACATCTTTTCGTTCAACTCGACCGGCTTCGAGAAGGGCTTCGATTTCCATGCGATGGTGCGCGAGGATCTCGCCCTGATGCGGCGCATGCCGGGCGTGATCGACGTGACGCCCATGTCGCACATTCCGCTGTCCGGCAGCGGCAGTTCGTCCGGGTTCTATTCGCTGCCCGACAAGAAGGGCAAGAACGAGCCCGCCAACATCTATCGCACCGACGATCACGCGGTGCACGCGCTGGGCGTCACGCTCGCCTCGGGCAAGACCTTCGAGCCGGACACCGTCGAATACGTCTCCAAGGAATCGCAGGGCTGGCCGCCCACTGCGGTCATCACCCAGGATCTCGCCGACGCGCTGTTCCCGAAGGAGAATGCGCTCGGCAAGGTTTTCTACGACGATCAGAGCAAGCCGATCAAGATCGTCGGCGTGATGTCGCACATGCACGGCTCGTGGGTGGGCTGGGACAAGGTGGGCCAGGTCATCCTGGCGCCGCGCGTCGGACCCGGCCCCAGCACCAGTTACATGGTGCGCACCGCGCCCGGCGAGCTAGACCGGCTCATGAAGGACACCGAGATCGCGCTGCGCGCACGCGACCCGAACCGTGTGCTCAACAACTTCAAGAAGATGTCCGACGACAAGCGCAAGAGTTACGGCGGCGATTCGCTGGTGGCGATCACCCTGTCGGTGGTCACAGGCCTCGTGCTGATCTTCAGCTCGCTCGGCATCTTCGGCCTCGCCACGTTCAACGTGAATACGCGCACGCGCCAGATCGGCACCCGCCGTGCAGTCGGCGCGCGCAAGCGCGACATCGTGCGGCACTTCATGACCGAGAACTGGTTCGTCACCTCGTTCGGTGTCGTGACCGGGTGTGCACTGGCGCTCGGCGTCGGGTACTGGCTGTCTAACCAGTTTGGCCTGCCGCGCCTCGACCTCTACTACCTCGTCGGCGGCGTGCTCGGCCTGTGGATCGTGGGCCAGCTGGCCGCCTGGCAGCCATCCCTCAAGGCGGCCAAGGTGTCCCCGGCCATGGCCACGAGATCGGTTTAACCCACGCAACGTGCAAATGTGTCCGGCGCTTGCAACCTCAGGCTCTTCCCGAGCGTCTTACGAATGACCTCAGTCATTTCGAACGCAGAGGATCGCCTGGCGCACCGCACTGTACTGGTTGCTGACGATAGCGAGGCCGTGCGTACGGCCTTCCAGGTCCTGTTGTCCCTGCACGGTGCGCGAGTGCTCGGCGCTGCATCTCCAGCCGAGGCGCTCGCCACCGTGCGATCTCAAGAGGTGGACCTGGTCATCCAGGACATGAATTTCCGTCGCGAGGCCACTTCGGGCGAAGAAGGTGTCGCCCTGTTTCGCGAACTGCGCTCGCTGCATCCGGACGTGCCGGTGATCCTGCTCACGGCCTGGACGCATCTCGAGACTGCCGTCGACCTCGTGAAGGCCGGCGCCGCCGATTACATCGCCAAGCCCTGGGATGACGCGCGCCTGCTGACCACGGTGCGAAACCTGCTGGAGCTGCGTGCCGCGGTCGAGGAAAACATTGCGACCCGCGCCACGCGCGCCGAAGCGCGCGCCCAGCTCGCGGAGCGCTACGACCTGCGCGGCCTGATCTATGAAAGCGACGCGTTGCACACCGTGGCTTCGATGGCGGCGCAGGTGGCGCATGCCGACGTCCCCGTACTCATCACCGGGCCGAATGGTGCCGGCAAGGAAGTGCTGGCCGACATCGTGCACGCGAATTCTGCGCGCCGGAATCAGCCGTACATCAAGGTGAATGCCGGCGCCCTGCCCGACCAGCTGATCGAAGCGGAATTGTTCGGCACCGAGGCTGGCGCATTCACCGGCGCGAAAGCCCGCGTCGGGCGTTTCGAGGCGGCCGACGGCGGCACGCTGTTCCTCGACGAGATCGGCAACCTGCCGCTGGCCGGGCAGGCCAAACTACTGCGCGTGTTGCAGACCGGCGAATACGAACGCCTCGGGTCGAACACCACGCGGCGCGCGAATGTGCGCATCGTCGCGGCCACCAACATGCCGCTGCGCGATGCGCTGCGCGAAGGCCGCTTCCGCGAGGATCTCTACTACCGCTTGAGCGTCATCGAGCTGGCGTTGCCGCCGCTGGCCGAGCGTCGCGACGACGTGCTGCCGTTGACGCGCGCGTTCCTGCCGCCCACCGCGAAGCTGACGGGCGACGCCGAACGCGCGCTGCTCAATCATCCCTGGCCGGGCAATGTCCGCGAGCTGCGCAACGTGCTGCAACGCGCCGCGCTGCTGGCGGGCGCCGCGCCCATCACGGCGGCCACGCTGAACCTGCCCGCGGTGTTGCCGGCGCGCTCCGATGAGCCGGTGCTCGATCGCGTGACCATCGAGCGGGTGCTCGCCGAGAACGGCCATATCGTGGCGCAGGCCTCGCGCCAGCTCGGCATGAGCCGCCAGGCGCTCTATCGCCGCATGGAAAAACTCGGTATCAAGGAAACCCCGGGGCGCCTGCCCCAGTAGTTGCGAGTTCCACCGGCCCATATGCGCTGGCGTTCTCTTTCCATGGCCGGCCGGGCGACGCTGTGGCTCGGCGGAATCGCGCTGCTCGCGGTGCTGGTCACCATCTCGCTGCGATCCCTCATCGACATTCCGTGGCTCGCGGCGACCCTGTCCGCTTTATTGCTCGTTCCGGTGGTCGCCTGGGCGGGTGCGCGGCTCACCTCGCGCTGGAGCCGCACGGCGCGCGCGCTGAACGACGGGGTGCTGAGCCTCAAGGATCGCGACTTCAGCGTGAGCGTGACGCGCGCCACGGAGGATGAGCTCGGCGAGCTCGTTTCCAGCTACAACGGCCTGGGCGACCGGCTGCGCGTCGAGCGGCAGAGCCTGTATCAACGCGAGCTCATGCTCGACACGGTGATCCAGACCACGCCGCTGGCGCTGGTGCTCACCAATGAAGCCGACGCCGTCATCTACAGCAATACCAGCGCGCGCCAGTTGTTCGGCGGCGGGCGCAAGCTCGAAGGAGAAAGGTTTGCGCGTTATCTGGAACACGCGCCGGCGCCGCTCAGCGAGGCGATCGAACGCGGCGGCGACACCTTGTTCACGCTGGAACTGGCCGGCGAGCCGCAGGTGTATCACGTCTCGCAGCGGCGTTTCCTGCTGAACGCGCTGCCGCACCGGCTGCTGCTGCTCAAGCAGCTCACGCGCGAGATCAATTCGCAGGAAGTGGCCACGTGGAAGAAAGTGATCCGCGTGATCGCGCACGAGCTGAACAATTCGCTCGCGCCCATCTCGTCGCTCGCGCACTCGGGCCAGATCCTGGCGCGTTCGCCGCCGAACCCCGAACAGCTGCAGCGCGTGTTTTCGACCATCGAAGACCGCGCCAAACATCTGGCCGGGTTCATCGAAGGTTATTCGCGGTTCGCCAAGCTGCCCCATCCGCGCCTCGCGCCGGTGGCATGGGAGGTGCTGCTGGAACGATTGCAGGCGGTCGTTGCGTTCCGGCTGGCGGGTGCACCGCCGGCGCGTATGGCCAGCTTCGACACCGCCCAGATCGAACAGGCGTTGATCAACCTGCTCAAGAACGCGCGCGAGTCGGGCTCCGGGCTCGATGCGATCGAGCTCGAAGTGCAGGCTTCCGCGCAGGGGTTCGCGATCGAGGTGCGTGACCGGGGACCGGGCTTCACCGCCGCGGCACTCGAGAACGCCCTGGTGCCGTTCTACTCGACCAAGGAGACGGGCACCGGCCTCGGGCTCACGTTGTGCCGCGAAATCGTCGAGGCGCACGGTGGGCGGTTACGCATCGCCAATCGCGACGGCGGCGGTGCCGTGGTGACTTTATGGCTGCCGGATGTTAGTTAGCGTACCCGTGGCTGAAGACTTCCATATCCGGCTCGCCGTGCCGCGCGACAGCGCCGCGCTGGTGCCGCTGGTCGAGCAGTACTGGCGCTTCGAAGCCATCGAAGGCTTCGACGCCGTTCGCGTGACGTCGCTGCTCGAGCAGGTGCTCAAGGACGCTGCGCTGGGCCGCGCCTGGATCGCCGCGGTCGATGGGAAACCCGCGGGCTACCTGCTGGCCGTCTTCGTGTTCAGCCTCGAGTTCCAGGGGCTCACCGCCGAGATCGACGAGTTGTTCGTCGTGGAGCGCCATCGCAGCCTGGGACTGGGCGGCCAGCTGCTGGACGCCGCCGAGGCGCACTTCCGCGCCGCCGGCTGCACGCACGTGGCGCTGCAGATCGGCCGCGACAACGAGGCGGCGCGGGCGTTTTATCAGCGGCGCGGCTTTGCCGGCCGCAGTGGCTTCGAATTGGTGAGCAAGCCGCTCACGGGTAGCTGACACATGTTCGATCTGTACATCGCCAACAAGAACTACTCCTCCTGGTCGCTGCGCCCCTGGGTGCTGATGAGCGAGCTCAGGATTCCATTTCGCGAAGTGGTCGTGCCATTCGGCGGCCCCGCGAATCCGCACGCCTTCCGCAGTTTCTCGCCGACCGGCAAGGTGCCTTGCCTGGTCGACGGCACGGTGACGGTGTGGGACTCGTTGTCGATCATCGAGTACGTCGGCGAACGTCATCCGGGGGTCTGGCCGGCCGAGGCCGCGCCGCGCGCCTGGGCGCGCTCCGCGGCCGCCGAGATGCATTCCGGATTCCAGGCGCTGCGCAATGTCTGTGGCATGAACTGCGGCATTCGCGTGAAGCTGCATTCGGTCGATGCGCCGCTCCAACGCGATCTCGGTCGCATCGAAGAGCTGTGGGCCGACGGCATCAACCGCTTCGGCGGCCCGTTCCTGACCGGCAACCGCTTCTGCGCCGCGGATGCATTCTTTGCGCCGGTGGCGTTCCGCATCCAGACCTACGACCCGCCCATCGGCGCCGCGGCGCGCCGTTATGCCGCCCAGTTGCTCGCGCTGCCTTCGATGCAGCAGTGGTATACATCCGCTCTCGCCGAGACCTGGCGCGACGAGGAACACGATGCCGAAGCGCGCGCCGTTGGCGGCTGGCTCTCCGACGCCCCGCTCCAGTAGTTAGTTTGCATTCGAATCGAAGGGGGAAATCTTGAACTGCAGAATCGCGCATCTTTTTGCCGCCGCCGCACTGGCTGCGTTCTCGGCGCTGCCGGCGCACCCGGCCGACACGCTCAAGGTCGGCTTTTCCACCGAGCGTCTCGCGCGCGTCGACGCGCTGCTCGACGGCTACGTCAATGACGGCCGTATCGGCGGCATCGTGGCGCTGGTCCTGCGCGACGGCAAACCCGTGTACCAACACGCGGTGGGCTGGGCCGACAAGGAAGCCGGCCGCAAGATGGCGATGGACACCGAGTTCCGCATCGCCTCGCAATCGAAGGCGCTGACCAGCGTCGCCGTGCTGCAGTTGATGGAAGAAGGCAAACTCACCGTGAATGAGCGCGCCGGAAAATACATTCCGACGTTCGAGAAAACCACGGTGGGCGTCAAGAACGAGAACGGCACGGGACTCACGATCACTGCGGCCAAGCGGCCGATCACGATCCGCGATCTGCTGACACACACCGCCGGCATCTCGTACGCCCAGAGCGGGGAGCTCGCGCCGGTGTACGAGCCCCAGGGCCTGGGCCCCGCCGCCGGTTTCGGCTGGTACTTCGCCGACAAGGACGAACCGGTCTGCACGACGATCGAAAGGCTCGGCACGCTGCCGTTCGCGTCGCAACCGGGTGAGGCGTTCGTCTACGGCTACAACACCGACATCCTCGGCTGCATCGTGGAG
Source organism: Pseudomonadota bacterium (assembly GCA_037200975.1). Lineage (NCBI taxonomy): Bacteria > Pseudomonadati > Pseudomonadota > Pseudomonadota bacterium. The sequence continues at coordinate 3,425,562 of JBBCGI010000001.1, read as the reverse complement.
AAGGCATCGGGTGTGCCGCTGGATGAATACATCCGCGCGCACATCACCGGCCCGCTCGGCATGCAGGACACGTACTTCTATCTACCACCCGGGAAAGCGGCGCGCCTGGCGGCGGTATACGGCAGCGACGCGGACGGCAAGGCGGTGCGCCAGCCCGACGGTGCGCGCGGCCAGGGGCACTACGCCGAAGGTCCGCGCAAGAGTTTCTCCGGCGGTGCCGGCCTCGTCTCCACCGCGCGTGACTACGCCACCTTCCTCGAGGCGCTGCGCAACGGCGGCGTGCTCGGCAAGGCGCGCATCCTGTCTCCGCACGCGGTGCGGTTGATGACGACCAACCAGGTGGGCGATCTCAGGAATCCAAAAGGCATGGGGTTCGGGTTCGGCTTCGAGACCACGGACAAGTACGGCGTCATCGGCATGGAATCGGTGGGCTCGTGGGGCTGGGGCGGCGCCTACGGCACGTATTACCGCGTGGATCCGGTCGAGCGGCTCACGACCGTGCTGATGATCCAGATGATCCCGAACAACACGGATATCAGGGACAAGTTCACCGCGTCGATCTATCAGGCGCTGCTCGACTGAATGGCGACATTCCCGCGCGCTATCTAACTACTCCACCCAAAAAGAAACCCGCCGCTTCCTGGAAGGAAGGGCGGGTTTCCTGACTGGTTGGGAGACTAGGATTCGAACCTAGGTAAACGGAGTCAGAGTCCGTTGTCCTACCGCTAGACGATCTCCCAAGAAAACCGAACCGTCTGCGCGAACAGTACCAGTGGATTAACGCTTCGAGTACTGCGGTCCACGACGCGCCTTCCGGCGGCCGACCTTCTTGCGCTCGACTTCGCGCGCATCGCGCGTGACGAAGCCGGCGACGCGTAATGCCTTGCGCAGCTCACCGTCGTACTCCATGAGCGCGCGGGTGATGCCGTGACGAATGGCGCCGGCCTGGCCGGTGATGCCACCGCCCGCAACCGTCACCGTGAAATCGAACTTGTCGGCCATCTGCACGAGCTCGAGCGGCTGGCGCACGATCATGCGGCCGGTCTCGCGACCGAAGAATTCGTCGAGCGGACGATCGTTGACCGTGATCTTGCCGGTACCGGCTTTCATGTAGACGCGCGCGGCGGCGGTCTTGCGACGGCCGGTGCCGTAGTGCGGCTTTGCTGCTTGGGCGGGCATTCTTCTATTCCTTAAATTTCGAGTTGCTTCGGCTGCTGGGCGGCGTGCGGATGTTTGTCGCCCGCGAACACGTGCAGCTTTTTATACATCTTGCGACCGAGCGGGCCCTTGGGGAGCATGCCCTTCACGGCGAATTCGATGGCGCGCTCAGGATGTTCCTTGAGCAGCTTGCCGAGGGCGATCGACTTGATGCCGCCGATGGCGCCGGTGTGGTGGTAATAGATCTTGTCGTCGAGCTTGTTGCCCGTGACTTTGATCTTCTCCGCGTTCAACACGACGATGTGATCGCCCATGTCCACGTGCGGGCTGAAGATCGCCTTGTGCTTGCCCTTGAGGCGCATCGCGATCTGGGTGGAGAGGCGGCCCAGGACCTTGTCCGTGGCATCCACCACGAACCAGTCGCCACGCACGCTTTCGGAATTCGCAAAAACAGTACTCATCACTAAGACTCCAAACCGGAAGAACCCGCCGTCGCTACCACTCCCGACTGAAAATATCAGCCGCGTTAAAGTGCTGGTGGGCCCCTGGAAAAAGGGGCGCAAGTGTACTCAACGCCCTATGCCTTTGCAAAACTCCTGATGCCTTCGTGGGTTAGCGTCCTATAATCCCGCCCCATGGCGAAGGGCCCCTCCCTCGACACCTTTATCTCCGCGGCGGACCGCGCCCTGCGTGCGCTGCTTGCCCCGCCGGCCGCCGGACGGCCGACCCCCGTGCCGGCCCCAGTCCCTGCCCGCGAGGCCCAAAGGGCCGATTCGGCCCCGACCCCCCGCCTTACCGACGAGGACAAGCGCGAATCCGCCGCCCTTATGCGGGTCAATCATGCCGGTGAAGTGGCCGCCCAGGCGCTGTACCACGCACAGGCCATGCTCGCCCGCGACCCGGACGTCCGGGAATTCATGCTGCGCGCCGCCCGCGAGGAGACCGACCACCTGGCCTGGTGTGAGACCCGCCTCCATGAGCTGGGCGCGCGACCCAGCCTGCTCAACCCGCTCTGGTACGCCGGGTCCTTCGGCATCGGAGCGCTGGCCGCACTACTCGGCGATCGCGCCAGCCTGGGGTTCGTGGCCGAGACCGAACGCCAGGTCGAAGGACATCTGAAGGGGCACCTGGACAAATTGCCGCGCGACGATGTTCGCAGCCGCGCCATCGTCGAGGCCATGTGTCACGACGAGGCCGGTCATGGCCGCGAGGCGCGGAATGCGGGTGGAGCATCGCTCCCCGGACCCGTGCGCGAATTGATGCGGCGAACTGCGCAGGTGATGACGCATACTTCGTACCGGTTTTAAGCATCGCGCCTGTGACACGGATCACTGTTGATCCGTGTTCTTTTGCGCGCTGTGGCATTAAGTTATGTAATACGACTTAATAACGCAGCCAAAAAGAGGCGCGATGCAAACAGCAGCAAGGGAGAGTCAGATGGAAGAGGCGGTCAAACCCCTCAGCGACATTCCGGCAATCAACCGATTCCTGAGTTATTGCCGCATTCGCACTGTTCCGTCCAAAACGGTCGTGATCCATGCGGGCGATCTGCCCGACGTCCTCTACTACATCATCAGCGGCTCGGTCGAAGTGATGGTCGAGGACGAGGAAGGCAACGAGATGGTGCTCGCCTACCTCAACAAGGGTCAGTTCTTCGGTGAGATGGGACTGTTCCACGAGTCGCCGCTGCGCAGCGCCTGGGTGCGCACGCGCAACCATTGCGAGCTCGCGGAAATGACCTATCCCCGCTTCCGCCAGATCGCGGCGGAAAGCCCGGGCCTGGTGTTCGAGCTCGCCACGCAGCTTGCGACGCGCCTCGATCGCACCAATCGCAAGTTGTCCGATTTGGCCTTCGTCGATGTGACCGGCCGTGTGGCGCACGCCATCATGGACCTGTGCGGCGAACCCGATGCGATGACGCATCCGGAAGGCATGCAGATCAAGGTGTCCCGCCAGGAGCTGTCGCGCCTGGTCGGCTGCTCGCGCGAAATGGCGGGCCGCGTCCTCAAGGTGCTGGAAGACCAGGGCCTGTTGCGCGCCACCGGCAAGACTATTGTGGTCTTCAACGCGCGCCCGAAGATGAAAACCCGTCCGGTCGTGGTCCCCGTGCAGGGCGGCAAGGGCGGCGCCGCCGTGCGCAGCGCCCGCGTCGAAGATGACGACGACGAGGATGACGAGGACGACGACGAATAGTGGGGACACTCCCCATCTCCTAGCAACAGGGGTCAGGCCTCATTGCGAACGCCGGCTTGAAAGCCGGCGTTCTCGTTTCAACGCTTCATCGACAGGAAGTATCGAATGCGCATGTTGATCACGTCGCTTGCCGCGGCACTCTTCACCGGCGTCTGCGCCCTCGCTCAGCAGGCGCCCGCGCCTGCCTCGCTCGTGCGGGCAGGCGTCACCGAGAAGCTCACCTCGCACGTCTGGGCGATCCCGGACGGCTCGGCTTCCCTCGTCCCCAATGTCGGCATCATCGTCGGGAAGAAGGCCGTACTCGTCGTCGACACGGGCATGGGCACGCGCAACGGCCAAACCGTGCTGGCGGAAGTCGCCAAGGTCGGCGCGGGCAAGCCTATCTACATTGTCACCACACACGTCCATCCCGAACACGACATGGGCGCGCATGTGTTTCCGAAGGATTCGAAGCTGATCCGCTCGAAGGAGCAGATCGAAGACATCGCGGCGGGCGCCGGCATGAATCTCGTGCCGGTGTTCGAGGCGCGTTCCGAGCTCAACAAGGAACTGCTGCAGGACGCGCACCATCGCGATGCGGACATCATCTTCGAGAGCCAATACAGCCTCGATCTCGGTGGCGTGAAAGTGCGGATGTATTCCATGGGAACGAACCACACACACGGCGACACGGTCGTGTTCGTGGACGGGGTGTTGTTCTCGGGTGATGTCGCGATGAAGCCGCAGCCCGCCTTTGCCAACGCCTCCGCGAAGATCAGCCACTGGCTCGCGAGCCTCGACAAACTCGAGGCGATGAAACCCGTGCATGTCGTGCCGAGCCATGGGCCTTTCGGCGACGCGTCGATCATCGCCGGCTATCGCACGTATCTGACCCGCGTCCGCGACCGCAGCGCCGAACTCAAGAAGGCCGGCAAGACGCAGGACGAAGCAATCCAGATCATCACGGATGAGATGGTTGCGCAGTACCCGGACAAAAACCGGCTGGCGGGCGCGATCCGCGCGGGCTACGCGGAGGCGCCGTAGCGCCGCTACACCTGCGTCGTTCTAGCGGTTGATCGCGGCGCGCATCGCGCGGATGGTCGCCTTGTAGTCCTGCGCGCCGAAGATCGCCGAACCCGCGACGAACATGTCGGCGCCGGCACGCGCGATCTCGCCAATGTTGTCGATCTTCACGCCGCCGTCGATCTCCAGGCGGATCGGCTTACCTGTCGCATCGATGAGCTTGCGCACCGCGCGCACCTTGTCGAGCACGTCCGGGATGAACTTCTGGCCGCCGAATCCCGGGTTCACCGACATGAGCAGCACGAGATCGAGCTTGTGCAGCGTGTAGTCGAGATAGTCGATCGGCGTCGCCGGATTGAATACGAGCCCAGGCTTGCAACCGTGTTCGCGGATGAGCCCGATGGTGCGATCGATGTGATCGCTGGCCTCGGGATGGAATGAAATGTACGTGGCACCGGCCTGCGCGAAATCCGGGATGATGCGATCGACCGGCTTCACCATCAGGTGCACGTCGATCGGCGCGGTGACGCCGTGTTTGCGCAGCGCCTCGCAGACCAGCGGCCCGATCGTGAGATTGGGGACGTAGTGATTGTCCATCACGTCGAAATGGATCACATCGGCCCCGGCGGCGATGACCGCGTTCACTTCGTCGCCGAGCTTGGCGAAGTTCGCGGACAGAATCGACGGCGCGATCCAGGGAGTCATGCTCACAGTCTACCTCTGCCGCGCAGACTTGATGGATTCGTACGCCTCGATGATCTGCTGCGTACGTTGTTTGGCGTGTTCGAGCATCGAGTCGGGCAGGCCGTTGGCCTTGAGCTTGTCCGGATGATGTTTGCTGAGTTGCCGCCGGTAGGCTTTGGCAACCTCGTCGTCCGACGCCTTCGGGTCGACCTCGAGGATCTGGTATGCCGCCGCGGGCTGCATGCCGCCCTGCTTCGGCGGCGGCTGGGAGCCGCTCTGGCCGCCCGCGCGGCCTCCTCCGGTCTTGAACTGTTCGCGGCGAATGCGCAGCACGGCTTCCATGTGCGCGAGCTCCAGCCGCGAAACATCGAGCAGCTCGGCTACACGCTGGACCGCGGTGCGCGCGGGGCCCTGCATGTCGACGCCCTCGAGCGCGGCGCGCACCTGCAGTTCGAGGAACACGCGCAGCAGATCGGGGCGCTGGGCGCAGGCAGCCGACAGCTGCTGCATGGTGGTGTCCAGGTCGAAGTCCGGATTCTTGCCGCGCGTGAAATGCGCGATCGCGGCGTGGATCTGCACGCCATCGAGGCGCAGCTCCGCCATCACCTTGCGCGCGGCCGCGATCTCGGCTTCGGAAACGCGCCCGTCCGCCTTGGCGACGAAGCCCATGACTTCGAATGTGGCGGAGAAGAACCGCTCGCCGATCTCGAGCGGGCCCGCTCCGCCGCTGGCGCGGCGCGGAGTTACGCTCTGATCGTAGAAGTGTCCGAGGATGGCGCCGATCAAGAGGCCCCAGGGGCTGCGCAGCAGCAGGAGACCGACCAACGCGCCGATGACTTTTCCGGTGATGCTCATCGGCGCCCGTTGCTACTATTCATGGCAACTATGCTACCAGCGACCAGCCCAGCCTCGCCCGTCCACACGACTTCGTTGCGTGGCCTCAAGAAAATCCACACGGGGAAGGTGCGCGACATCTATGAGATAGATGCGGATTCCATGCTGATCGTGACCACCGACCGGATTTCGGCGTTCGACGTGGTCATGCCCGATCCGATTCCGGAAAAGGGGCGCGTGCTCAATTCGATTTCGAATTTCTGGTTCGGGCGCACGCAGCACATCGTGCCTAACCATCTCACCGGGCGTGCGATCGAAGAGGTGGTCGCCGATCCGGCGGACCGGGCGCAGATCAAGGACCGGGCGGTCATCGTCAAGCGGCTCAAGACCGTGCCGCTGGAGGCCGTGGTGCGCGGCTACGTCATCGGTTCGGGGTGGAAGGATTATCAGAAGACCGGCGCGATCTCGGGCATCAAACTACCGGCGGGGCTACGGCAGGCCGCGAAACTGCCGCAGACGCTGTTCACGCCTTCCACCAAGGCTGCACTCGGCGAACACGACGAGACGATCAGCTTCGATGAAGCGGTGAAGATCGTCGGCGCGGACGTGGCCGCGCGCGTGCGCGACACCGCGATCGCGCTGTACGAATTCGCGGCCGCGCATGCGCGCGCGCGCGGCATCATCATCGCGGACACCAAGTTTGAATTCGCGCACGGACCGGATGGTGGTCTCGTGCTCATCGACGAAGTCCTGACACCGGATTCCTCGCGCTTCTGGCCCGCGGATACCTGGCGCGAAGGAATCAGCCCCCCGTCGTTCGACAAACAGTTCGTGCGCGACTATCTGGAGACGCTCGACTGGGGCAAGAAAGCGCCGGGCCCGAAGCTGCCGGCCGAAGTGATCGCGAAAACCAGCGCGAACTACCAGGAAGCCCTGAAACGCCTCACGGAATAGTGGTGCCGGGGTGCAATTCTCGTAATTAAGCCGGCGCCGGCGCGCACGAGGACGGCGACTTAATTACGAGAATTGCACCCCGGCACCACTATTCTCCGCACCATCAGCCCAGATAGATAGGCAGCGGTGGATCTCCGCCAGTCCGTCCGTCAGCGCTGCCGGTCCTGGTTGCAGGATGATTGAAGACTTCACCTCGTACAGATGCCCGTCGCGCACTGCGGGCACATCGATCCACCCTGCTCTCGCAGCCACGTTCTCCGGCCGGAACTTCTTCCCGCACCAGGAGCCGAGAATCACGTCGGGTGAGCGCCGTGGCACTTCGAGCGGATCCGCGATGATGCGGTTCTTGCCCAGCGATTCCCGCGCGAGCTCGGGGAACACATCGTCGCCGCCCGCAATGCCGACGAGCTCCGACACCCAGCGGATCCCCGAGATCTGTGGCTCGTCCCATTCTTCGAAATAAACCCGCGGCCGGCGCGTGAACTTCGCGGCGCTTTGCCGCACCTTCTCGACACCCACCTCGAGCTGCGCGATCAGCGCCGCCGCCTTTCCCTCGCACCCCACCATGCCACCCAGCGTCGCGATCATGCGCAGGATCTCCGCCACGCTGCGGTGATTGAACACGTGCACCTCGATGCCGGCGCGAATCAGTTCGGCCGCGATGTCCGCCTGCAAGTCGGAGAAGCCCAGCACCAGATCCGGCTGCAGCGCGACGATCTTGTCGATCTTCGCGCTGGTGAACGCGGACACCTTGGGTTTTTCACGGCGCGCGCGCGGCGGCCGCACGGTAAACCCCGAAATACCCACGATGCGCCGATCCTCACCCAGCAGGTACAGCGTCTCCGTGGTCTCCTCGGTGAGACAGACGATGCGTGAAGGAAAACTGGCCGGCATGCGCGGCAATCTAATCGAGTGACACCGGGGTGTCAGCCAATTACTCTTCCGCCCCCATGTATCTCGCGTTCTGGAACTGGCTCGACCGATACCTGTTCGGCGAGTATTCCGAAGGAACAACTCCCGGGGCGCTCACGCTGCGCCTGCTGCGTTATCCGTACGCGCTGCTGCGCGATCTATCGCGCGGCCAGATCAATCTATATGCCATGGGTCTCGTGTACGCGACGCTGCTGTCGCTGGTGCCGCTCATCGCCTTCGCGTTCGCCGTGCTCAAGGCGTTCGGGGCGCATCGCGAGCTCGGCCCGATCATCTACGAATTCTTCAAACCGATGGGCGAGGCGAGCGCGACCCAGTTCACCGCGAAGGTGATGCAGTTTGCGGACAGTGTCAGCACCGGGGTGGTCGGCTCGCTGGGTCTCGCCCTGCTGCTCTGGACCTTGTTAGGCACCATCAAGAAAGTGGAGGACGGCTTCAATTTCCTGTGGCGCGTGGAACATGCGCGCAGCTTCGCGCGCCGCGTCACCGAATACGTCGCGCTGCTGATCGTCGGCCCGATCGTGGTGGTGAGTTTCATCGGCCTGTCGCACAACGCACTCGATACCGCGTCGGCGGGTTTTGGACGATTCGTGCCGTTCTGGGATCGCATGACTTCCTGGGGCCTCGAGGTCTCGCCGTATTTCATGGTCGCGGCGATCTTCACCGCGGTTTACATGTTCGTGCCGAACACGAAGGTGAAGTGGAAACCCGCGCTGATCGGCGGGGTCACGGCTGGAGTCCTGTGGGCTGCCGTCGGCAAACTGTTCACCGCGCTGGTGGTGTTCTCGACACGCCTCACCATCGTCTATGCCGGCTTCGCCATCATCGTCGCCGCGCTGCTGTGGACCTACTTCGGCTGGCTCATCCTGCTGGTCGGCGCGCAGCTGTCGTTCTACGTGCAGAACCGCAACTACCTGCGGCTCGGGCTCACCGAGCTGCGGATGTCCGCGGTACAGCGCGAAACACTCACGCTCAAGGTGATGTACCTGATCGCGCGGTCGTATCACGACGGCAAGAACCGCTGGTCGGTGGACAGCATCTCACACGAACTCGGCATGCCGGGCATCGCGATCTCGCGCATCGTGAATGCGCTCGAAGGCGCGCACCTGCTCACGCTGGCGGATGACGAACGGCTGCTGCCGGCACGCGATCTCGGCAACATCTCGATCCAGGAAATCATGGATATCGCGCGCAACGAAAAAGCCGGCCAGGTGTCTTCGCGCACGATCAAGATACCGGCGGTCGACGCCATCGCAGGCACCATGGATGCCGCCTGGCGCAAGAGCTGCGGCGAGATGACGCTGCGGGATCTGATCGAAGAGTAGGTTGCGGTGTTGTAAGTCGGTGCCGGGTCGGACTTAGCTTGGATGGCGTAGGTGCGCTGCGGGGCCGCGCGCGCTAAGTCCGACCCGGCACCGACTTACCGCACCGACTTAGCCCCACAGCTTGCGGCTGGCGATCCGCGCCCCTTCCGCCATCGCCGCAAGCTTCATGTAGACGATGTCCGGGTCTACCGCGCCGAAGCCGGCGAAGGTGCTGAAGCCGCAGTCCGAGCCCGCCATGACGCGTTCGCGACCGACGATGTCCGCGAATCTCAACAACCGCTCGGCGACGAGCTCCGGGTGCTCGACGTAGTTGGTCGTCGAGCTCAACACTCCCGGAATCAGGATCTTGTCATCGGGCAGCTTCGTATCTCGAAACACCGTCCACTCATGCGCGTGGCGCGGATTGGCCGCTTCGAAGAGCAGCGCCTGTGGCTTGGCCTTGAGCAGCACCGGCAGCAGATCGCGCATCGGCACGTCGTGGTGATGCGGCCCTTCGTAGTTGCCCCAGCAGCAGTGCATGCGCACCCGCGCGGCCGGCACATTGCGCAGCGCGTGGTTCAGCACTTCGACATGCCGTGCGGCGTGCGCGAGGTATTCGGCCACCGTCGCATTGCGATACATCGTGTGGCGGCCCATGCCGAGGTCCGGCGCGTCGATCTGCACCAGGAACCCCGCGGCGACGATGGCCTCGTATTCGCCGCGTAGTGCTTCCGCGACCGCCTCGAGGTACTCATCGGCAGTCTTGTAAAAATCATTGGGCTGAAAGATCGCAATCACGCCCGGCGAAGCCGCATTGAGAAACGCATCGACCGGACTGCCCGCCGCGACACCGCGGCCGAAATTCCGCAGGTCTTCCTGCAGCGGCTCGAAGGTCTTGTTGCGAATCTCGCCCACGCATTTCGGCCGGCGGTATTTCGCCGTCGACCCCAGCTTCGCCAGCTTCTCGAGCAGCCGCGGAAACTCGACCAGGTCCTGCCCCGGATCGCGCGGCGTATCGCCATCGAAACCCGTGAACCGGTCCGCGATGTAGGTGGCGTAGGAGATCTTGCTCATCTCGCCGTCGCTCACCACATCGACGCCGGCCGCCACCTGCCGCTTCACCACCGCTTCCACCGCGTCCGCGATGATCTTGCCGGCCGCCGCCGCGTCCGTGATCGTGTGGTGTTCGCGCCCGAACAACACGTCCGTGACCGCCTGCGACCGCGGCAGGCTGCCGACATGAGTAGTGAGAATGCGGTCGGTACTGGTCCGCATCAGCGGAACGTATTGTTCGAGGTGTGATCGCCTGCGAGCCAGCGCTTGAGCTCGCTGTGCGCGCGGCCGAGCGCGATCTTGTTGATGTTCTCGACGTCCGGATGATCGTGCGTGAATTCCACGATCATGCCGTTCGGGTCGGTGACGTACACCGAACGGCAGTACCCGTGTTCGAGCACGAACGACTGCGGCTCCTTGAATCCCGCATCCTTGAGCCGCTTCTCGATGCCGTCCTGGGTTTCCTTGTCGACGTGCAGCGCGATGTGATGGAACGGCGAGAACGGCATCTTCGGCCCGAACAGCTCCTGGTCGGCGGGATCCGCGAACTGGAAGAACGCCAGCGCGCCGCCGTCGGCCAGCCCGAAAAACAGGTGGCAATAAGTGCGCTCGGCCCCGAACAGCATGTCCTTCTCGCACCACGTGGCGAGCAACGGCAGTCCGATGACTTCTTCGTAGAACTTGCGCGTCGCCTCCAGATCCCGCGACACGTACGCGGTGTGGTGCAGACGAGTAGGCAGGGATGCTTTCGTGGCCATTGCTAACTACTCCAGGCTAGAACGAATAACTGAACTCGACGCCGTAACGGCGCGGCAACGCGCGGAACAAGAACCCGCCCGGCGAGAACTCGGCGTTGTATTTCTCGTCACCGAGATTCTTCGACCAGGCCGTGACCGACCAGTTCTTGGCTTCCAGCCCGATGCGCGCATCGATGAGGTCGATCGGATCGCGCGAGGTCAGGTTGTACGGCTCCCACCAGGTCTCGCCGATGTGCTGGAGGTCGGCACGGAAGGTCAGGTTCAGATCGCCGCTCAGCGGCTGACGATACTGCCCACCGGCGTTGTATGTCACCTTCGACACCAGCGGGGCCTGGTTGCCGATCACGCTCGGATCTTCCATGCCGGTGATCTCGCTATCGGTATATCCGGCACTGGCGAACAATTCCAGCCGGTCGCCGATCTTGCCGCTGATCTCGAATTCCGCACCCTTGAAGTCGGCGTCGAGATTGCCGAGGTTCTGGGTCGAGTTGGCGGCCAGGAACACGAAGAAATAACCGTTGGTCGACTTGGTCTTGTAGACGCTCAGTCCGAGGTTGAGCCGGTGATCGAGGAACTGGCCCTTGAAGCCCACTTCCGTCGTGTCGGCCACTTCGGCTTCGAACCGGTCGTTCACGCCCGCGATTCCATTCTCATCGGCAACCGCACCAACGCCGGATTGGTTGAATCCGCCGCTGCGGAAGCCGCGGCTCCAGCCACCGTAGAACGTGATGTCATCCGACGGCTTGTAACGCAACGTCACCTTGGGCTGTGTTTCGCTCCAGGTATGTGACTGCACCTCGCCCTCAAAACCGGTGGAGCCCAGAGGCAGGAAAGCAGTCGGCGTATCCGTGGTGTTCTCGCGTTTGTCCTCGTCGTAACGCACAGCCATGTCGAGTTCGAGCTGATCGGTGAGCTCGACGGTGGCATCGCCGAACAAGGCCCATGCGTCGTTGTCCTGTGTATCCGCGAGGAACGACGCGCTGGGGTTGCTCCCCGTGAGCCGTGGCGAGTGATAGACGGGCCGCACGCCGGTGCCGTCATTCACATTGTTGCCGGTCGAGATGAAGCGATCGGTGTGCACGAAGTACGCACCCGTGATCCAGCGGAACCGCCCTTCATCGTCGGACGTGAAGCGGATTTCCTGGCTGTACGATTTGACGTCGAGGAACTGGCTCTGGTTGAGGTCCGTGCCCAGCAACGCCATGAAAATGGAATTGGCCGCCGGACGGAAGTCGTACGCATCGCCGGTGATGGTCTCCTTCGTCTTGTTGTACGCGCTCACCGACGACAAGGTGCCGCCGCCCAGGTCGAAGTTGAGGCGCAGTGCCCCGGTGAACAGGTCGCGATTGTCCTCGCCGGCGTCGTCGATCTGGATGGGGCTCGTGACGTCGTTGGCGTTCGGCGGCGTCGTGAACGTGGAGAAAGGATTCGCCTCGTCGTCCCGCGGGATCACGAAGTAGAATCCACGCGTTTCGAGCTTGCTGTACGAAACGCGGAAGTCACCGGAAAAGGTGTCGCTGGGCGCGAAGCTCATGCGGAACCGGCCGGAGATGTCCTTGGAAGGATCGGCCTTGCCACCGAGGTACGTGCTCGGTAGATAGCCGTCGGTGTCGTTGTAACTCACCGAGGCCCGGTACTTGAGCGAAGTGTCGCCGATCGGCCCACTGAGGCCGGCCTGCACGAGTTTGCTCGAGCCGTTGCCCGCGCCCACCTTGACGCGGCCTTCGAACTCATCCCCCGGATCGCGCGTGCGGATGATGATGGCGCCGCCGATGGCGCTGCGGCCGTAGAGCGCGCCCTGCGGTCCCTTCAGGACTTCGATCTGCTCGATGTCGAACAGCTCCTGGCTGAATTCCGCCGGGTTGGTTTCGAGCACGCCGTCGACCAGCACCGCCACCGATGGCTCGCTGTTGCGCGCCTGCGAGATGCCGCGCACCACGACGAACGAGTTGCCCGCGTTCTGCGTTTCGACCAGCGTCATGTTCGGCACGCGCGCGATGAAATCCGCGGGCTTGGTGATGCCGGCCGATTCGATCTGCTCGCGCGTGAACACGTTGATGGTGACGGGTACGTCCTGCGACGACTCGCTGCGTTTGCGCGCGGTGACGAGGACTTCTTCGATCTCCTCGGATTGTTGCGCCATGACGGGAGGTGCCCCGAGTGCCGCGGCGACCGCGACTGCAATCAGGCCGAGCGAAGACAATTTTCCTGGAAGGTGCATGAGAAAACTCCTACGCGGCGCGTGATAGTTCTGTACGCATGATCGCAGCGCCTGCGACCATGGCTTTCAGTTTTCCAACGGCAATGTCACGCGGCAGATATTTCATGCCGCAATCGGGAGCGAGAATGATGTTTTCGGCGGGCACGTACGGCAGCGCGCGCCGGATACGGGCGGCCACGAGCTCGGGTGTCTCGATGTCGGGATTCGCGAGATCGAGCACGCCTAACAAGATCTTCTTGCCGGCGAGCGGCGCGAGCGTGCTGCAGTCGAGGTTCGACTGCGCGGTCTCGATCGACACCTGGCGGCAGCTGCAGCCCGCGAGCTCGGAGAGGAACGAATATCCCGACGGCCGCGCGTGGATGATCGCAGCGTAACCGAAGCAGATGTGGACGGCGGTCGTGCCGGTCACGCCGTCGAGCGCCTGGTTGAGCGCGTTCAAGCCGAACGCGCGCGCCTCGTCGGGTCGCGCCTGCATGTAGGGCTCGTCGATCTGCACGACGTCGGCGCCGGCCGCGAACAGGTCGCGGATCTCTTCGTTGACGGCTTTCGCGTAGTCCATCGCGGCCGCTTCGCGGCTGCCGCCGTAGGCGTCGATCTGCGCCTGCTGTGCCATGGTGAACGGCCCGGGCACGGTGACCTTCACCTGCCGGTCGGTGTGCGCACGCAGGAATTTCAGATCTTCGACCTGCACGGCATGTTTGCGGCGGATCTTGCCGACGACGCGCGGGACGGGATTCGGATGGCCGCTGCGATCGAGCGCGCTGCCGGGATTGTCGAGGTCCACGCCTTCGAGCGCGGTGGCGAAGCGATTCGAATAACTCTCGCGGCGGATTTCGCCGTCGGTGACGATGTCGAGGCCGGCCTGTTCCTGGGCGCGGATCGCGAGCAGCGTGGCGTCGTTCTGCGCTTCATCCAGATAGGCTTCCGGGATGCGCCACAGTTCGCGCGCCCGCACGCGCGGCGGAAAACGCCCGGCGAGTTTCGCGCGATCGATGAGCCACTCCGGCTGCGGCATGCTGCCGACCACGGTGGTGGGAAACAACTTGCGATCCGCCATGTTCACCCCGCTGCGCGGCGCAACGCCGCGTCCTGGTCGTTGACCTGCCAAGCCGAAGAGGCGAGCGCGGCGGCACGTATGGCCGCGCCGTGTTGATCGAGCAGCGGCGCGGCGGTCACCGCCTGCGCGCGCTGACCGTCGAATTGCAACGCGGGCCGTACCGCTTCGCGGCCGCCCTCCTGCGCGCCATCGACCGGCACGATCAAGCCCAGGTGCGCGACCTGCGGATCCGCCACCACCTGGTCGATGCCGTTGATCGGCGCGAACGGCACGTCGCTCGCATTCAGTTTTTCCGACAGCTCGGCGAGTGTGCGGCGGCTGAAGCGCTTGTCGAGCTCTTCACCCAGCGCTTCGTAGTTCTTGATGCGCGACAGGCGTTCGCTGAAACGCGGGTCGCGGTTGAGCTCATCGGCGTCGAGTGCCTTGCACAGGCCGAGCCAGAATTTCTCGAGCGACGACAGGTGGATCGCCATCAGTCGCGCGTCGGAGGTGCGCAGGATGTAGGCCTGCGCGAGCCGCGGACGATCGGAGGATTTGGGCGAAACCCCGAGCGCAAAGAACGCGGCGAACGGCTCGACCGCGAAATGCGCCATTGCTTCGAGCATCGAGACTTCGACGAGTTTGCCGCGGCCGGTGGTCGCGCGTTCGAGCAGCGCGCCCAATACACCGAAGGCGGCATAGATGCCGGTGATCGCGTCCGCGAGCGCCGGGCCGAGGAACCGCGGCCGGTCCTGGTCGACGACCACGCTCAGGAAACCCGACAACGCCTGCGCCACCGAGTCGTAGCTCGGCCGCTCGACGTACGGGCCGTCGCCACCGAACCCGCTGATGGAGCAGTACACGAGGCGCGGATTGAGCTCGCGCAGCCGCGCGGGCCCCGCGCCTAACTTCTCGGCGGTGCCGGGGCGGAAATTCTGGATGTAGACGTCTGCGTCCACGATCAGCTTCTCGAACAATTCGCGGTCGCCGTTCTGCTTGAGATCGCAGACCAGGCTGCGCTTGTTGCGGTTGTAGGCCTGGAAGTGCGGCGAATACAGGCCGCCCTGATAGGCGCGGTACGGATCGCCGCCGGGGCTTTCGATCTTGATCACATCGGCACCGAGGTCCGCGAGCATCATGCCGGCGCAGGGGCCGGTGATGAACGTGCCCTGTTCGACGATCCGGACTCCGCGCAATACCGATTGCATGGCTTTCATGGCGCTCAACCTTCGCCCGGCACGAAGCCGTCGGGCCGCACGCCGTCGTAGTCGATGGCGGATGCGCCGCCGTCCGCCAACACGAAGCCGATCGGGCGTTGCTGCTCTTCCAGCAGGTGCGCGATGAGGCTGGCGGTGCGGGCCAGCATCGGCACGCCCTTGATCGCGAGCAGTGGATAGCCGGCGTCGAGCAACACGGCTGCGATCGCGCCGGAGACGTTCATCGCAAGCTGTTTGCCCCAGATCTGCGGCACGAGTTTCTCTACGATGCCCGCGACCTCGACGTGGCGCCCGCTCAGACCCGACTCGGTGCTCACCGCCAGCAGTCGCGTCACGCGCGGATCCTGGCGTTTGTGCAACGGATGTCCGTAGCCGGCGACCGGTGCGCGCGCCGCGCGCAGTTCACCGAGCACCGTGCGTGCCGCCGCTTCCAGTGGCTCGTTCGCGGCGCGCGCGAGGATGGCGGTGAACAACCGCCCCGCGGCGTCCGCCGAACCGAGGATGACCGAACCGCAGCCGAGAATCCCCGCGGCGACGGCGCCCTGCAGCGCCTCGGGCGCGGCGGCCAGCGTCATGCGGCTGGCGGCGACACTGGGAACGAGGCCGTGTTCGGCGATGGCGACCAGCGTGGCGTCGAGCATGCGGCGCTGCGCCGCGTTCGGCAGGTCGCCGGTGACCAGCAACCAGGCGTGATCGGTGAACGTGATCACGCCGACGAGTTCGCCGCACAGGTCGCGGCCACGCACGACGATCGTGTCCGCATTGGATGCGGAAATGGCGGACGAACGCTGCGCCTGCGAGCCGATCTTCATGAACCCCCTCTCCCGCCAACTCTGCAGTTTTTCGCATATCGAAACGAAGTTCGATTAACGAATTGGCCGCGGCATGCTGAACCCGCGCGCCGCTTGCCGTCAAGTCAGTCATTCCCACGCTTCCCATTTGTTCGCATACCGAAATAGACTGGCGCCGATGCCGCAGAAGAATTCCGCTCGCCGCGAAGTGATGGGGGGTCTCGCCAAGGGACTGGCGGTCATCAAGACGTTCTCCCGCGATCACTCCTCGCTCACGCTGTCCGAGATCGCCGCGGCCGCGAAGATGCCTCCGGCTACCGCGCGCCGCTGTCTGCTGACGCTGGAAGAACTCGGGTATGTCACGCAGCGCGGACGCGCTTTCTTGCTGCGGCCGAAAGTGCTCGAGCTCGGCGCCGCGTATCTCGAATCGATGGACATCGAGCACCTGACGAAGACGCACCTCGAGGAACTGGCGCGCCTCACCGGAGATTCCGCCGCGCTCTCGGTGCTCGACGGCCACGACATCGTGTACGTCGCGCGCACCTCGGTGCGCACGCTGGTGCGTCTCGAAGCGCACGTCGGGAGCCGTTTTCCCGCGCACGTCACCTCGATGGGCCGCGTGTTGCTCGCCGGACTCACGCCCGAACACCTGGAGCAATATTTCCGCACGCAGAAGTTCGTCGCGCTCACCACGCAGACGGTGACCGAGCCGAAGAAACTCCAGGCGTTGATCGCCGAGTGCCGGCGCGCCGGCTACTCCGCGGTCGAGGACGAGCTCGCGTATGGCGTCGTGGCCGTTGCGGTGCCGGTGTTCGACCAGTCCGGGCGCGTGGTGGCCGCGTTGAACAGCTCCAGTCATTCGCGCCGCGTCTCCAAGGCTTCGCTGGTGCGCCAGCGTTTCGCCATGTTGCGCAAGGCGAGCCGCGAAATTTCCGTCGAGCTGGCCCGGCTGCCGGGCATCGCACTCAGCGCGCAGATCTGAACGCGGCGCCCCGTGCTTGACGCTGCGGGTCTGCACTCGTAGCCTGATTGCGAAATCTTTTTCGGTATCCGAATTCTCATGAACGCCGCGGACCGCCACCTTGCAGTGCCCGGCGCCCGTCTGCGTTACCGCGACGAGGGCGCGGGCCCCGCCGTCGTGCTGGTGCACGGCTGGACGCTGGATCTCGATGTGTGGCAGCCGCAGGCGGCGCTCGCCGCCAGCCAGCGCGTGGTGCGTTACGACCGGCGCGGCTTCGGCCTATCTACCGGCAAACCTTCGTTGATGGACGACGTCGTCGACCTGCACACGCTGCTCGGCACGCTCGGGATCGACCACCCGCTGCTGGTCGGCACGTCGCAGGGAGCGCGGGTGGTGCTGGAGTTCGCGGCACGCCATCCTGGCGCCGCGCGGGGACTGGTGCTCGACGGCGCACCGCCGCTGGCGGACGCCGACCTGCCAATGACCCTGTTCCGCGAGCTCGCTGCGCGCAGCGGCATGGCCGCATTCCGTGCGGCCTGGCGCGCCCATCCGCTGACCCAGCTGCTGACCGCCGATCCGCGGTTGCACGAGCTGCTCGCCGAAATCCTCGCCCGGTATCCGGGCCACGACCTGCTCGCCCCGCCCGCGGATCCGCACCCGGGGATCGGCGAGGCGCCGCTGGGCCGCATCCGTACGCCGTCGCTGGTGGTGAACGGTGCGCGCGATCTCGACAGCCGCCAGCGCGCCGGTCTGCGCTTGCAAGCGCTGCTGCCGGACGCCGAACATGTGTTCGTGCAGGAGGCCGCGCACCTGCCGAATCTCGATGCGCCGCAGCGCTACAACCAGATCCTGGCCGAGTTCGCGCGCCGGCATGTGCCGGCCGCCGCCTGACAATCCTGTTCGAATTCTTTTGAGGGGAAATTCATGACGAAGATGCTCGTGCTCTATTACAGCAGTTACGGTCACGTGGAGCAGATGGCGCAGGCGCAGGCCGAAGGCGCGCGCCGGGTCGCCGGCGCGGAGGTGGTCGTGAAACGCGTGCCCGAGCTCGTGAACGAGGAACTCGCGCGTGCGTCATTCTTCAAGATGGATCAGGCCGCGCCGATCGCCGACCCGAACGAGCTCGATCAATACGACGGCATCATCTTCGGCACGCCGACGCGTTTTGGAAACATGGCGTCCCAGATGCGCAATTTCCTCGATCGCACCGGGGCGTTGTGGTTCAAACACGCGATGGTAGGAAAAGTCGGCAGCGTCTTCTGCTGCACGGCGAGCCAGCATGGCGGCCAGGAAACGACGATCACTTCATTCCACACCACGCTGTTGCATTTCGGCATGGTGATCATCGGGTTGCCGTACACCTACAAGGACCTCAGCACGATGCGCGAGGTCACCGGCGGCACACCCTACGGCGCGAGCTCGATCACCGGCGCCGGCACCGAGATGCGCATGCCGAGCGCGCTCGAGCTCGACATGTGCATGTACCAGGGCGAACACGTCACGCGGATCACACGCGACCTGGTCGCGGGGCGCGCAACCGCGAAGTAGCTAGGCGGAGGATGTCATGACCGATCCAGCACGCGTGGAAAAGATGGCCGACGCGGCCAACACGCCATTCCGGTTCTACGACAACCGCCAGAAGTACCTGGCCTTCGTCAACACCTGCAACGAGAAGCAGAAGGTCGCCGATCGCGCTGCCGACGAGTTGCGCGAGATCCGCCCCACGCCTCCAGCGCTGCACCTGTTCGACGCCGGCATGGGAGATGCCACCGTGCTGGCGCGCATCATGCGCAGCGCGCATGCGTCGTGGCCGAACGTGCCGCACCTCGTGGTTGCGAAGGAGATTAGCCGCGAGGACGTGCGGCTCGGGCTCGAGAAGATGCCGGATCGCTTTCGCGAACACCCGACCACCGTGCTGGTCGTGACCAACCTGCAATATGCCGACGCGCCGGCGCTGCGGCCGCGCGCCAGCGAAGACCTCACGCGGCTCAACTGGCAGGTGCTGCGGTTGAAGGGCAGCTCGTCGCACGACTACGCGCACCAGATCGACGGATTGTCCGGCGTGCTCGACTACGGCTGGGCGACGCGGCCGAGCGAATCGTCCGGCAACCCGGTGTACGTGCGGCCCTCGGTGCTGGTCATCTACCGCGAAGATCACGCGTTCATGCTCGACGGCGTCGTGCCGCGGCCGGAGTCGCCGCCGGTCGACTACGATTTCATCCTCGCCTCGCAGCCGTGGCGCGCGCGTATGTCGGCGGAGTTCAAGGTGGGCAAGGTGCTGCTGCCGCTGACGCGCCGGCTCGCGCCGCGCGGCCGGTTGCTCGTGATCCAGTCGCGCGGCGACGATCCGGGCCTCGAGATCGTGCGCTCCTTGTGGCCGGGCGAAGCGCCGTTCCAGGTGGACCGGCACCGGCTGCTGTCCGTGCTCGGTGACGCGCTCGGCGCCGACTCGGCGAAATATTCGCTGCCCGACCCGCCCGACAGCGAATCCATCTTTCGATATGAAATGCACACCTTGCCGGCCGAGGTCGGCGACCGCATCGGCACGTCGATGTTGTTCGCCGCATGGAATGCCGCGATCTACGTGAACCAGATCGAGGACGAACGCCTCGGCGAGGTGGTCGGCAACGGCACCTATCTACCCGCGACGCAGGCGGTGCTGCGCAAACACGGCGGCCTGTGGTTCAACGACGAATCATTCGTGGTGAGCCGCAAATAAAGGGGACATGCCTATTTTCCGGGCCGGTCTTTTTCCGGCGCGGATCTTGACCCTTCGCTCGCGCTCGAGGGAGCGCGCCCTTCGAGTTCCGGAAAAAGACCGGCCCGGAAAATAGGCATGTCCCCTTTATTCGCCGGCGATGGTCATTTCTTCGAGCAGCACCGAGCCTACCCGCACGCCGCCGCGCAGATCCACGTCGCTGCCGATGGCGGCGATGTTGCGGTACATCTGCTTGAGATTCCCCGCGATGGTGATTTCGTGCACCGGATACGCCTGCACGCCGTTCTCGATCCAGTAGCCCGATGCGCCGCGCGAATAATCGCCGGTGACGCCGTTCACGCCCTGCCCCATCAGTTCGGTGACTAACAACCCGGTGCCGAGCTGGCGCAGCAACGCACCGATCTCCACGCCGCCCGTGGTCGATTCCACCAGCAGGTTGTGTGTACCGCCGGCATTGCCGGTGGTCTTCAATCCCAGCTTGCGCGCGGAGTAACTGCCCAGCACGTAACCCTGCAGAACGCCCCGGCTCACCAGCTCGCGGTCGCGCGTGGCCACGCCTTCGCCATCGAACGGACTGCTGCCCAGCGCCTTGAGGATATGCGGCCGCTCGCGCAACTCGAGAAACGACGGAAATACCTGCTCGCCCGCCGCGCCCAGCAGGAACGAACTCTTGCGGTACTGGCTGCTGCCGCGGATCGCGCCGAGAAAATGGCCGATCAATCCGCGCGCGACTTCTGGCGCATACAACACGCGCGCCTTTTGCGTGGCGATCTTGCGCGCGCCGAGCCGCGCTACCGCACGAATGCCCGCCTTGCGCCCGATGCTCTCGGCGTTCTCGAGATCGCGCGCGTCGCGCGCCGAGCCGTACCAGTAATCGCGCTGCATGTCCTCGCCCACCTGCGCCAGCAGCGCACAGCTCACGCTATGGCTGGTCGATGGAAACCCGGCAAGAAAGCCATGTGAATTGCCGTACACGCGCACGCCGCGATGGCTGCTCACGCTGGCGCCTTCGGAATTGGTGATACGCGCGTCGACCGCGCGTCCGGCCGCTTCGCAGGCACGCGCACATTCGACCGCCTCTTCCGGGGAAATGTCCCAGGGATGGTCGAGATCGAGGTCCGGGATGTCGCGCGCGAGCTCTTCGGGGTCGGCCAGGCCGGCACATGCGTCCTCGGCGGTGTACCGGGCGATGTCGCAGGCTTTCTCGACGATTTCACTCACCGACTGCGGCGACAGGTCGGCCGTGCTCGCCGACCCCTTGCGCTTGCCGAAGTACACGGTGATCCCCATGCCGCGATCGCGCTGATATTCGACGGTTTCGACCTCGCCGAGCCGCACCGTGGTAGTCAGACCCTTCTGCAGGCTCACATCGGCTTCCGACTGGCTGGCACCCAGCGCCTTGGCGCGCTGCAGGGCTTCGGAAACGATGCTCTCGAGCTCGGGAATTCGCGATCCATCGACTTCTTGGCGGGGCTGAACGATTGCTTGCATGGCAGAATTGTACGATGCAGGAAGACGACGATTTCGGTGAATTCCGCGGCCCGAGCAAAAGCGCGCGCAAGCGCGACGCCAAGGCCGCCCAGAGCCTCGGCACCAGGCTCATCGCGCTCAAGGAATCAGAGCTCGGCGCGCTCGAACTGCCTGAAACGCTGTTCGACGCCATCATGCTCGCCAAGCGCATAACCAGCCGCGGCGGGCTCGCACGGCAGCGCCAGTACATCGGCAAACTGATGCGCGACATCGACCCGGCGCCCATCGAGGCGGCGCTCGAGGCCGAATCGCACGGTCACGCGCAGGATGCCGAAAAGCACAAACGCATCGAGGCGTGGCGGCTGCGCCTGCTCAGCGAAGGTCCCGACGCGCTCGACGAACTCATGCAGTGGCGGCCCGCTGCGGACCGCAAATCCCTGCAGGCGTTGATCGTCAAGGCGACGGGCGACCGTGTGGATTCCGGCAGCAAGGCAACCGCGTCGCGCGAGCTGTTCCGCACCCTGCGCGGGTTGTTTGAAGCGGCCTCGTAAACACGCGCCCCTTGTGGCTGGCGCGTCGCTTCCCTAGTATTTCGCGATGAAACCACTGGTCGGCATCATCATGGGCTCGACTTCCGATTGGGAGACGATGCGCGCCGCGGCCGAAGCTCTCGACAAGCTCGGCATCCCCTACGAAACCAAAGTCGTCTCCGCGCACCGCACGCCGGACCTGTTGTTCGAATACGCGGCCAGCGCGCAAGGCCGCGGCATCGAAGTCATCATCGCCGGAGCCGGCGGCGCCGCCCATCTACCCGGCATGACGGCCGCCAAGACCACGTTGCCGGTGCTCGGCGTGCCGGTGCAGTCGAAGACGCTCAATGGTCTCGACTCGCTGCTCTCCATCGTGCAGATGCCGGCGGGTATTCCGGTGGCGACCTTCGCCATCGGCGTCGCCGGCGCCACCAACGCGGGGCTCGCGGCCGCCGCCATCCTCGCCAACAAACGTCCCGAGTTCGATGCGGCTCTCAAGAAATTCCGCGCCGAGCAGACCGCGAAGGTGCTGGCCAACGGCGATCCCGCGGTCGCGAAATGAAATGACCATAGGCATCGTCGGCGCCGGCCAGTTGGGCCGCATGATGGCGCTCGCCGGCTATCCACTCGGGCTGGACTTCCTGTTCCTCGACCGCGATGCGCAGACTCCCGGCGGCCAGGTCGGCCCGATCCTGGCCGGCGAATTCACCGACGCGAAATTGTTGGCGCAGCTCTCGCAGCGTTGCGAGGTGGTCACGTTCGACTGGGAGAACATCCCGGTCGAGTCGCTGGAAAACCTGCCCGGCAAGGCGCGCATTTCCCCGCCGCTGCGCGCGCTCGCGGCGGCCCAGGATCGCCTCAGTGAGAAGCGCACCTTCGAACTGCTCGGGATTCCGACCACGCGTTATGCGGCGGTGGATTCCCGCGCGTCGCTCGAAACGGCCGTCCAGACCATCGGCCTGCCCGGCGTGCTCAAGACCCGCCGCATGGGTTACGACGGCAAGGGTCAGTTCGTGCTGCGCAAACCCGCGCACCTCGACGCCGCGTGGGACGCGCTCGGCAAGGCGCCGTTGCTGTACGAAAACCTCGTGCCGTTCGACGCCGAAGTCTCCGTCATCGCGGTCCGCGGCGCCGACGGCGCCGTGGCCTTCTATCCACTGAACCTCAACGTGCACCGCGAGGGCATCCTGCGGCTGACGCGTGCGCCCTATGGGAACGCGGTATTGACCCGCCAGGCACAACGCGCCGCGCGCAAACTACTGGAGCATTTCAACTACGTCGGCGTGCTGACCATCGAGTTCTTCGTGAAGAAGGGCAAACTTCTCGCCAATGAGATGGCGCCGCGCGTGCACAATTCCGGGCACTGGACGATCGAGGGCGCGGACACCAGCCAGTTCGAGAACCACGTGCGCGCCATCGCCGGGCTGCCGCTCGGCAGCACCCGCGCCCGCGGGCACTCGGCCATGATCAACCTGGTGGGCGAACTACCCGCGCGCGAGCCCCTGCTGCGTGAAGCCGGCCTGCACTGGCATGACTACGGCAAAACCGCCCGTCCGGGACGCAAGCTGGGCCACCTGACGCTGACCGAAACCAGCCCCAAGTCCCGGGATTTGCGTACCTTTAAACTGTTGTCCCGCGTCGATCGCGCGACCTGGCTCGCAATTCGGTAAGACAGCGCCCAGGGTTTCCTTGATGGGGGCGGGCTTTACCGTAATATCGGCCGGCACCCATGTATTCCGAGAACTTCAAGCTGCGCGAATTGCCATTCCGCTTAAGCCCGGATCCGCAATTCCTGTTTCTTTCCCGGGCCCATGCCCGCGCCAAGGCGTACATGGAATCCACCATCTGGTTCACCGACGGTTTCGTCGTGATCACGGGTGAAATCGGCGCCGGCAAGACCACGCTGATCGAAAGTTTCCTGCGTCAGCTCGATTCCGACGTGGTCATCGCGCAGATCAACCAGACCCAGGTGAATGCGGTCGAATTCCTGCAGACCGTGCTGGTCCAGTTCGGCTTCTCGCCCTTCAAGATGAAGAAGGCCGAGTTGATCGCGACCCTCAACAGTTTCCTCATCGAGCAGTACGCCGCCGGCCGAAAAGTGCTGCTCATCATCGACGAGGCGCAGAACCTCGCGCTGAAGGTGCTCGAAGAGATCCGCATGTTGTCCGGCATCGAGGCGACCAAGGAGAAAGTGCTGCGCATCATTCTCGCCGGCCAGCCCGAACTCAACGAGACGCTGGATTCTCCGGAACTGGTGCAGCTGGCGCAGCGCGTGCGGCTACGTTTCCATCTTGGCGCCCTGTCGCGCGAAGACCTGCGGCTCTACGTCCTGCATCGTCTGGATGTGGCCGGAGCCGAGGGCCGCGAGATCTTCGCCGAAGACACCTACCCCGAGATCGTGCGTTATTCCGGCGGTATCCCGCGCCTGGTCAACACGTTGTGCGACACGGCGATGATGGCCGCCTTCAACGAAGACCGCGACCACGTGACGCTCGCGGACATTGCCTCCGCGGTGAACGAGCTGCAGTGGGTCGAGTTCGCGGCGCGCGTCCATGCGATCCAGGCGCGGCAGGGGCTCAACGAAAAGACACCGCCCGGCGATCGCGCCACACGCATCATCTCAAAAGTGTTGTTGTCGACCGACGGCAAGGCCGCCGGCGAATTGCACCTCGTGCCCGGCCGCAAGGTCGTGGGCCGCACGCCCGACAACGACCTGCAGATCGACAGCAAATTCATCAGCCGGCATCACTGCCAGCTGATCACCGGCAGCGACGGCGTCACGGTGATCGAAGACCTCAACAGCACCAATGGCATCGTGATTCGCGGCAAACGCGTGCGCCGGCACACACTGCGTGACGGCGATGTTATCAGCATGGGTCAGCACGAGATGTTGTACGTCGACGAGAATGCCGCGCGGCACCTGGCCGACACACACGACAATCTGCCGGTGGTCGACGATGCGGCGAACGAAGAGGCCGAAGAAGAAGGCCGCGAAGACGCGGCTGGCGCAGGCTGAAGAAACCCGGCGGGTCGCTGGACGTCCGGAGCTGCCCCCGGATCGTCCTTCACATATCGCCGCCTGCAGCGGCGGAGCCGATCAGCGGCGGCGGCCCGTTACCAGATCCATCAAACGGCCCAGAATGCCGGGACGAAACCCATCGACCTGCATCGTGCCGCGGGCACTGCCAGTCTGACGGCGCATTTCCGCCAGAACATCGGGCGGAAGGTTGATTCGAAATTCGCCGCTGGCCGCTGTGTCGTTACGCATGTTCGAAGGACTCCGCTCGGTGTCGTGAGGTTGAAACGCATGTGCAGTTTGCTGGGCCATCTGGCGGTCATGATGTGCCGGGATTCACAAACTTTCCAATGTCGCAAAACGCGCACGCGCTTATGTCCGCGTCTGATTCATGCGTAGGCGCGGAGCGAATCCTTTCGCTCAAAAGTCTTACGACTTTCCCGACATCCGTGTCGTGCGCGCGCGTTGATAGTGCTCGCGAGTAAGGCGTTCCCGGCAGCTGCATTCGATGTGATTTAGCGCAAATTCATGGCATGAGGCGTCGATGAAGAAAATCCTCGCGTTGTTGCTGCTGCTCGGCGTGGGCATTTATGGAGCGGGCCCGGTAAAACTGTCCGAAAGCGGTGCGACTCGATTTCTGGACGAACTCGAGTCGCTCTCGTTGCGAGGCGAATCCGCAGCGTACTGCGCGCTGCTCCACGACGATCTGGTCGTCGCGATTCGCGATCACACCGCGCCGGATCAGCCGCGTGACATCGATGGTGGCAAGGCCGAGTTCTGCGACTACGTCAGCATGGCCGCGAAGGGAATGTCGATCATCCGGCCGGAAACACGTGCGACTCGTGCCAATTTCACCGTGACGCGCAACTGGCTGCATCCCTGGACGGCGCATGTCAGTTATCACGAGACACGCACCACGCACATGAAACTGGCGAACGTCACGCTCAACACCGTGAGCGATGACCAGTGGATCCTGGTGAATACCTTCGCCGGACTGAAAGTACTGCGCCTCGAGAGCGAATCGAGGCTCGCGGATTAGCCGGTGCCGCCCACTGTCAGCCCATCGATGCGCAGCGTGGGCTGGCCGACGCCGACTGGCACACTCTGCCCTTCCTTGCCGCAGGTACCGACGCCATCGTCGAGTTTCAGATCGTTGCCGACCATCGACACGCGCGTGAGCACGTCGGGACCGTTGCCGATGAGCGTGGCACCCTTGATGGGCGCGCCTATCTTCCCGTTCTCGATGAGATAAGCCTCGCTGGCCGAGAACACGAACTTGCCCGAGGTGATGTCCACCTGGCCGCCGCCGAAATTCACCGCGTAGATGCCCTTCTCGACCGACGCGAGGATTTCCTCGGGCGGCGTCTTGCCGGGGCGCATGTAGGTGTTGGTCATGCGCGGCAGCGTGATGTGTGCGAACGATTCGCGCCGGCCATTACCCGTGGACGCGGTGCCGGTGAGGCGCGCATTCATCTTGTCCTGCAGATAACCCTTGAGCACGCCGTTTTCGATGAGCGTGGTGCACTGGGTCGGCGTGCCCTCGTCGTCGATGTTGAGCGAGCCGCGGCGCTTCGAGAGCGTGCCGTCATCGACGATCGTGCACAGTTCGGACGCGACACGTTCGCCAACCCGTCCCGCGAACGCCGAAGTCCCCTTGCGATTGAAATCACCCTCGAGCCCGTGGCCGATCGCCTCGTGCAGCAGGATGCCGGGCCAGCCCGGGCCCAATACCACCGTCATCGAGCCCGCCGGCGCCGGCACGGCATCGAGATTCACCAGCGCCTGGCGCACCGCTTCGCGCGCGAGCTGCAGCGGCTTGTCGGCGGCCACGAGCTCGGGCAGCGTGATGCGCCCACCGGCGCCCGCATAACCCTGTTCGCGCCGGCCATTCTGTTCGACGATCACCGACACGTTGAAACGCACCAGCGGACGGACATCCGCGGCGAGATGCCCTTCGCTGTTGGCGACCAGCACCACCTCGTGAACGGCGACCACACTGGCCATCACCTGCTGCACGCGCGGATCCATCTTGCGGGTCTCGCGGTCGACCCGCTCGAGCCAGGCGACCTTTTCGCTCGACGTGAAACTGCTGACCGGGTCGATGGGTAGATAGAGCTTGTGGCCGGACAGCGGCAGGACGGCGTGCGCGGGCCGTTCGGTGCCGCGTACCGCGATCGCGCGCGCCGCGCGCGAGGCTTCCTCGAGCGCCGGCAACACGATTTCATCCGAATAGGCGAAGCCGGTCTTCTCGCCTGCCACGGCGCGTACGCCGACGCCCTGTTCGATGCTGGCGCTGCCTTCCTTGACGATGCCGTCTTCCAGCGCCCAGCTCTCCTCGCGGGAGAACTGGAAATAGAGGTCGGCTGAGTCCACCGAGCTCGACATGACCTGCGCGAGCGCCAGGTCGAGGCGCGCATCGTCGAGGCCGCCCGGCCGCAGGATCAGGTCGCGGGCGATGTCGAGCGGTTCGGATCTGGTCACTGCGTTCAAGAGTTCACCTTGGCCATGTTCAAGTGTTGTAGATGACGCGATGCTCGAGCGCCGGGAAACGCGTGCGGGCATCCATCCGTCCCGCGGTATCGAGGTCGGCCACCACGCAGCCCGTGCCGCTGGGCATCCGCGCCAGAACCTTTCCCCAGTGATCGACGATCATCGAATCTCCAAAAGTCTCCCGTCCGCTCGGATGCACGCCCCATTGCGCTGGCGCGATCAACGCGCACAGGTTTTCGATCGCGCGGGCGCGCAGCAGCGTCTCCCAGTGCGCCTTGCCGGTCGGCACCGTGAACGCGGAGGGGACCGCGAACAACTCCGCACCCTGGCGCGACAACACCCGGAACAGCTCGGGGAAACGCATGTCGTAACAGACAGCAAGCCCGAGTTTGCCCGCCGGAGTATCGACCAGCTTCGCGTCCTGCCCGGGGACCGTATGCGCCGATTCGCGATGCGATTCGGTGCTGCCCGGCACATCCACGTCGAACAGGTGAATCTTGTCGTAGCGCGCGGCCCGTTGGCCCTGTGCGTCGTATACCAGGCACGAAGCGCTTACCCGTCCGTCCGAATCCTGCCGCAGCGGCACCGTGCCGCCGACGATCCATATCTTGAGGCGGCGCGCCGTGTCTGCAAGGAAGTTCTGGATGCGTCCGGCACCATCCGGTTCGGCGATGGCGCGTTTGTCGCCGCTGTTCAGGCCCATGAAGGCGAAGTTTTCCGGCAGGGCGGCCAACACGGCATTGAGCCGGGCGGCGTCGGTCAGGAATCGTCCGGCGGCCTCGAGGTTGGCATCGATGTCATGCCCGGAAGTCATCTGGATCGCCGCAACTCGCATGGCGGTCAATCTATCACTTCGCCGGCAGGGCCAAGTCAGCGCGGTCATTTTCCCAGGAGCCGTGCCATTGCACGCGGCGGGTCTCCGGGGCGGCGGCGAGACCGCGTTTCGCGGCCGACCCGCGCAACACATTCCAGGCGCGCGTGAGGCGCGCGCGCGCGGGTGTCGGCACCGCGGTGGCGGCGAGCGCCACCTGTTCGTAGTCGACCGTGAGATCGTAGTTGCGCGCCACGAGACTCACGCGCCCGGAACCCCGGAACACCTGGTCGGCGGCCGGCCCGCTGCCTTGAACGTTGTCCAGCTGGATCTGGCCGTCAACGAGCGTGGCATTGGCCACCAGCTGGTGATTGCTGTCCGCGCCCTGGGTTTCCAGATCGAAGCGGCCCGTCAACACGGGGGTCAAATCGCCGGCCTGTACCGGCCAGTCGAGCTCGCCCGCGGCATGTAGCGTTTCGGTGGGCCATTCAGGCGGCAGCTGCACGCCGCGCAGCAGCGCGGCCAGATGGCCGGTATCGGCGGTGAATTGCGCGCGACAGGAGTCGGCGACGCAGCGGCCGCGCGCGCTCAACTGGTGGAGCGCCGCCTGCGGCGACTCGAGCGAGAATTCTGTGCCGTCATCGCGCCGCGCGATGGCCGCGTGCAGGGCACCCAGGCTGCGCTCGGAATAACGCAGATCGCCGATGGACAACGCAAGCTCGCTGTTTGCCGGCAGCAATGCGCCGGCCACGGCCAGCAGCAACGGCGCGCGCCGCAGTTCCAGCGTGCCGACTTCGAGCTGCGGATCGGCGTTGGCCGCGCGCCGCAGTTCACCGGCGACGCCCTGTACTTCGAAATGCGCGGCGGTCACCTTGCCCGTGACCTCGCCACGCACCACGACGCGATCGCCGTCGATCTCGAAGGCTCGCACGCCCTGCGCATCGACGCGCATTTGCGCGCTGACGGGCAATGAACGCGCGCGCGGCTTGTCGAACGGCGCGGGCAGGCGGCTTTCGATGCCGTTCAGGCTGCTCTCGAGCGAGATCTGCCAGGCATCGTTGCCCGCCATGCGCTGCGCTGCGCCGCGCCAGGCAAGCTGGCCGTCGACGCGGTCGGCGGCATCTGCATGGCCTAACAACTTGAGCAGCGGTGCGGCATCCGCGACACCGCTCACAGCGAGATTGAGGCCACGCGCCATGCCCGCGGACGCCGGGACGCGGCGCGCTTCGATCTCCACGGGCCCGCCGAGCCAGCTGCCCTCCAGAGCCAGCGCGCGCAGCTGCCGGTTTGAATAACGCAGCGTGCCGTTGAGTTTGCCGACGGCGGGCAGACCGCCCGCGAGCGGCACCGTCGCGTCGCTGATATGCGCCGCCACGCGCCACAGATCGGCCTGACGCAATTCCCGCAGCCCGCGCGCGTCCGCTTCGAGCGCAATCCTGCCGGTCAATCGTTCCAGACCCTGGTCCGCGAGAACGCCGCGAATCAACGGTGAGTCCAGCGCGCCTTCGAGCGTGGCGTGCAAACGCGGATCACCGCTGCGCGGCCAGTCGAGACGCGCGCCGGTGAGCTCGAGATCGTCGATCTGCCCCGCGGCCAGGCGCAGCTGCGCGCCGCCGCGCGCGAATTCGAGTGCGCCACTGCCGGCCGTGAGCCTGGGCATGTCCTTGCCCGCGGTCGCAAGCCCGGCCAGCGTGAGTTTGCCGCTCGATCGCTGCCAGTTGATCGCGGGATCTCCGCCGGCAGCGCGCGTCCTGACGAGCTGCAGCGTGCCTTCGACCACGTTGCCCCCGGCAACCTCGGCTAACAACTTCGGCGGCGTTGCGTCACGAGCGATCAGTATCCATGTGTCGCCCAGCAGGGCGCGATCGAGGTTTGCGACATGGATGGTCAGTGGCGCGGCGGCATTGCCGTCATCATTCCAGCTGCCATTCACCGACACAGTGGCGGCATTGCTGCGCAGGCCGAATTGATCGAAGCGAAAGCCGGGAGTTTCCAGCTTCGTCTCGACAACCAGGTTGCCCGAGAACGCGAACGGCCGCGGTTCCTGCAGCCGGCCCAGGCGCAACGACAGGGCGTTGGCCGGATCAAAAATGAGCTCGAGCTGCCGTGCGTCGAAGCGCAGCCGCGCGCTCAACCCTGAAACCTGCGCCTTGTCCGCGTCGCGCATGAAATCGCCGCCTGAAAGCTGCGCGCTGGCGGTCCATGCATCGCGGGATTCCAGCCGCGCGCCCGAATCGAAACGCAGCGAGCGCAGTTCGCCCGCGGTGGGAATCCAGCCGCCCGGCGCCGCGGGCAGCGCGGCATTCAACTGCGGCGCGAGCACGCCGGCGAGGAACTGCGTGGCCAGGAACGGCAGGCGCTCGGCCCGCACGTTGGTGCGTGCAACACGCGTCGAACCCGGCGCGAAACTGAGCCGCGCCGATATCCGCGGCGCGCGCTCCAGCCGCGCGCCGCGCGTGACCTGCAGATCGGTGAAATCCAGCAACACGTCGGAGGCGTCGCGCGCCAGCGTACCGCTGACACTGAGATGGTCAAAGCGCCGGTTCGCGTCGTCTGCGTCGACTTCGCCGAGCTCGAATTCGCGCGCGCTCGCCTGCCACGTGCCTGAATCGATGCGCCCCTCGTGTAAATGGAGTTTGGCGTCGAGTGTGCCGCGGCCGCGGATCTTAGGCAGCGGCAGCCGGTCGAGAAATACGCGCCGCGCGATCAGGCGCAGGTCGCCCGACGGCTTGCCGGCGGGCCCCAGCCCTTCGAGTTTGGCCGAGACGAACAGCGACTGACCCACGTCCTGCGCCAGCAGCATGGTGCCGTACGCGCTGAAAGTGGACGCGCCGCGGCTCACCACCGCCTGGCTCAGCGTGAAGCTGCTGCGCGCGGCGCGTTCGCCGCGGCGGATCAGGTGCACCCTGGCGGCTTCGACTTCGATACGGCCGGTGGGCATCAGCTCGGCCCAGGACAGGTAGCGGCGCACCAGCGCGGCTTCATCGTCACGCACGGCGCGCGCCACGGATTTCGGACTGACCACCGCGCTGCCGAACAGCGGTTCCTCGGGCTCGCCGATGATCTCGATGTCGGGCGACGACAACGTCACGTGGCCGAGCGAGAACTGGTGGTGGCGCAGAAAATCCCAGGTGTCGAACTCCACGCGCAGTTCGGGCGCCACGACGCGCACGCGGCCGGCGGCGTTGTCCGTGAGCTCGACCCGCGTGAAGACGGCGCTCGTGCCATCGATGCCCCAGGAGAAATGCACGTTGTCGAAACGCACCGCGAGGCCGGTGCGTTCGGTGATCAGTTTTTCGAGGGTGGCGCGTTGCTCGGGAACACGCATCGCGACGGAGCGCGTGAAGACCACGCCGAGCGCGCCGAGCAGCAGTACACAAAAGCCGACCAGCACCGTGCGTCTCGCCCAATGCGAGCCGCTTGCGCCCCCCGTTGCGTCGAGGGTTGGGTCGGTCATCTCTTCAAGCCAGCACCACGTCGTATTGATCGAAACCGTACAGGGCTTCGACCTGCAAGCGTATCGGCCGGCCCACCTGGTGCTCCAGTTCCGCGAGCACTGCCGATTCGTCATCGAGCAGGCGGTCGATCACGTTCTGATGGGCCAAAATTAGCAGCTCGCGGCTCTGGAACTGCCTGCTCTGGCGCACAATTTCACGGAATATCTCGTGGCATACCGTTTCAGGCGTGCGCACGAAGCCGCGACCTTCACAACTGGGACACGCTGCACAAAGCAAATGTTCCAGGCTGTCGCGCGTCCTTTTGCGCGTCATTTCCACCAGGCCCAGCGAGGAGACGCTGGCGATGTGGGTCTGGGCGTGATCGCCCGCCAACGCGCGCTGCAGCGCCTCGAGCACCTGCGTACGGTGCGCCGGGTCGGTCATGTCGATGAAATCGATGATGATGATGCCGCCGAGATTGCGCAGCCGCAGCTGACGCGCGATGGCCACCGCCGCTTCGAGGTTGGTGCGGAAAATCGTGTCCTCGAGATTGCGGTGGCCGACGAACGCGCCGGTGTTCACGTCGATGGTGGTCATCGATTCGGTCTGGTCGATGACGAGGTGCCCACCGGATTTGAGATTGACGCTGCGTTCCAGCGCCTTGCCGATTTCCTCTTCGATGCCGTGCAGATCGAAGATCGGCCGCTGGCCGTTATAAAGGTCGAGACTGGTCGTGCTGCCGGGCATGAAGGCCGCGGCAAATTCCAGCATGCGGGTATGCGCGTCGGCATTGTCGACCAGCACGCGATCGACGCCGCGCGCGAGCTCATCGCGCAGGATGCGGGTGGGCAGCGGCAGATCTTCGTACACCAGATCGCCCGCGGAGGAGCGCAGCCCCCGGTCTTTCACGTGTTGCCACAGGCGGGCGAGATAACAGATGTCCTCGCGGATCTGCTCGACGCTGGCACCTTGCGCGGCGGTGCGCACGATGTAGCCGCCATTGGTGTCCTGCGGAATGGCGCCGGCCACCAGCGCCTTGAGACGGGCGCGTTCGGACTCGTCCTCGATACGCGCCGATACGCCGATGCCCTCGCCGCGCGGCATGTACACCATGAGCCGCGACGGCAGCGCCACGAAGGTAGTTAGTCTCGCACCCTTGGTGCCCATCGGGTCCTTGACCACCTGCACCAGGATGTCGTCGCCCTCGTTGACCAGCCGGCGGATGTCGATCACTTCGGGCTGGCCGATCAGCGTGCTCGCGGAGATGGGCGTCGCGATGTCGGCCGCATGCAGGAAGGCGGTGCGCTCGAGGCCGACGTCGATGAACGCGGCCTGCATGCCGGGCAACACGCGCTGCACGCGGCCCTTGTAGAGGTTGCTGACGATGCCGCGGCGGCTTTGCCGCTCGACGAACAGTTCGGTCAACACGCCGTTTTCGATGAGCGCCGCGCGGTTCTCGCGCGGCGCCACGTTGATCAGGATTTCCGTCGTCACTCCGCCCCCTCAATCTGCGTCGATCATGCCCCACCACACGGGCACGCCGTGCGCCCTCAGGATGTTCGCCGTCTCGAACAGCGGCAATCCCATCACGCCCGTGTAGCTGCCGTTGATCTTTTCCACGAACACCGCGCCCAGCCCCTGGATCGCGTAGGCGCCGGCCTTGCCCTGCGGCTCGCCGCTCGCCCAGTACGCGCGCATCTCGCCCGGTGTGATCCGGCGGAACCGGACCTGCGTGGACGAAACCAGCACGCTGGACGATGCAGCGCCGATCGCGCACAGGCCGGTGTGAACCTGGTGCTCACGGCCGGACAACAGGCTCAGCATGCGGATCGCATCATCTTCGGACAGCGGCTTCTCGAGGATCTCTGCGCCGACTTCGACCGTGGTGTCGGCGGCGAGCACGGGCAGGTCGGCGTGCAGCCTGCGAACCGCGGCCGCCTTCTCGGCCGCGAGCCGCGCCACATAGGTGGGGCCCGATTCGTCCGCACGGCGAGTCTCGTCGATGTCGGCCGGCGTCACCACGTGCGGCACGCCGATCAGCTCTAACAACTGGCGGCGGCGTGGCGAGGCGGAGGCCAGCCGCAGGACTGGCCGGGCGGCTGAAGCCGTTTCTTGTTGTTTGATATCGGCCATACCCTGCAGGCCTTGTCGTTCACTCGCGATGGTACGGGTGATTCTGCAACACCGAGTGCGCGCGATACAGCTGTTCCGCCAGCAGCACCCTCACCATCGCGTGCGGGAAGGTCAGTGACGACAGGGACCAGCGAAAACTTGCTTTCTCGAGGATT
The DNA here is from genome assembly GCA_037200975.1 of Pseudomonadota bacterium. NCBI lineage: Bacteria > Pseudomonadati > Pseudomonadota > Pseudomonadota bacterium. Next base: position 3,391,705 of record JBBCGI010000001.1, on the reverse strand, counting down.
CCGCGGCCGAGGCCGTCGGGGCCGCCGATGATGAAACTCAGATCCCTGCCATCCTGCAACCGCTCGCCTAACCACTTGGCGATCTCGAGGGTGGTCCTGGACTTGCCGTGTTCGTCGAGTGCGACGAGGTAGTCGTCGCCGACGCGGTCGAGGAAGCGTTTCTCTTCTTCCGCCTTGCTTTTGCCGACGGGCAGTTCTTCGAGCGTTACGCGCAGCGAACTACGCAGCCGGTGGGTGTAGTCCTCGTAAGCGATCCTCACCCACTCGGGCATCCGCGTGCCGACCGCAAGGATGCGAACACGCACGCGCGGGGGGCGCGCTTCAGCGCGCGGCGCGGGCTCGCGCGGAAGTCTTGCGGCGCGGCGGCACCGTTCTCGACGGAGCGGGGCGCGCCGGCTTGGGCGCGGCGGAGATGGCGCGCTCGAGCACCTCGTTTTCATCCGGCGGCGGCGCGACATCGTCCCAGAGCTTCTCGAGCCCGTAGAACTCGCGCACGCGCGGCAGCATCACGTGGCAGACCACGTCGTTCAGGTCGACCAGCACCCACTCGCCTTCGCGCGCGCCTTCGACGCCGATGGGGCGAAAGTCGTTCTGCTTCGCGAACTGCAACACACGGTCGGCGATGGATTTGACGTGGCGGTCGGAATTGCCGGAGGCGATGACGACGATGTCGGTGATGTCGGTCAGATGCCGGACGTCCATGACCTTGACGTTGACGGCTTTCATGTCATCGAGCGCGGCGTTGACGATACGCAGCAGGGTCTGCGGGACGGAACTCTTGGCCTGCGCGGGAGCGCGGCGGGAACGGGTTTTGGTGGCCATTTCTCTCCGTAGGTTACTTGGGGCGAGCATAACACCCGGACTCGCGAATGAGCTCGCGCACGGCGTCCGGAACCAGGAACCGCGGGTCGCGGCCCGCATCGATGATCTGCCGCAATTCGGTCGAGGATATTTCCAGCTGCGTCACCGCGTGGACGTAGATGCGTCCGGCGACCGATTTATGCAACTCGCTCACTGCGCCGGTGCCGCGATCGACCATCAATTCTCCGAGCGGGCCCTGCGTGGGCGCTTTCCAGCCCGGGCGATGCGCGACCACCACATGGGCGAGGTCGAATAGCTCGCGCCAGCGGTGCCAATTGGGGAGACCCAGGAATGCGTCCATGCCAAGCAACAGACACAACGAACGATGGGGGAATTCCCCGCGCAGTTCGGTCAACGTGTCGACCGTGTAGGAAGCGCCGCTGCGGCGCACTTCGCGGTCGTCGACGGTGAACGGCGGCTGATCCGCGACCGCCGCCCGGACCATCGCCACGCGCAGCTGCGCGTCCGCGAGCGTGCGTTCGCGATGCGGGGGATTGCCGGTGGGCAGGAAGCGGACCTCGGTGAGCTTCAGCGACTGCCACAACTCGAAGGCGGTTCGCAGGTGCCCGTAGTGGATGGGATCGAACGTCCCGCCAAAGATGCCGATGGGGCCTTCCGGTGTATTCACGCGGCGCGCGCCCCGGCCATGGGCAGCGTCTTGCGGCCCGCGAACTCCACGATCATCAACGCCATTTCGTCCCAGGCGTCGCCCCGCAGTTGGCCCTTGATCATGCGATCTGCGCGCGACACACGGGCGGACAGACGCGCGTACGGAAGCTTCGAGGCACGGCGCTTGGCGTTTTCGAGCGCCGCCGACGGGCGCTGCCAGCTGCGCGCATTCATGCCATCGTTCTGCGTGGTGCCCCATGTGTTGCGGATCTCTCGCGAGATCGACCACAGGACGAGCGTCGGCTCCACGCCTTCGCTGCGCAGCCCACCGAGTATCCGCAGCGCGCGCGGCACGTCGGCGCCGAGCGCTGCCTCGCCGAGCTGGAAGACGTCGAAGCGCGCGCTGTCGCCGAGTGATGCCTGCACCTGGGCAAGATCGACGCGATTGCCGCTGGCCAACAACCGCAGTTTCTCGAGCTCCTGTTGCGCGGCCAGCAGATTGCCCTCGGTGCGGTCGACGATGAACTGCACGGCGGTATCGTCGAGCTCGAGTCCGAGCACGGTGGCGCGCGCGCGCAGCCACTGCGGCAGCCGCGCGACTTCGATGGGCCGCGTCGCCAGCCACGCACCCGTGGATTCGAACGCCTTCACCCAGGCCGAATTGTTCTGTTCGCGTTCGAGTTTGCCGGTGATCATCAGGTAGACGTAGTCCGCGCTGGCGTTCGCCAGCAGCTCGACGATGGAATTGGAGCCACCGGTGCCGGGTTTGCCCGACGGCAGGCGCAGCTCGATGAGTTTGCGCGAGCCGAACAGCGAAAGGTTGTTAGAGGACGCGCGCACCGCGTCCCAGTCGGCGACACGCTCGATGAAATGGACTTCGCGTTCCTCGAAGCCGGCGCGCCTGGCGCGCGCGCGGATCGCGTCCGCGGCCTCGCCCACGAGCAGCGCTTCGTCGCCGGAGAGGAGGTAGGCCCTGGCCGGCTCACCCGAGAGGTGTGCGGTCAGGCTTTCGAGGGTGAGTTTCAAGGGCCTCGATTATGGGCGAGGTCTGTCCCCGGAAGCCACCCCGCGAAAGGGGGATTTCGCCGGTCTTTGGCCACTGGATGGGGCCGGTGGGCGGGTGACGGGGTGCGCGCGGTCCGCGTATTCTTCCGCACATGCCTACCCTTTTCGAGAAAATCGTCGCCGGCGAGATTCCGGCCACCATTGTCTTCAAGGACGACCGCGTCACCGCCTTTCGCGACATCAGCCCGCAGGCGCCGGTGCACGTGCTCATCATTCCTAACAAGCCGATCCCGACCGTGAACGACGTGAGCGAAGAGGACGAGCGCACGCTCGGCCACATGTTCGTCGTGGCGCGCGACATCGCGAAGCAGGAAGGCATCGCCGCGGACGGCTTCCGGCTGATCGTCAATTGCAACAAACATGGCGGGCAGGTCGTCTATCACCTGCACATGCACCTGGTGGGCGGCGCGCCGCTCGGGCCGATGCTCTCCGGAGGAACTCATGGCTAACAAGAAGAAGAAAGTGAAGACGGCTCCGAAACGCAAGCTCGCGAAGGCGGTGCCGGCACGCAAGCCCGGCGACTTCTATCCACCGGTCAAGGCGTACAAGACGGGGTTCCTGCGCGTCTCGGACGTCCACGAGCTGTACTACGAGGAAAGCGGGAATCCGGACGGCAAGCCGGTGGTATTCCTGCACGGCGGCCCCGGCGGCGGCACGGATCCGAAGATGCGCCAGTTCTTCGACCCGAAGCGTTACCGCATCGTGCTGTTCGACCAGCGCGGCTCCGGCAAGAGCAAACCCTCCGCGAGCCTCATCGACAACACCACCTGGCACCTGGTCGAAGACATCGAAACGCTGCGCAAACATCTCGGCATCGAGCGCTGGCAGGTATTCGGCGGATCGTGGGGCTCGACGCTGGCACTCGCCTATGCGCAGAAACACGCCGAGCGCTGCACGGAGCTCGTGCTGCGCGGCATCTTCCTGCTGCGCCGCTTCGAGCTCGAATGGTTCTACCAGAACGATCTTGGCGCGGCGGCGATGTTCCCGGATCTGTGGGAACACTATCTCGCGCCGCTGTCGGCCGACGAGCGCAAGGACTGCATGCAGTCCTACTACAAACGGCTGACCAACGACGATCGCGAGGTGCTGCTCGAAGCCGCGCGCGCCTGGTCCATCTGGGAAGGCGCGCTGGCCTACATGAAGTTCAACCAGAACTACGTCAAGCAGTTCGCCGACCCCAGGTTTGCCGCCGCGTTCGCGCGCATCGAGTGTCACTATTTCGTGAATGGCGGTTTTCTCGAGCGGCCGAACCAGTTGCTCGAAGACGTGCACAAGATCCGCCACATCCCGGCAGTCATCGTGCAGGGCCGGTTCGACGTGGTGTGCCCGGCGCGCAGCGCCTGGGACCTGTACAACGCCTGGCCGGAATCGGACCTGCGCATCGTGCCCGACGCCGGCCACTCCGCGTTCGAACCCGGCATCGCCCGCGAGCTGGTCAAGGCGACGGATCGCTTCGCGCGGCGGTAGTTAGGGGCGGCGCAGGGCGCGGCCCATCGCCGCATCCAGCCCGGATTCTGTAAAACCCGCCGGGATCGGACTCACAATTCGATCGAGGGCCCTAAAGTCCGACAGCTTCCGGCCGATACAGCTGCTACCGGGGCTTGCGCCTGCTCAGCGCGGGTTCCGTCGGTCGACATGGTCGGGCAGGTGGAGGCGGAAGCTCAATTCCGAAACGACTCCTCTTCTTTTCAGGCGGTGCCCCGCCTCCATCCCCCGACGATCCCGCGCCGCCCGGCGAGGCAGATCTCGATACGCATCGACGCTGCGGATTTCATTTCATTGCCTGACGCGAAAAGTCGGCCGCTGGTGCTCGTCTATCACGTCATTCCGGCGCAACCAGATGCGGGCATCCGTTGCATCTGCCTCGAACCAGGCGCGCGCCGACCCGAGCCGGAAGCTGTAACCCCACGCATCCATGTCGAGCAACATGCGTTCGCGCCCGAGCATGGGCAGCTCGCCGGCGAGCAGGATCTGCAGGTAACACACCGCACACTCTTCCGCGTCGTCGCCGCCCGCATCGCGATCGAGACCGGCACGGCGATCCTTCGACATGCAGACGTAATGGCTGAGCTCGTGCAGCAGTGAATGCAGCGGCGTGTCGGCGCGAACGTGGAGTTCATTTCCCTGGAGTCCGGCTTCGCTCTCGCCCCAGTAGGAGCCCGGCACCTCGTCCGCCGCGGCGAGCTGACGCAGCGTGACCCCGTAGCGTCGCAGCAGCGTACGAATGGATTCGTGCGCTTCGTCGCCGACGCGCAGGACGTCCATGGATCTAGAGAGACGCGAGGCGGCGCATCACCAGCGCCACGAGATCGCGCGCCAGCGCCTCGCGCAGGATTTCCTGTTCGCGTTCCTTGGCTAGCAGCTGCGACTCTTCGAAGCTCAGATCGCGCGTGGCGGTGATCTCTTCGTTGTCGATGAGCGTCTTGCCGCCGGCGGTGACCGAGAACTTCACCTGGTAGGTGAGTTCGTACTCGGTGGGAATGTTGCGCGCGGAGACCGACAGGATGCGCTCGGTCAATTCGTCCTCGTGCACGCTGACGGTGGCGCCCGACGAACCCTTCGTGCGGATCACCTTCGAACCCGAGGCGATCAACGCCTTGCGCAGGTCCTGCACGAAATCGGTCTGTTCGTCCTTCGTGTCGATGTAGGTGTAGGCGAAGGCCTCGGGCATGGGCTGGCGGCCCTGCAGGTGAAAGCCACAGCCGCCGATTCCGCCGGCGAGCAGCAACAACGAGGCGCCAATGCGTTTCATGCGACCCATCTCATACGACGATATTGACCAGTTTGCCAGGCACGTAGATGGCCTTCCTGATCGGCTTGCCGTCGACGAATTTCTGCACGTTCGCGTCCGCCAGCGCCGCCGCCACCGCGACGTCCTGGTTCGCGTCCGCGGCGATGGTGACGCGCGCGCGCATCTTGCCGCTCACCTGCACGGAGATCTCGATGGAATCCTGCACCAGCGCATCGGGATCCGGCGCCCACCAGCGCTCCTGCGCCAGCGCGGTCGAGTGGCCGAGCTGCGTCCACAATTCGTGCGTGACATGCGGAATCATCGGCGACAGGCACATCACCGCCACTTCCAGCGCCTCGTGCGCCACGACGCGGCCCGCGAGCGTGCTGCTGTCATGTTTGCCGATGGCGTTGAGCAGTTCCATCACGGCCGCGACGGCCGTGTTGAAGCTGCGGCGGCGGCCGATGTCGTCGGTGACTTTCGCGAGCGTCGAATGCGCGATGCGCCGCAGATCTTTCTGCGCCGCGTTCAGCGTGGTCTTGTCGAACTTGGTCGTGGTGACGGCATCCGCGGGTGCCGGCGCGTTCACGTGGTCGTATACCGCCTTCCACAGGCGGCGGATGAAGCGGAACGAACCCTGCACGCCCTCTTCCGACCATTCGAGCGTCTGCTCCGGCGGCGCCGTGAACATCATGAACATGCGCGCGGTATCCGCGCCGAACTGTTCGACCAGGCTGCTCGGGTCGACGCCGTTGTTCTTCGACTTGGACATCGTGCCGAGCCCGTCCCATTCCACCGGCTGGTTGTCGGTGAGCAGGATGGCGCCGGTGCGCTGATTATCCGCGTCCATCATCACTTCGACGTCGGCCGGATTGAAATAGTCGCGCCGTCCGGGTGCCGGCTCGCGGTAGTAGATGTGGTGCAGCACCATGCCCTGCGTGAGCAGATTCTTGAAAGGCTCGTCGACCTCGACGAGTTTCATGTCGCGCATCACCTTGGTCCAGAACCGCGAGTACAGCAGGTGCAGGATCGCGTGTTCGATGCCGCCGATGTACTGGTCCACGGGCATCCAGTATTTCGCACGCGCGTCGACCATGGTGTTCGCATCCGCGCCCGTGAAGCGCAGGAAATACCAGGATGAATCCACGAAGGTATCCATCGTGTCCGTCTCGCGGCGCGCATCGGCGCCGCATTGCGGACATTTGCATTCGTAGAACGACGGCGTCTTGTTGAGCGGGTTGCCCGAGCCATCAGGCACCAGGCCTTCGGGCAGCACGACGGGTAGTTGGTCGTCCGGCACGGGCACGACGCCGCACTTGGGGCAGTGGATGAGCGGCACCGGGCATCCCCAGTAACGCTGGCGCGAGATGCCCCAATCTCGCAGGCGCCATTGCACGCGCTTGCGGCCGAGGCCTTTCTTTTCGAGTGCCGCGGCGATCGCGTCGATCGCCGGCTGGAACTCGAGTCCGTTGAACTCGCCGGAATTGATGGTGATGCCGTGATCGGTGTACGCGTCCTGCCACGGCGGATCGACGTTCGCATACGCGCCGGTCTTCGACTCGATGACCTGCACGATCGACAGCTGGTTCTTCAGTGCGAACTCGTAGTCACGCGCATCGTGCGCCGGCACGCCCATGACGGCGCCCTCGCCGTACGCCATGAGCACGTAGTTGGCCACCCATACTTCGACGGGATTGCCGGTGAACGGATGCAGCACCGAGAAACCGGTGCGCATGCCCTTCTTTTCCTGCGTCGCGATGTCGGCTTCCATCGTGCTGCCGCGGCGGCATTCGTCGATGAAAGCCTGCAGCGCGGGGTTACGCGCGCCGGCCGCGGTGGCCAGCGGATGCTCGGCGGCGATCGCCATGAAGGTGACGCCAAACAAGGTGTCCGCACGCGTGGTGAAGACTTTGAGCGCGCCTTGCGCGCCCATCAGCGCCTGCGTGTTGGCCGAATACGGGAACGAGATCTCGCAGCCCTCCGACTTGCCAATCCAGTTGGCCTGCATCGTCTTGACGCGTTCCGGCCAGTCGGGCAGCTGCTCGAGGTCGCCTAACAACTCGTCGGCATACTTCGTGATGCCGAGGTAGTACATCGGGATCTCGCGCTTCTCGACGATGGCGCCGGTGCGCCAGCCACGGCCGTCGATCACCTGCTCGTTGGCGAGCACGGTCTGGTCGACCGGATCCCAGTTCACGACGCCGGTCTTGCGGTACGCGATGCCCTTCTCGAGCATGCGCAGGAACAGCCACTGGTTCCAGCGGTAGTAAGACGGGTCGCAGGTGGCGATCTCGCGCGACCAGTCGAAGGCGAAGCCCAGCGACTTCAGCTGGCCCTTCATGTACGCGATGTTGTCGCGCGTCCACTTCGCGGGCGGCACGCCGTTCTTGATCGCCGCGTTCTCGGCCGGCAGGCCGAACGCGTCCCAGCCCATGGGCTGCAACACGCTCTTGCCCTGCATCATCGCGAAACGCGTGAGCACGTCGCCGATGGTGTAGTTGCGCACGTGGCCCATGTGCAAGCGGCCCGATGGATACGGGAACATGGAGAGGCAGTAGAACTTGCCGGCATTGCCGTCGGCGTTTTCACGCGCCTCGAAGACGCGCTGCTCGTCCCAGAAAGTCTGTGCGGCACGCTCGACGGCGGCCGGCTCGTATCGTTCTTGCATCGGGAAAACTTTACTTTTCAGAGGCTTGAGAAGGCGGGCAAGAATACACGAGCACGCCTGCACAAGCGAAATCGGCATTGCCCCTGCGGCGGTCGTATTCGACCTGCAATTCCAGGAGGCAAAAAACGAAAAAGGCGTCCGCAGTTGCCCGCGGACGCCCTTGGTTTCGTTTCGGGAGGAACTAGCTGCCGCGCACGGCCACGAACACCTGCGTGCCCTCGCGCTCGAGCAGCAGCGCCACGGTCTTGGAGCTGCTGGCGGTGGCATTCTTGAGCTCGGTCAGCGATTTCACCGGCTTGCCGTTGACGCCAAGGATGACGTCGCCGGGACGCACGCCGGCCTGCGCCGCGGGACCCGTGACGTCCTCGACCAGTAGATAGCCTTCGGTCTCGGCGCTCTTGCGTTCGTCGGCGCCCAGCGGCCGCACGGACAGGCCCAGCTTGTCGGCCTTCGCGGGCTCATCCGCGTCGCGATTGGAAACCTTCTGCGCCTTTTCTTCCTGCAGTTCTTCGATCTTGACGGTCAGCATCTTCGAAGCATGGTCGCGCCACACTTCGAGCTTCGCGTCGTTGCCGGGCTTGATCGACGAGATGACGCCCGGCAGCTGCGCCGAACGCTCGACCGTCTTGCCGTCGACACTGAGGATGACATCACCGACCTTCACGCCCGCCTTCTGCGCCGGGCCGTCCGCGATGACCTGACCCACCAGCGCGCCGCGCGGGCGGTCGAGCTCGAAGGCATCGGCCATCTGCGCATTCACTTCCTGGATCTGCACGCCGATGCGGCCGCGGATCACCTTGCCGGTGCTGACCAGCTGCTGGCGCACGTTGTTGGCCAGGTCGATCGGGATGGCGAACGACAGGCCCATGTAGCCGCCGCTGCGGCTGTAGATCTGCGAGTTGATGCCCACCACCTCGCCGTTGAGATTGAACAGCGGGCCGCCGGAATTGCCCGGGTTCACCGCGACGTCCGTCTGGATGAAGCCGACCAGATCTTCGCCCGGCATGGAGCGGCCGGTGGCGCTGACGATGCCCGCGGTCACGCTGTTGTCGAACGTGAACGGCGAACCGATCGCGAGCACCCATTCGCCCGGACGCAGCTTCGACGGGTCGCCTAGTTTGACCACCGGCAACTGCTTGGCGTCGATCTTGAGCACCGCGACATCGGTCTTCTTGTCGAGGCCGATGACCTTGGCGGGATATTCACGACGATCGGTCATGCGCACCGTGACTTCATCCGCGTCGGCAACGACGTGCGCGTTGGTGAGGATGTATCCATCGGCGCTCACGATGAAGCCCGAGCCTTCACCCTGGCGCTGCGGTGTTTCGAAATTGCGGCCGCCCCCGCCCTGCTGACCGGGATTCGGAATGCCGAAACGCTTGAAGAATTCCTGGAACGGATCGTCCGCGCCGCTGTCGTCGTCCGACTGGCGATTGCGCGCGACGCGCGCCTTTTCGACCACCGACACGTTGACCACGGCAGGACCCACCTGCTCTACGAGCGTGGCGAAATCCGGCAGCACGCGGCCGTTGAGCATGCCAACGGGCTGCGGCGATGACGCCGGCTGGGAAGGGGCGGCAACGGGCGCCGGTTGATCGGCGGCCGACGCGGCGGCGACAGAAGACTGCGGGGAACAGGCACCCACGGCGATGGCAACGACCGCGACCAGCCCCAAGCGTCTCGCAACGAATAGCGACATATCAGCGAACCCTCGGACTTGTGAAAATGGGGAAAACAGTGCCGGAGTAGACCGGACGGATTTGGCGAAGTTCAGCAATGGAATCTGCATGTACCTCTCCTCGGCGGATCTCAAACGGGTTTCGGGTGACGCCTCACATATGCGCTGGCGCAGCCTAAAACAAGGGCCAGGCCGATCACAGCCCAATTTCCGGTGCGCGCATAGGGCGTCAAACCGATACGGGGCTGCAATTCGCCGCGCATTACATTCGCTTCATATTCGGGGGCGCGGGTGATTATCTCGCCACGGTGGCCGATGACCGCCGAGACGCCGTCGTTGGCGGCCCGGATGGTGGGCCGCCCTGCTTCCATGGAGCGCATGCGGCTGATCTGCAGATGCTGGTAACGCGCGCTCGACTTACGGAACCACGCATCGTTGGTGACGTTTACCAGCAACGTGGCCGTGCGCAGGGCCGGTAGCTGGCTCGATCCATATCCGTCTTCGTAGCAGACGCTGGCGGCGATGCGCTGACCGGCCGCCTCGAGCGGCGGCTGCTCGTCGGCGCCGCGCATGAAGTCCTGATAGGGCAATGCCATCAGTCTCAACCACTGCCGTGCGAAACCGGGCACGGGAATGAACTCGACGAATGGCACCAGGTGGCGCTTGTCGTGCCACGCCACACCCGGGGTGGATCGATCCATCGCGAGGACCGAGTTGTATGCGGTCTCATTCCCGGTCTTCTCGTCGACGTCGATGCGCAATGTACCCATGATGAGCGACGAACCGTGCGCACTCGCATCGGCGTACACGTCACGGTAGTAAGCGATGTGGTTGTTCGCGATGTCCGGGATGGCAGACTCCGGCCACACGATGATCTTCGCGCCATGCGCCTCGCGCGTGAGCTCCTGGTAACGATCGAGCGTCGACTGCAGGTTTTCTGCGATCCACTTTTCATCCTGCGGGATGGCGCCTTGCACGACGGCCACCGTGATCGGGCGGCTGTAGGGCTGCGTCCATTCGACGCCGCGCAACGCGAACCCGAGACCCCAGATGACAATGACGATGACGCCCGCGGCGATGCGCTCGCGTTGGTTGCCCGAAAGCAGCGTCATCATTGCGCCCGCGACCAGCAATACCAGCAGGCCGAGACCGTACTGGCCGACGACCGGCGCCAGGCTGCCGAGCCAGGTATCAGTCTGCGAATAACCGAGCGCCAGCCAGCCGAAGCCCGTGAGGAACCAGCTGCGCCACCACTCGAGGAACAACCACATCGACGGGATGCCCACGAGCCAGCGCCAGGCCCCACGCTCGGGCAGATATTTCGCGATCAGCCAGCCTAACAAGGCGTGATAGGCGCCCATGATGGAGACCAGCCCCGCCATCAGCAGCAATGCCAGCGGAATCGGGGCGTGGTACACGACGTGGGTGCTGATGTAGATCCAGTACGTGCCCGCTGCGAAAGTGCCGGCGTTGAACCAGAAGCCGAGCACGGCGGCGCGGCGTGGCGTTGCGCCCTGCCACAACCACATCAGCGCGGCGGGCATGAAAAAGGCCAGTGGCCACCACGCCAGCGGTGCGAACGACATGGTCAACAACATGCCGGCGACGAGCGCGGCCGCGCTGCCGACGTAGCGCCGTTCGACCAGTTGGCGCGGCCTCAACTGCGCTTCACTCGTCTACCAGGGGGCGGTCTTCGGGCGCCACGATGTCGCGCGGCGCCGTGAGCCGCAGACTGTCGATGCGGCGGCGGTCGAAGCGCAGCACCTTGAGCTCGCAATCCGCCAGCTGCAGCGTTTCGCCGCGGCGCGGCAGGCGGCCTAACTGCTTCATCGCCAAGCCCGCCACGGTGTCGAACTCGTCGTCCGACAGCTCGGTCTGGAAATATTCGTTGAACTCGTCGATCGGAGTCTGGCCGCGCACGATGTACTGGCGCTCGCCGTCCTTGCGGATATTCACGTCCTCATCGACGTCATGTTCGTCGTCGATGTCGCCGACGATCTGCTCGATGACGTCTTCGATGGTCACCAGGCCCGCGACACCGCCGTATTCATCGGCGACGATGGCCATGTGCACGCGCGAGCGGCGAAATTCCCGCAGCAACACATTGAGGCGCTTCGATTCCGGCACGAACACCGTCGGCCGCATGAATTCCTTGATGTCGAACGGCGCGCCCTCTTCGCCGCGAGCGTCCTGCGCGGCGAGCCGCAGCAGGTCCTTGGCCAGCAGGATGCCGACGATCTTCTCGCGGTTTTCATCCATCACCGGGAAACGCGAGTGACCGCTCTCGACCACCGTCTTCAGCAGCACCTCGGACTCATCATCGCGGTTCAGCACTGTCATCTGCGCACGCGGCACCATAATGTCGCGCACCTGGATGTCGGCCACGCCGAGCACACCTTCGAGCATGGCAAGCGCGTCGCCTTCGACGATGCCCCGCTCGGCCGCATCGCGCAGGTATTCGACCACTTCGCCTCGATCCTGGGCCTCGCCCGCGATCTTGCGCGACAACTTGCGCAGCCACTTGCCGCTGGCACCGATGTCCTTCTCGTGGTCTTTCTCTTTTTCTTTGGCGCTCATGTGTAGGGATTTCCGATACCGAAACTCTTGAGCACCGCGATTTCGCGGCGTTCCATGCGTTGTTGTTCGCGGCGCCCGGACTCGTGGTCGTAGCCGGCAAGATGCAGCGCGCCGTGCACGACCATGTGGGCCCAGTGCGCCTCGAGCGCCTTGCCGTCGCGCAGCGCCTCGCGGCGCACGACCTCGGCGCAGATCACGAGATCGCCGAACGGGATGTGTTCGTTGCGCGGCATCCCGCGACGGCCCTGTTCGGGCGCGGGGAACGACAACACGTTGGTCGGTTTGTCCTTGCCTCGCCACAGCTTGTTCAGCGCGCGGCTTTCGCGCGCCGCGACCACGCGCACCGCGATCTCGCGGCCCTCGCCACGGCGGCCGAGCGCGCGTGCCGCCCAACTACTCATGCGCACCCGCGAAGGCGCCCAGGCTCGTGTACCCCGGGCGAGGGACAAGGCGAGCCCGCGCGCCGGGTTCATAAACGATCGGGTGGCGTGTGCGCTTCATACGCCTTGACGATGCGCTGCACGAGCGGGTGACGCACCACGTCCGCGGCTTCGAAGAATGTGAACGCCACCCCTTCGATGTCGCGCAGGATATTGATGACGTGCCTGAGACCGGACATCTTTCCTTGCGGCAGATCGGTCTGCGTCACGTCGCCGGTCACCACCGCGCGCGAGCCGAAGCCGATACGCGTCAGGAACATCTTCATCTGCTCGGGCGTGGTGTTCTGCGCCTCGTCGAGGATGATGAAGGAATCGTTGAGCGAGCGGCCGCGCATGAACGCCAGTGGCGCCACCTCGATCACGTTGCGTTCGATGAAACGCGCGACGCGGTCGAACCCCAGCATCTCGTACAACGCGTCGTACATCGGACGTAGATAAGGATCGACCTTCTGCGTGAGGTCGCCCGGCAGGAACCCGAGACGTTCGCCCGCTTCGACCGCCGGTCTCACCAGGATGATGCGGCGGATCTTGTCGGCGGTCAGCGCCTCGACCGCGCAGGCCACGGCGAGATAGGTCTTGCCCGTGCCCGCGGGCCCGATGCCGAAAGCCAGGTCCTTCGAATGGATGTTCGCGAGGTAGTCGCGCTGGTTTTTTCCGCGCGCGCGGATCGTGCCGCGCAGCACGCGCACCGCGCCTTCGTCGCGCGCGTCGTCGTCGATCGCGCCGGGCATGTCGCGCCCGTCGCGCAGCGCCAGGTGCACGCGCTCGAGCGATACGTCCTCGCTCGCCGTCGACTCGAACAGATTGCGCAGCACCTCTTCCGCGGCGCGCGCCCGCGGGCCCGTGACGCGGAATGTGGCGCCGCGGCGTTTGATGGTGACGCCCATGCGGTCTTCGACCAGGCGCAGGTTTTCGTCGAGCGGACCGCACAGATTCGCGAGCCGCGCATTGTCGGGCGGGACCAGATCGAATTCGCGCGCGGGTTCTACGGGTGCAGGAGTCGACATTTATTGATTCGCGGCCAGGCGGCGTTCGCCCGGCATGCTGACGAAGCGGCCGCGCAACGATTGCGGGCGGGCTTCGACGATGACCACGTCGACGAAATGTCCGATGAGGTTGGCGGGGCCTGCGAAGTTCACCCAGCGGCCATTCTCGGTACGGCCGGCGAGTTCGCGCGCGTCTTTCTTCGAGGGACGCGAGACCAGCACACGCTGCGTCGACCCCACCATCGAATCGCTGATGGCGCGCGCCTGCGCGTTGAGCTGCGACTGCAGGCGTGACAGGCGTTCCTGCTTCACTTCGAGCGTGACGTCGTCCGGCAGCGAGGCCGCGGGCGTACCCGGACGCTGGCTGTAGATGAACGAGAAAGACTGGTCGAAATTCGCTTCGCGCACGAGTTTCAGTGTGGCCTCGAAGTCGCGCTCCGTCTCGCCCGGAAAACCCACGATGATGTCAGTGGATACCGATATGTCGGGCCGAACCGCACGCAGGCGCCGCAGCTTCTCCTTGAACTCGAGCCCCGTATATCCGCGCTTCATGGCGGCGAGGATGCGGTCCGATCCCGACTGCACCGCCAGGTGCAGTTGATTCGCGAGTTTGGGGATGCTGGCGTAGGCCTCGATCAGCGAATCGCCGAACTCCACCGGATGCGAGGTCGTGAAGCGGATGCGCTGCACGCCGTCGACTTCCGCCACGTAGTGAATGAGCGTCGCAAGATCGACCACGGTGCCGTCGGCCATCGCGCCCGCGTAAGCGTTGACGTTCTGGCCTAACAAGTGGACCTCGCCGACGCCCTGGCCGGCGAGCGAACGCACTTCGTCGAGCACCGATTCGAAGCCGCGGCTCACTTCGTCGCCACGCGTGTAGGGCACCACGCAGAAAGTGCAGTACTTGCTGCAGCCTTCCATGACCGACACGTAGGCGCTCGAGCCTTCCGCACGCGGCGCCGGCAGGTGATCGAACTTCTCGATCTCGGGGAAGGACACGTCGACCACGGCGCGGCCGCCGCGCATACGCTCGCCGATCATGTCGGGCAGGCGGTGCAAAGTCTGCGGACCGAACACGAGGTCCACGAACGGTGCGCGCCTGGTGATGCCCTCGCCTTCCTGGCTGGCCACGCAGCCACCGACGCCTATCAATACAGACGGCTTGAGCTTCTTGAGCTGGCGCCATTCACCCAGCAGCGAATACACCTTGTCCTCGGCCTTCTCGCGCACCGAGCAGGTGTTCATGAGGAGGACGTCGGCTTCGGCCGGATCGTCGGTGGGAGTCAGATCTGCGCCAGCCGCGAGGACATCGCCCATGCGGGTCGAGTCGTACTCGTTCATCTGGCAGCCGAAAGTCTTGATGTAGTAGCGGCCGGGCATCGAGGGAGGTGCGGGGAAAGCGGGCGCTAGGGTATCGCACTTACCCGGCTGGCTATATTTCCTTTACGGAACAAATACTTGAACGTCTCTGGGCGGAGCGGGAGCGCTGCGCGCAGTGGCGATCAGAACGGAATGTCGTCGTCGAACTCGCCGCCGCCCTTGTCGCTGCCGCCGCCGGCCGGCGGACCGCCTTGATCGAAATCATCCGGAGGCGCGGACCCACCGCCACCACCGCCGCGACGGGCACTACCGCCGCCGCCACCGCCACCGAATTCACTTCCACCGCCGCCCATGCCGCCGCCACCGCGGCTATCGAGCATCTGCATTTCGTTGGCGATGATCTCCGTGGTGTAACGGTCGTTACCGGATTTGTCCTGCCATTTCCTCGTCCGCAGGCTGCCTTCGATGTAGACCTTGGAGCCCTTCTTGAGGTACTCGCCGGCGATTTCTCCGAGGCGGCCGAACATCGCGACGTTGTGCCACTCGGTGCGTTCCTTGTTCTCGCCCGACTGCTTGTCTTTCCAGTTCTCGCTCGTGGCGATGCGGATGTTCGCGACCGTCATGCCGGACGGCATGGCGCGGGTTTCCGGGTCTGCGCCCAGATTGCCGATCAGGATGACTTTGTTGATTCCCCGCGCCATGGCGAATGCCCTTCATCGAAAGTACTTGAGGGGCGGGATTGTACGCAGCGGCAGCGCGTAGATGTAGCGCGTGTAATTGCCGCGAATCGGGCTGTACGAATCTTGACCAGCTCGCCGCGGATTCACGATCTTCCTCGATCACAGCTTGTGCGCGTAACCTGCGGAAATCTCGCGACACGTGCCGGGTATTACATGCACCGCGTTCTCGTTCTGGGTGGATACGGATTTTTCGGCAGCCGCATCTGCACGGCCCTCGCGCGAAACCCCGGCATCCACCTGCTGATCGCCGGACGCGACGCGGCCAAGGCCACCGCGCTCGCGTACCAGCTCGGGCGCAGCGCCGATCACGCCAAGGTAGTCGATGCGAGCAGCCCGAAACTGGCGCAGACCCTGCGCAAGCTGCAGGTGGGCACGGTCATTCACACCGCCGGGCCGTTTCAGGATCAGGACTATGCCGTCGCTCGATCCTGCATCCAGGCGGGCTGCAACTATCTCGATCTCGCCGACGGCCGCGAGTTCGTCGGCGGCATCGCCAGACTCGACGCGGCCGCGCGCGCCGCAAATGTCTGCGTCGTGAGCGGCGTCAGTACGCTGCCGGGCTTGTCGTCCGCGGTGATCGACCGATATGCCGGCGAATATTCCCGCCTCGATGCGATCCGCATCGGCATCACCTCGGGGGCGCTGGTGCCAGGCCTCGCCACGGTCAAAGCGGTATTCAGTTACTGCGGGCAGCCGTTCACCGTGCTGGAAAAAGGCGCTCGCGTCACCGTGCGCGGCTGGGTCGATTCACTGAGCTACGAATTTCCCAAACCGGTGGGGACGCGGCTGCTGTCGCGCTGCGACGTGCCCGATCTCGATCTTCTGCCGATGCGTTACGCGGGCGTGAAGACGGTGAGTTTCCACGCCGGCTTCGCGAGCGCCACGGGACATCGCGCCATCGAAAAACTGGCGCGGCTGGTGCGCGCCGGCAAGCTCAGGAGCGCGCTGCCATTTGCGCGGATATTCAATACCGTGGCGCGCTGGATCGCGCCCTTGCTGAGCGGCAGCGGCGCGATGTTCGTGCGGCTCGAGGGGCTGGACGAAGAAGGCCAACCCCAGACGATGACCTGGCGTCTGCTGGCGCACGACAATGACGGCCCGAACATTCCTTGCGCCCCGTCGATCGCGCTGGCTAACAAGATCGCCGCGGGCCGCGGGCCCGCCGTGGGCGCGACGGCATGCCTGGGGCTCCTGACGGTGGAGGAAATCCTCGAGCCGCTGAAGAGTTTCAGCATCCGCGAGTTTCCGGCGTAGCGTCAGAATTCGTGCTGGAGGCCGAACGGCGGGAGTCAGATCTCCGACCACATCCGCAACAGGTTGTGATAGTGCCCCGCGAGCGCCACCGTTTCGTCGTTCTCGCCATGTTTGCCGCGGATTTTCTGGATGGTTTGATCCAGCTGGTACAGCGTTTCGCGTTGCTGGGGGTCGCGCACCATGCTCTGCGTCCAGAAAAACGACGACACCCGCGCGCCGCTTGTCACGGGATTCACGCGATGCAAACTACCGGACGTGTACAGGATCAGATCTCCCGCCGGTAGTTTGACGGACTGCTGGCCGAACGTATCGACCACGACCAGTTCCCCGCCGTCGTAGTCCGCGGGATCGGTCAGGAACAGCGTCGAGGAAAGATCCGTCCGGATGAAATGCGAAGTACCCGGCACGGCACGCACGGCGCCGTCGATGTGCATGCCGTACTGCTCGCCGCCTTCATAGCGATTGAACAGCGGCGGCACGGTCTTCAACGGCAGCGCGGCGGAGAAAAACAGCGGATTGCGCGACAGCGCGGTGAGGATCAACTCGCCCAGCTGCCGCCCGACGGGCGACAACTCGGGCAACTGTCGGTTCTTCTTCACCAGCGCGCCCTGCTCGCCGGCCGTGGCCTTGCCGTCGGTCCAGTCGGCGGCCGCGAGCAGGCGGCGGCATTCCGCCACCTGCTCGACCGTCAGCACCTTCGGCACATGAATCATCATGGGCCGAATGCTCGCACAGCGGACCTCAGAACGTGAAGTTCACGGTCAACAGCGCCGAGCGCGGCGAACCCGGGTTGTAACGCGCACCGCTGTTGTTCAGCGACGCGATGTACAGCTCGTCGGTCAGGTTGTAGCCATTGAGCTGCAGCGAGACCTTGTCATTGATCGCATAGGACGCCATGGCATCCACCACCCAGTAGTCAGGCGCCTGGTACAGGTTGGTAGTTGCCGGAATCGCCGCGTTGTTGATCGATCGCGCGACGGTGTCGACGTAACGCACTCCACCGCCAAACGAGAGGCCGAACGGCGTGTGATACGTGGTCCAGCTCGAGAATGTGAGCTCCGGCGACCAGTTGATCTGCGATCCCGTCTGCGTGGCCGAACCCCGCGAGACCTCGGTATCCATCTTCGCAAGACCCGCGCTGATCTCCCAGTTGTCGGTGATCTTGCCCACCAGTCCGAGCTCGATGCCTTTGACTTCGCGCTTGCCGACCTGCACGAACAGCGTCGGATCGACGGCGTCGGGGATCAGCTCGTCCTTGTTCGCGCTGCTGAACAACGCGGCGGTGACGGCCAGCGCGCCATCGCGCAGCTCCCACTTCGTGCCGAGTTCGATGTTGGACCCTTCGGTCGGCTTCAGGTCGGAACGGTTGGCATTGTTAGCCGCGGTGCTGAGCTGGAAATTGGCGCCGCCCGGAGGCTGCTGGGACGTCGCGTACGACAGGTAGATGCTGCCGTTCTCGAGCGGCTTGAACACCAGCCCCGTCTTGTACGAGAACAGGGTGTCATCCGCCTGCAGCGAAACCGGCACCAGCGTGCCGACCGGCAACGTCGGATGACTAGTCGCGGTGGACAACGCGGCGCTGTCGAAATCCGTGTCGAAGCTGTCGACGCGGAAACCTGCGGTGAACTGCCACTGTTCGGTGAAGCTCACGGTGTCGAACACGTAGACGCCGGCGGTCTGGGTTTCGCCGCGCGTGTACACGCCATTGCGCACCGGTGCATAACCGGGCTGCACGTCGTTGCGATTCGGGTGGTACAGATTGGCCGGCGTGATCGGCGTTCCGAGGCCGACATACACCGGGTTGTACTGCTCTTCATCGATGAACTCGAAACCGCCGGTGATGTTGTGCTGCATGCCGCCCAGCAGCAGGTTCGCCGTGACGTTGGTCTGGTTGGTCAGCAGCGTGTTTTCCTGGAACTTGGATTGCCGCGTGCGTGCAACGGTCCACAGGTCCGGATTCGGGTTGGTCACGGTCAATGCGTTGACGCCCGTGAGCACGTAGAACTGGCGCAGCTTGCCGTAACGCGACGTATTGCGGATCGAGACGTTGTCGCTGAAATCGTGTTCGATGCGGGCCGTGAACATCGTGCCCTTGACCTCTTCGAAATCGCTGACGAGGCCGTACCAGTTGTCGCGGTCGACACGGGCCGGATCCACGCCGGCATTCGCGCCGCCGGTATCGAACGCGGCGTTGTAAAAGCCGTCGAGACCGATGGTCGGTACGCCGCCGTCCGGCGTGTTGTCGCTCTCGGTGTGGAGTAGATAGAAGTACGCGCGCGTGTCGCTTTCGAGACCGAACGCCAGCGACGGGGCCAATGCCCAGCCCTTGCGTTCGATGTAGTCGCGGCCGTCGACGTCGCCGTCCTGACCCATCACGTTGAGGCGGAACGCCGTGCCGGTGCCGTCGACGCGATGATTCACGTCACCCGTGATACGGCCGTTGGAGCTCGTACCGTAACTGGCGGTGCCGGAAGCGAAGTTCTCCACGCCGGGCACCTTGCTGGCGAGGTTCACGTAACCCGACGCGGCACTGCGGCCGTAGTCAGGGCCCGCCGGGCCCTTGGCGATCTCGACCTGCTCCGTGTTGAACGTGTCGCGTGTGACCGAACCCAGATCGCGGATGCCGTCGATGAAGATGCTTCCTTGCGTATCGAAGCCGCGCATGAAGATGGAATCGCCGGTGGCGGTGTTGCCGTTCTCGCCTAACAAGAACGTGACTCCGGGGGTATTACGCAGCGCCTGCGACAGCGAAGTCGCGCCCTGCTGACTCAACACCTGCGAGCTGACGATCGAGATCGTCTGCGGCGTGTCGACCAGGGCTTGCGTGAATTTCGGCGAGGAGACGCGATCGACCTTCGGGGTCGGCTCTTCCTCGGCTGCCTGCACGGAAACTTTCGGCAGTGTTTTTGCTTCTTCGGCGGTCTGCGCCTGGGCGTTTGAGGCTGCGGCGGCGAGCGCGAGGCTCACGGCGAGGGCGATACGGCGGCGCGAAGAACCTTCGCACCCAAAGGCGGAATCAATGAACGACACGGTTGGCTCCCGAACGAAATGTTGTTTCGAGCAGCTCTGGCTATCCGGTGGGAGTGGCTGGCTGGTCAGCAGGTGCTGAAACGGCGGTTGCCGCCATCAGCGTCGGCCAGCATCGTATTGCGAATCATTCCTGTTTGCAATCGAGAATGAATGCTATCCCGGCCACTCTTATTAATGGCTTTGGGGCAGAAGGTTGTTTGACTCGGCCCGCGGCCAGCCGGCCGGGGGTCGTGCCCGGTGGAAGTTACTTCTTCTTTTTCTTCAGCGGCTTCACGCGGTACCCGCCGTCCTGCAGGTTGTGATCCGCGCGCATGGCATAGGGCTTGAGAATCTCGTTGAGCAGATTGTCGATGCGCGTGGATTTCGGCCGTTCGAGCAGGGTCATGGTGGGCAACACCTCTTCGGGGCTCCACTTGATCTTGAAACCCTTTTCGGTGAGTGCCGTGAGGATGTCGGAGATCTGAGCGCCCGCGTACAAGGGAATTTCTGCCGACTTCGGGTCCTGGACCGTGCTCCGGACGTCCGAAGCCGTGCCCTGCCCCGAAGACATTCCGGGCCCGGGCGACGACGCGCCTTGCTGCGCACTACAAGCCCCAGCGACGCATAACAGCGCGATTCCGTACCAGATACGTGACATAACCCCTCCTTGATCCCCTTCAAGAGACCGAGGATTTTGCCCGCATCGAGGAAACGGCGCTAGCTGCCCTGCTTGTTAGGGTCGCGCCATGTGCGCTCGAACGGCAGCCGCCATGCGTGCGGCGCGATCAGTTGGTGGATCGCATTGGGTCCCCAGGAACCCGCCGAGTACGAACGCACCGGCGGTGGGGCTTCCAGCAACGGCACCGAGACTTCCCACAGGCGCTCGATGCCTTCCGCCGTCGTGAACAGCGTGTGGTCGCCGCGCATCGCGTCGAGGATCAGGCGCTCGTACGCCTCGAGCACATCGCTGATCTGGCCGGTGTCGTTCATCGCGAACTGCAGGCTGTGTTTGTCGAGCCGCATGCCGGGCCCGGGCCGTTTGCCGTAAAAAGACAGCGACGTGCGCGCGGCGTCGGCCAGGTCGAATGTGAGGTGATCGGGTCCATGCGCGCCGATGCCGGATCCTTCGGGGAACATGCTCTTCGGCGGCTCGCGGAACGCGATCGAGATGATGCGTTGCCCTTCGGCCAGCTTCTTGCCGGTGCGTAGATAGAACGGCACGCCGGCCCAGCGCCAGTTGTCGATCGAACACTTCATCGCGATGAAGGTCTCGGTGTCGGACTCGGCGCTGACGCCTTGCTCGCCGCGATAACCGATGTACTGCCCGCGCACCACATCGGCGGGCTGGATCGGCAACATGCTGCGAAACACCTTGTTTTTCTCTTCGCTGATGGGCTTGGGCGCGAGGTGCGTGGGCGGCTCCATCGCCATGAACCCCAGGATCTGGAACAGGTGCGTGACCACCATGTCGCGATAGGCACCGGTGGATTCGTAGAAGGCCGAGCGTTTGCCGAGACCCAGCGTTTCGGGTACGTCTATCTGCACGTGGTCGATGAAATTGCGATTCCAGATCGGTTCGAACAAACCGTTCGCGAACCGGAACGCGAGGATGTTCTGTGCGGGCTCCTTGCCGAGGAAATGATCGATGCGGAAGATCTGCTCCTCCGCGAACACTTCGTGCAGTTTGGCGTTCAGCGCGACCGCGCTGGTCAGATCGGTGCCGAACGGCTTCTCCATGATGACGCGCGAGTTCTGCACCAGTCCCGCGTCGCCCAGCATGCGCACCGCGGAGAGCGCGGCGTTGGGCGGAACGCTCAGGTAATGCAAACGCCGGCTTTCCGTGCCGATCGACTTCTCCGCGCGCGCCACGGCGTCGGCCAACACGGCGGGGCCGGCGGCGAGCGAAACGTAGTCGAGGGAACCTGCGAACGTGCTCCAGTCGGCATCACCGACCTTGCGCGCGGAAAATTCGTTGAGCGCCTCGCGCGCGAAGCCGCGAAACGCCTCGGCATCGAATTCGTCGAGCGACACGCCGATGATGCGGCAGCCGGGGATGAATCCCGCGCTCGCGAGGTGAAACAACCCCGGAATCAGCTTGCGGCGCGCGAGATCGCCAGTCGCTCCCACGAGCACGACGACTTGTGGAAAGCGCGGACCCACACCCGCTGGAACCTTCGCCACGGCGCACTCCCTTTCTTATTAGTAGAGAACACCCCCCGTGGCGGAAGTTTTACCACAGCGGTGGCGCAGAGAGTGGTGCCGGGGTGCAATTCTCGTAATTGCGCTGACCAAAGCTCGAGACCAAGCGATGGCGCAATTACGAGAATTGCACCCCGGCACCTCTTCCTAGTTCACCGTCACGGGGGTGCCCATGTACTGGATCGTCGCATCGGGCTTCGCATCGAGATCAGCCGGTGGAGCGGCGCCTGCCTTTATCCAGCGCACATTGAAGGTGCGCGCTTCGGCCATGCCGGGGTAACTGCCGGCACGATAGCCGATCGTCAACGTGCCCTGCGCCGCGTCATACCGCATCGGAAGGCGCGAAAACTCGCCCCTCTCATACCCATAGCTCACGCCGTCGTCTTCGTACAGTTCGAAGCTGCCATCGGCACCGGTGAACACGAACAACGTGAGCGGCGCGCCGGGCTTTTCGGCGGTGTGCTGGATGTCCGGGCCCACCGGCACAATCGACCCCGCGCGCACGAACAGTGGCATGCGATCGAGAGGCGCCGCGGCAGTCAACGTCTGCCCGCCCCTGCTCAGCGTCCCGGTATGAAAGTCGTACCAGTCGGCGCCGGCGGGTAGATAGACAGCGCGGGCACGCGCGCGGAATTCGTGCACCGGCGCCACCAGGAAAGCCTTGCCGAACAAATATTCGTCGCGCACTTCGCGCGCCCGCCTGTCGTTCATGAAGTCCATCGTCAGGCCGCGCATGATGGTGCCGTCGCGATGGAAAGTATCCGCGGCCGAGGTGTACGTATATGGCAGCAGGCGATAACGCAGCTTGTCGTGCCACACGAGGCTGTCGTAAACCTCCGACCCTTGCGGCGCAAGATTGAAGATCTCGCGGAACGGATACTCGCCGTGCGAGCGGAACAGGGGCGCAAATGCGCCGAACTGGAACCAACGCAGATTGATCTCGCGCCATTCTTCCAGATCCGCCGCCGTCGGCTGGCGTGCGCTGTAGCGCGCCTCGTTCGCGAAGCCGCCGATGTCGAACGTCCAGTTGGGCAAGCCCGAATATCCGATGCTCACACCGGCGGATATCTGGTTGTAAAGATCGTCCCAACGGGACGCGATGTCGCCGCTCCACACCGCGGATGCATTGCGCTGGATTCCGGCATTGCCCGAGCGCGTGAGGATGAACAGGCGTTTGTCCGGGTCCGATTCGCGCGAGCCGCGGTACACGCCTTCGGTGTGGACTAGCGCATAGGTGTTGAAGTACTGGTCCGCCGGCCCCTGCGCCGTCGGACCGATTCGCGCCTTGATCGAATCGATGTCGAGATTCGAATGCGGATCGGGTTCGGTAGCATCCATCCACCACGCGTCGACGCCGAGCACGTTCAGCTTCCGGTCGATCTGGCGCCAGTACAGGTCGCGTGCGCGCTTGGAATACGGATCGTAGAACGACGAGGCATAACCCGGACCTACCCAGTCCTTCGCGCCCGCCTCGATGTTGCCGTGGTACATGAAACCCGCGGCATCCAGCTCCTTGTAGTTAGCCGTAGCCGGATAGAACTTCGGCCACACCGAAATCATGAAACGCACGTTCTGTGCGTGCAGCCTGTCTATCATCCCCTTCGGATCTGGAAACCGCGCCGGATCGAATTCGTGCGAACCCCACTGGTCCTCTTTCCAGTAAAACCAGTCCAACACGATGTTGTCGAGCGGAATCCTGCGCTTGCGGTATTCCGCCGCCACATCCAGCAACTCTGTCTGCGTCGTGTAACGCTGGCGGCTCTGCCAGAAGCCGTACGCCCAGCGCGGCAGCATCACCGCCTTGCCGGTGATCGTCCGATAACCTGCTATCACTTCGTCCGGCGAATTGCCGACGATGAAGTAGTAGTCGATCGCGGCGCCGGTTTCCGACGTGAACGTCAGCGAGTGCCTCTCCGCATCCGGCAACGGATCGTTGTGCAGCAACGCGATGTAGCCGTCATTCGGAATCCACTCGATCCTCACTTTCGCGGGTTTGCCGGCTGAAAGCTCGATGGCGAAGTTGTGATACCAGGCGGCCCAGTTCTGGCGCCAGCGATCGAGCACCAGCTTGTCGTCGACGAACACCTTGAAGTAGCTGCTGCCGTAGAGCTGGAACTTGTGGTGGCCGCCGATCGCGGATTCGACCGTGCCTTCCCACGTCACCGACTGGTCGGGAAGAATGCTGGCCGGCGCGCCGACCCGCGGTTCCTTGCCCGTCAGCAGCTCCTTCGGCCACGCCGCCCGATCGCGGATGTACTGATAGTTGACGTCCTTCTCGACGCGCTCAAGCTGCTGCATGCCGCCGATGGAATATCTCGCAGTGAAGCCGCCCTCCTTGCCCGTCGCGTCGCGAATGATCAGGTCGCGCGACGCGAGACCGTAGGGCTTCGGATTGCCAAAGCGCGTGATCGAATTGTTGTCCCACAACACGCCGTAGTTGCGGCTCGAAACCACGAATGGCACACCGATATCCATGTTGTGCTGCGCGATCTCGACGTCTTCACCGTTGAGGTTCATCTGCGCGTTCTGATGCTGACCCAGGCCGAAGAACGCTTCGTCGGAGCCCGGATTGAAACGCTGCGACACACCAGAGCCCAACGTGCGCACGGGCACCTCTTCGAGCAGCGGCTCGCCGTCGGGACCGGTGAATGTCACCGCGCCGGTCACGAGCGAGACGTGTGCGATCAGCTTTGCGGTTGCGAGCGTGATCTCTCCGTCGTACCTGGCCACTCTGAAGTCGGGTTTGCCGGCCGGCGCTTTCGTCACCATCACGCTCACCGGCAGGACGATATCCTCGCCGGGCACCGCGGTGACCTCCACGATACCGGCGGAAATCACCAGCAGCTGCACGCGTTTTGCGGCGCCTGACGACGGCGTGACGATCACACCGCGTTCGTACTGGGCATACGTGCCCTCGCTCGTGCTGACCGTGCACGCGGCAAGCAGCACTGCAGCGAACAGTGTCGTCAGAAATTTCATCGATTCCTCGTACTGGCTCGTCGTTGCGGGGCAGTCGTCAGGCCCCGGCAAAGATTGCCAACGGCTCGATTCCGGTTATGATTTTTCGAGTAAAAGAACAATGCTGTAATGAAAAGCCAGGATCAAGCGGTTTCTAGTGAGCGCGTCGATGCGACGGCGCTCAACGGGCAACCGGCTATGAGCAGAGTCCCTCGCCGGTCAGTACCAATAGAAAAAAGCAAACAATGACCACCAAATCGGGCCCACCGTACAGCGCCGCCGACCCCAACTCCCGCATCAGTCGTTACCGCGCGCCGGCGCTCGAGAAAGGTCTCGACGTCATCGAGCTGCTCGCCGCTGACAAGTCCCCGCTGAACCTCTCCACCATCTCGCAACGCCTGGGCCGCTCATCGGGCGAATTGTTCCGCATGCTGCAGGTGCTGGAATTCAAGGGATTCATCACCACGGCCGAAAACGGCTCCGGCTACGTGCTGACCAACAAGTTGTTCGCCCTCGCGATGGCGCAGGCGCCGGTGCGATCGCTGGTCGAAACCGCGCTGCCGATCATGCGCAAACTCGCGCATGACATCGGTCAGTCCTGTCACGTTGCGGTGGCATCGGAAGACCAGATCGTCGTGATCACGCGCATCGAACGTCCCGGCGATCTGGGTTTCTCGGTGCGCATCGGCTATCGGCGCGAAATCGTGCGCGCCGCCTCGGGTCTGGTGTTGTTTGCCTATCAAAATGACGACGTGCGCCACGCCTGGCTCAAGCGCTGCCGGCTGAAGGGTGAAGAAGCCGACAATTTCGTGGCGCGCGCGAATGCCGTGCGCGAACGCGGCCACCACGAAGCGGACTCGGATTTCGTGCGCGGCATCGTCGATCTGTCTGCACCCATCCTGCGCGGCGACATCGCCGTCGCCGCGTTGACCGTGCCGTTCGTGCACTGCAACCCGTTGGTCATGGAGATGCAGCCGTCGGTGGAGTACGTGCGTGCCGCGGCACTTCAGATCTCGAATGAAGTCGTACACGGAGATCTGCCATGAGTGAACCCGCGAAACGCGCACTGATCACGCCGGGGTACCTGACGGGAACGGTACTCATCGTCGGACTGTTCTTCATGTGGGGTGTCGCGAACAGCCTCAATGACGTGCTCATCCCGCAGTTCCGCAAGGCGTTCCAGCTCGATGACCTCGGCTCGAGCCTCGTGCAATCGGCGTTCTACTTCGGCTACTTCTGCTTCGCGATTCCTGCCTCGCTGTTCATGCGGCGCTTCGGATATCGCGCGGCGGTATTGCTGGGTTTGTGCCTGTACGGCGCGGGCGCCCTGCTTTTCCTGCCCGCGACACACGCCAGCGAGTACTACGGCTTTCTCATCGCGCTCTACATCATCGCGAGCGGCTGCGCGTTCCTGGAAACCTCCGCGAACCCACTGATCGCGGTCATGGGGCCGGCGGCGACTGCCGATCAGCGCCTGAACTTCGCGCAGATGTTCAACCCGGTCGGCACGATGTCCGGCTCGTTCATCGGCGGCCTGCTCATCTTTTCGGACGTGTTTTTCACGCCGGAACAGCTGCAGGCCATGACAACGGATGCGCTGGCGGCTTTCCGTACATCCGAGCTCGCCGCGGTCAAACTACCCTACATCATCATCGCGGCGATCGTGTTGTCCTGGGCGGCGCTGGTTGCCGTCGTGAAGTTCCCGCCGGTCGACCAGCCACGCGGTTCCGAAGGAGGCTTCGGCGGCCTGACGAAATTCCCGCGTTACTGGCTCGGCGTGTTCGCCCAGTTCGCGTATGTCGGCGCGCAGGTCGGCGTCTGGAGTTTTCTGATCCGATACACCCAGTTCAACTTCCCGGGAACGCTGGAAAAACAGGCGGTGCACTGGCTGCCTATCTCTTTCGCGATCTTCTTCGCCGGCCGATTCATCGGCACAGCGTTGATGTCGCGGCTGAACCCCGCGAAGTTGCTGGCGGCGTTCGCCGCGATCAACGTGGTGTTGTGCCTGGCAGCGGCCGGTTTGGGCGGGCACGCCGGCCTCACCGCCCTGATCGCTTCCAGCTTCTTCATGTCGATCATGTTTCCGACCATCTTCACGATGAGCCTGCGCGGCCTCGGCGAACACACGAAGTCCGGCTCCGCGTTTCTCGTCATGGCCATCATCGGCGGCGCCGTGTTCACGGCCATCATGGGCTGGATCTCGCGCGAGACGTCGATCAACGCGGCGTATGTCGTTCCGGCGTTCTGCTTCGCCATCGTGTTCGTGTTCGCGTGGGTTTCGCGCCGCGATCGGGACAGCAGGCGCGTGAGCGCGGCATCGTGAAGGGTGGGCTGGCAAAACGCGGGATCGGCCGAACCGGCCTCGAAGTCAGCGTGCTCGGCTTCGGTGGCGCCGGTATCGGCAATTTGTATCGCGAGCTCCCTGAAAAAGACGCCCTCGACGCCGTGCACGAATCCTTCGCCTCCGGCGTGCGTTATTTCGACACGGCGCCGTTTTACGGCTTTGGATTGAGCGAACTACGTGTCGGCAATGCCCTGAGCGGCGCTCTGCCCCCGCCCGTGATCTCCACCAAGGTCGGGCGCCGACTCGTGCCCACCGGGCCACAGAATGCCGGTGTAGGGCGCGAAGGATATTTCTCCGCGCGCCCGTTCGCGCCCGTGTTCGATTACAGCTACGAAGCGGTGATGGATTCGCACGCCCAAAGCCTCGAGCGTCTCGGCGTCGCGCGCCTGGACATTCTGCTGTGCCACGACATCGGCCGCCTCACGCACGGCGATGCGCATGCAACGCGCGTCAGCGAATTCCTGACGGGCGGTTATCGCGCCATGCAGGACTTGCGCGCCGCCGGCACGGTCCGCGCCATCGGATTGGGCGTGAACGAAGCGGAAGTCTGCGTGGAGCTACTACAACACTGCGAGCTCGATTGCATCCTGCTCGCGGGCCGCTACACGTTGCTGGAGCAGCCGGCGCTCACGGAATTACTGCCGTTGTGCGCCGCGCGCGGGGTGTCGATCATCTGCGGCGGACCTTTCAACTCGGGAATTCTCGCGGCGGGCTCTCGAGCCGGCAACAACGCACATTACAACTATGCGGCGGTGCCCGAGGCGGTCCTCGAGCGCGTGCGCAAGCTCGAAGCCGTGTGTGGGGAGTTCTCCGTGCCCTTGCAGGCGGCCGCGCTGCAATTCCCGCTCGCGCATCCGAGTGTCGTCAGTGTGGTGGCCGGCTGCGTCAATGGCGCAGAGGCGCGCAACTGCGCGGCGATGTTCGCCCATGAGATTCCAGCCGGGTTCTGGCGCGCCCTGCGCGATCGCGGTCTGGTCGATGCTCGCGCGCCACTGCCAGTGTGAATCCCATCGTCGACAGCCATCAGCACTTCTGGCGCCTGGACCGCGGCGACTATGGCTGGCTGACGCCCGCGTTGCGGCCTATCTACAAGGACTACTTGCCCGCGGATCTCGCCCCAAAACTCGCACGCGCCGGCGTCGGCTCGACCATCGTCGTGCAGGCGGCGCCGACCGCCGCGGAGACCCGTTTCCTGCAGCAACTCGCGCGCGAACATTCGTTCATCGCGGGAGTCGTGGGATGGGTGGATTTCGAGAACCCCAACGCCGTCGATGCGATCGGCGAGCTCGCGGCCGACTTGAACGTCGTCGGCTTGCGGCCGATGCTCCAGGACATTCCCGACACCGGATGGATGCTGCGCCAGGAGTTCGACCCGGTGTTCGAGGCCATCATCGACCACGGTCTCGTGTTCGATGCGCTGATCAAACAGCAGCACCTGCCCGCACTGCGCGAACTTACCGCGCGTTATCCCGATCTCACCACCGTGCTGGATCACGCGGCCAAACCACCGCTCGCCACCGGCGACATCGAAACCTGGAAACGCGAGATCGCCGCGCTGGCTGCGCAAAGCGAAGTCGTGTGCAAGATATCCGGCCTCGTCACCGAGGCCGGAAAGGCCGATGCGCCAACCTTCGTCGAATGTCTGGATCACCTGTTCGAAAACTTCGGACCGAAGCGCCTCATGTGGGGCAGCGACTGGCCCGTATGCGAGCTGGTGTGTTCATATGAAGACTGGCACAGCGTGAGTGGCATCCTCATCAACCGCCTGAGCTTCGCGGAACGCGAGCAGGTTCAATCGGCGGTGGCACGGAGAACTTATGGAATCTAAGCGGCTCTCCGGGAAAATCGCCGTGGTTACGGCGGCCGGCTCCGGCATCGGTCGTGCGAGCGCGGAGGCGTTTGCGCGCGCGGGGGCGCGCGTGGTCGCCGCGGACATCGATGCGAAGGCGCTGCAATCGGTCGCGGGTTGTGAGGCACAGGTGCTGGATGTGCGCAACCCAGCCGCGATTGCCGTGTTCGCCAAGAACGTCGGCCGCATCGATGTGTTGTTCAACTGCGCGGGCTCCGTGCCCGGCGGAACCGTGCTTACGGTGGATCCTGACAAGTGGAGCGCCGCCTTCGATCTCAACGTGAACTCGATGTATCACATGATCCGCGCCTTCCTGCCGGGCATGATCGAGGCACGCAAGGGTTCGATCATCAACATGTCATCGGTGGCGAGCTCGATCACCGGCGTGCCGGATCGCTGCGCGTATGGCACCACGAAGGCCGCCGTGATCGGGCTAACTAAATCGGTGGCGGCGGATTTCGTCGCGCAGGGAGTACGATGCAATGCCATCTGCCCCGGTACCGTGGACACCCCATCCCTGCAATCGCGCCTGCATGCGTCTGGCGACTATGCGAAGGCGCGCGCGGAATTCGAAGCGCGACAACCGATGGGGCGTCTTGGCAGGCCGGACGAGATAGCAGCGCTCGCGTTGCACCTGGCGAGCGATGAATCAGGATTCACGACGGGCCAGATTCACGTGATCGACGGCGGCTGGATGATCTGAGTACGTTGATGCGGGTGCTCACTGGTTTCCGGTTACGGAGATCGACAACACCACGCCACCCAACTGCTCATCCTCCTTCAATGCGACGCCCACGAGACTGCCGCGCAAATCCGTCTCCACGGTCATCTGGAACGAGATGGCACCGAGCTTGGTCCCCGCGGCAAATCGTGTCTTCGGGGAAACGCAGCTGATGACCGCCTTGGCGTTGAATCCGGGGGAATCGACGGATCCGGAATCCATGAGGTACTTGCAGACCGACTTCGCCAGTTCGTAGTCGCCGAAATCGCAGCGTTTCGCGCCGGCTGCCTGTCCATCCCGATCCTTGAAATTGCTGCCCCAGATCGTATGGAACTTGAGCACCCGGGTTTCGCCCGGCTTCACCGATGCGACGAATTCCTGTAGCGGCGGGCATAACCCATCGGCCGCGGCAGCCGGCAAGCTCGCCCGCAAGGCGATGAATCCCAGCAATACGCCTGACAAGCGAACTCTATTGCGTCGTAGTGGCACTTTAATTCCTCGCGGATGCACTTCGGCATTTAGTTAGATCACTTTTGGAAAGAGCGATTCGCAAGCCAACACCAACTGTTCGATGTGACGATGATCAGTTCCGCAACAGCCGCCCAGCACGTTGAGGTGGGTCAGCTTTTCACTTCGCAGGTTCACGTAGTCTCGCCCGAACTCGATCGGATTCCCCGCGTCGAGCTGGAGCGCATCGTTCAACTCGGCATGGCTCATTCTCGAAGCGTTTGCCCGGACACCGCGAATTCGTTCCGTCCATGGCTCATCCCCGCGTATCGCGTGATCGAAATGACTGGGATGAGCGCAGTTGATCATGTAGTAAGCCGGAAACGCCCCCGTCGAATCATCGATCTGCTGAATTGCGTCTCCCAAGGGCTGCCCGGTGGGCAGCTTGCCGTCTGTCTCCACGGTGAAGGAAACCACCACGGGCATATCGGCGCTTTTCGCGGCCTGGGCGATGCCCTCGGCTTCCTCGACGTAATTCATCGTGAGTACAGTGACCAGATCTGCCGCAGTCTCGGCGAAAGTTTCGATTTGTGGCCGGTGATATTCCGCTGCGTGGGCCGCAGACATGGCCGAATCTGGTACATACCCGTCCCCTCGTGGCCCGAGGCAGCCGCTGATCACGATAGGCGTTTGGTCGGATTCATGCGCGGTGCGGATTTCTTCCAGCATGCGAACTGCCTGTCTGTCGACTTCCTGCAGACGCTGAGCGGTATAGCCAAGCCGGCCTCCCCAATCCGGGCTTGCCCTCCACGTCGCCGTTTCCAGGATCAGTCCCGTGTTGAACCTTCGCGCCAGAGCACCGTAAGTATGGAAGTAGCGGTAAAGCGCTTCCACGCCCTGAGGTGTCCCGAAAAGCGGGAAAGAAGCGAAATGCGGTAGTTCGATGCCGTCGAGGAAAATGAGCGTGGTCTCAATGCCACCGTCGGTCACGAACAGCTGCCCACCCAGTTGAGGTAGTGAGTGCCGATACTTCGCCATAACCGACTCCTAAGTGTGTTGGTCTTGCTTGCGATCTAATGTGACGTTGGTGGAATACCGAAGGGATGTATGTGTCTCAGTATTTACTAGGCAATTCACTTGGCAGCCAAGGACAGCAGGCCAGCCAGCTCGCGCGCCTGGTCTTTAGAGAGTCGGTACGGCGTCATGCTTGCGGCGAGAGGCGCCTTCGCAGTGATAACAAGACCCACAAACGCCTGGCCGTTGCCGTCCCTGAGTTCCACGACTTTAAGCACCTGCGAGCTGGCGACACCCCGTGAAAGCAGAACCTCGCCGTAGGTCTGCTCGATGCTGCCCTTCAAGAATGCCCCGGTCCAGCTGCCGTACTTGAGCCGACCGAACAAAAAGCTCCCTGCGATCAAGGCGAATACAGTGAAGAAGATGAGTTGAAAGTAGTCCATGTGAATACCCCGGGTCCTCTAACTATTTAGCAAAGCGCCGCGCACGCTTCAGCGATTTGTCAGGCGCCTATCGGCCTTTCTTAGAATCGAGAATTGGAATTGGGCTGCCCATCGCGAGGTGGTCCAACCACATCCCAGTGCTCGACGATAACGCAATTGTCAACGCGGAATATATCTGCGATGGCGTAGGGTGGAGAACCAGGCGCGGGAGTAAATCGAGCATGCAGAAAAACCAGATCTTCTTCTGCGACCGTGCGAAGAATCTCCCACCGTGCGTCCGGCAGTTCCTTGATCAGGTCCTCGAGAAAATCCGCAACAGCCGCGACTCCTCCGTTGGGAACGTCCGGCTTGTGCTCGACAAAACCGGCGGACACGTACTGCGTAAACGCAGCCCGGGGCTGCTTCTCAATCAAGGCCTTCTTGTAGAAAGACAGAACCAGGTTTCGGCTCGCTTCAGCCGACGGTTTGCAGGCGGATTCGGATCCTGCCGCCGCGCAAGCGCCCACCCAACAAATCATTGTCAGCATCAGCATCGAACTTGTTGTCTTGACCACACGACCTCCGATACATGGGGTTATAGCGCCTAGCCGTTGAGCTGACCGCCGCGCGCGCCGCTGCATGGGCTTGGGATTCTATCTTCCACGCGTGCGCTTCAGTGATTTGTTAGGCCGCAATACTGCGAAGTTGATTTATGCATTGAGCGGCTTGAACGGCAGTGAGACCGGGGGACCTGCCTGACTCCAACAGGCGCAACAAGTCTGCCACGCTCGAAATGCGTCCTAGCGCAGGCAGACCAAACTGATGAAGTGCATCAATCATGTCTTGCGCTACCGCCTCCGCCTCGCGAGACGAGGAGATATTCCACCATCGATCCCTAGGATCTGGCATCACAGCTCCGATGCGTTCTCGCCACTGAGCGGACGAAACCTCGTGTATTGGGCCGCGCAGCTTCGGCACCGTGACAGCGAGATTGACGGTAAGCCGAAGCGTCCAAGCTGTGCTGGATTGACTGCTCTGCAGCGCCACCAGATGGACGACGTCCCCTGCCTCCTTCCAAAACGTGGGGCCAGTTTCTTGAGCCCAGCGTGGCCTAAAGCACCCTGCAGAGATTTCAAAACGGTGGCCTTGAACGTCACTGCCGACATTGATGCGGTCTAACGATTGAGCTGGGTGGCGCGCACGCCGACGTTTGAACTTAGCACTTTATCCCTCACGCGTCCGCTCCAGCGATTTGTTAGGCCTGATCGGCTGCGCGGTGAAAGCAGCGTCTTACCGTATGAGCGCTCCAAGTTGTGACGCCCACAAACACAACAAGTGCGGTGATCGAATATAGCTCGTACGTAGACCCACCAGCCTGCATCGACCAAATGAGCCTATAGAGCCATAAGGCCACTACTAAGATTGACAGGCAGTACAGAAGCCATTGAGACAATTGCCAGCGCACTAGTACACCTGCAGCACCAAATAATTCAAAGACACCGATGGCCGCGACAAACCAATTGTGGAATCCAAACCCCGCATACGCCAACAGGCACCCACAAATGGCAAACCACCCGGTGGCAAGGGCAATCTTGAAGTTGAGTGGCGCCATCCCGAGCATGCCTAACGGTTGAGCCGAGCGGCGCGGCCGCTGTTGTGTGAGCTTGGCACTTTTATCTATCACGCGTCCGCTCCAGCGATTTGTTAGGCCGCGCCATCAGGTGACCACCCCACTATCGTCCGAACGACGGTCAGATCCGAGCTGTAGCGCTCCGCAGCATCCAACAAGTGGCTCTTAACAGCCTCAATTAGGCGCTCACGAGTCGCGTCTTGCCCCACGGCCTCTCGGGGATCCCACGAACGCTTCAGGTGCACATTGCAGTGCCGGCAAGCTAGCGCAAGGTTGTCGAAGTCCAGAGGATCACCACCTTTAGATGTGGGCACAATGTGATCGACCTCAAACCGCTTGTAGGCGTCGAGGGAGGCCAGCAGGTCACAGGAGCAGTACTCGCATCGATAGCGAGCGCGCTCGGCAAGCCTCGCTGTAGGTTCCGACCATTTTCCCGTTGCGCAAAGAGCTTTTACGACGTCGTCCCGAATCATCGCTGACCTCCAAAGCGGCCTAACGTTTGAGCTGAGCGGCGCGCGCGCCGATGTAAGAGCTTGGCACTTTATCCTTCGCGCGTCCGCTCCAGCGATTTGTTAGGCGCCCGTTCAAGGTGTGAAACGCTCGCCTGTGCGTGCATTCTCGAAGTCACGCATCTCCGAGACCAGAATATTCCCGTACTCGGACTTCTTGGACGGCTTAAGAATACCTACCACCGTGACAACCGGGCCGTTGTTGTTTCCGCCAGGGCATCCAAACTCCTGTGCGAGGCGCTCCGGGGTGCAGAGCGTGACATCTGGCCCTCCGCTTACCCCCTCGAGCGACAGCATATAGCCAGGGCAACGCTCATCTTTAAGGAAGACGCCGTGCGCGTGCACATCGAAACGGCCGCGAATCTGAGCTCGCTTCCCGTCGTGCTCCGCGTGGATGGCTGGAAGGGCGCAAACGCTTTGCGCAACGTTGGAACTAATTGCCGCGACATCCGATTCCTTCGTGCATGCAACCGCAGCGGTAGCAAGCGCGAGAGCAATTGGGAGTCGGCTACGCATGGCGCCTAACTGTAAGTAGGCCGCAGAAATGCGGCATTACAAAGCCGCAAAAGTGCGGCATAACATTTGCCAGTCTTCGTAACCATTTGATTTGACTTCATCACGTGTCGCCTAACCAGTCAACCTGCCAAATGGCAAAAGCCGCTCACCCACCGGCGCCTTCAACTACCCCGCAACCCTCTCCTTCGGCCAGTCCAGATCACATTTCACGTTTAACTCATCATCGTCCGATCCCCGTCTAGGACACTCCTTCCCGCCCATTTTCCATGCGCATAGATGCCGTCCTCGGCGCATTCGCATATGTGCTCCTTCGCTTTGCGGCCTTCACCCAATCCGATCGCGCCCCGCGCCTTCGCGGCAAAAACCAGTCGCGCCCTCGCCAAGGCTTTCAGACCCGACAGCCGATTCGCGGCGACCGGGTACGAATGGCTTCTTCAATCTTCAGCGCGTTGCCAAACGTCGCGATGCCGCCGCCCACGCATCCGGCTTTCATTCGTACGAGCACCATCGCATCATTCAACCCTCTGAACGATGGGGGTCGATGAATGAACACATTCCGCTGGCGCGGCGCCTCGGCAGCGCTGCTCCTCTCGACGTGTTTAGTCGCAACGAGCGGCGAGAAAGAAACCTCCCGCAAATCCGTACTCAAACTCGCGGCACGCGTGGCCGATTGGCAGCTTGCGCGCATGGACGCCTCCGACCAGGGCATCACCAGTTTCGTCGAAGAAACGCGCAGTGCCCGCAGCTGGCAGCAAGGCGCGTTCTGGGTGGGCATGACGCGTTTCGCGGATGCCAGTGGGGAGCCGCGCTTTCGCGACGCCATCCTGACGATGGGCCGTGCAAATCAATGGACGCTTGGCCCGCGCCGCTATCACGCGGACGATCACGTGATCGGCCAGGGTTACCTGTGGGCGGCGCATAACGGAGCCGGCGCGGAAGCATTCGCGCCGTTGCGCGCCACGTTCGACGCGATCCTCGCGGCGCCCGCGATCGTGCACCTGAGCTTCGTCCCGGCCACCGACTACGAATCCACCGAGTGCCTGCGCCGTTGGTGCTGGTGCGACGCATTGTTCATGTCACCGCCTGCCTGGGTGGAACTCTCGCAGCTGTCTGGCGATCCGCGTTATGCGGAGTTCGCGTTGCAGGAATTCTGGGCTACCACCGATTTCCTGTACGACCCGGCGGAGAAACTCTATTTCCGCG
Source organism: Pseudomonadota bacterium (assembly GCA_037200975.1). Taxonomy (NCBI): domain Bacteria; kingdom Pseudomonadati; phylum Pseudomonadota; species Pseudomonadota bacterium. Next base: position 3,355,955 of record JBBCGI010000001.1, on the reverse strand, counting down.
ACAGCCGTTTTTTCGGCCGGCGCGACGATCAGGGTCGCAAGTTGTTCTGGAGCCGCGGCAACGGCTGGGTGTTCGCCGGTATCGCCAACATCCTCGATGTTTTGCCCGCCAACAGCGCACATCGCCCGCGGCTCGAGGCGTTGTTCCGCGACATGGCGGTGAAATTGAAGTCGCTGCAGAAGCCAGATGGCTACTGGCCACCCTCTTTGTTAGGCCCGGAGAATTCTCCGCCCGAGACCAGCGGCACGGGCTTCTACGTCTACGGCCTCGCCTGGGGCGTCAAGCACGGCCTGCTCGACGCCGCCGAGTACCGCCCCGCCATCGACAGCGGCTGGAGGGCGCTGACGCGCGCCGTCGCCAAAGACGGCCGGCTCGGCTGGGTGCAGCAGGTCAGCGATCAGCCCGACAAGGTCGCCGAGACCGATACGCAGTATTACGGCACCGGTGCATTCCTGCTCGCCGCGAGCGCGTTCGCCTCACTACCTGCGGGCAAGTAAGCTGCCAGATCGAGCCGGCCTTCATCCGCGAGACAGGTCACGCCCCCCCCTCGAACGACGATCAAACGGCTGCCGCGGTGTTAGTCGCTTTTCTACTCGTTTTTCAGCGCGCCGCGAACGTTGAGTGCAAACAACCCCGCCTGCAGCGCGATCAATGCCCAGGCGTGTGTGTGCCACCCCCAGACGATCCACAGGGCGTTGCTCAGGATGAACCACCAGAAGCCGGCCTCCCGCCGCGCCTTGTGGCGCGAAGCGACCAGCCAGGCGGCAAACAGCGTCACCGCCATGGCTGGCCACTGGGTCGCATCGAGCACGGCGTCGATCGACACCGGTAGTTAGCCGTTGTAGGCGCGTTCGAGCGCCGCGATGTCGAGTTTTCCCATCTTCATCATGGCGGCAAATGCACGCTCGGATTTTTCGCTGGGCTTCTCCCACCAGTCGATCAGCTTCCTGGGCACTACTTGCCATGAAAGACCGTACTTGTCCTTGAGCCAGCCGCACACCTGCCCCTTCGGGTCGCCGCCCGCCGTCAGTTTGTCCCAGTAGTAGTCGAGCTCTTTCTGGTCGTCGACGAAGATCTGCAGCGAGATCGCTTCGCTGAACTTGAAGACAGGGCCGCCGTTCAGTGCGGTGAACGGGCATCCGTCCAGTTCGAACGCGACCGTCAGGACGGCGCCTTCGGGCTGGTGATGGACTTCCTTGCCGGCCTTGGGATACCGCGAGATCGAAACGATGCGCGAATTCCTGAAGATACCGACGTAGTACTTGGCGGCGTCTTCGCCTTCCTTGTCGAACCACAGGCAGGGAGCGATTTTCTGGCTGAATTGCATGTCGGACTCCGTATATTTCGGGTGTTCACTGCATGGCCGAACGGCCGCTGCGCAGATCGACACTTCGAGGTACGCTTTTTCAGCAAACTAGGGAAGGCCGGCCACCAGCGCAATCGGACGATGCCGACGTCGACGGCTCGAATCAGGGACGGCGCACCAGCGACTCCTCGATCTCCTCGAGGCTGCGACCGCGGGTTTCGGGGACGACGCGCCACATCAATACCGCACCTATCAACCCGAATGCGCCGTAGATGAAAAACGTCCGCGCGCCACCGAGCGTCGCCATCTCCCACGGAAACACGAATTGCACGATGACGCAGATGACGGAATTCACGACGCCGACGCAGGAGATCGCCAGGCCGCGGATCCTGTTGGGGAATATCTCCGAGAACAGCACCCACATGCCCGGGCCGATCGAGAAGGCAAAACTCGCGACGAAACCGAGCGTGCCGATGAGCACGAGCAGCGGCCCCTGCTCCGTCCGTTCGACATGAAAACCGTAGGCCGCGAGCATGAGGAAACCGCCGATGCCGAGGCATCCGAGCATGAGCAGCGGACGGCGTCCCACACGGTCGACCAGCAGTAGCGCAAGCACGGTGAACAACACGTTCACCACGCCCACGAGCACTGTGTGCATGAAAGACGCATTGGCGCCCGCGCCGGCGCGTTCGAAGATCACGACGGCATACGACAGCACGGAGCCGATGCCGGTGATCTGCTGCAGCACGCCGACCACCAATCCGATGAACAACACGCGCCGTAACGCCGGATCGAAGATCTCCGACACCTTGGGCTTCTCGCGCCGTGCTTCGTGCTCGAGCGAATGAATGACCGACTCGAGTTCGCGATCGGCGCGCTCGTCGCCGATGAGCCGCTCGAACACGCGGCGTGCGGCCGGCATCCGCCCGTGCATGGCGAGCCAGCGCGGACTTTCCGGCACGAACCACAATGCGAAGAAATACGGAATCGCCGGCAACGCTCCGACCCCCAGCATCCAGCGCCAGTTCCAGTCGACCAGGTGCAGGCCCGCCAGCAGGCTGGCGCCGCCGAAGCGCACGATGAGGTAGTTGCTGGAAAACGCCGCCAGCGTGCCGAGCACGATGAACAACTGGCTCAGCGACACCATGCGGCCGCGCCATGCCGACGGCGAAAGCTCGGCGATGTACATGGGCCCGGTGATGAGGACTGCGCCGACGCCGAACCCGCTCAACAGGCGCGCGGCGATCAGCGTCGAGAAATTCTCCGAGAACGCCGCCAGCAGCGCGGACACCGCGAAGACGGACGTGGCGAGACGCAACACGGCACGGCGCCCGAAGCGATCGGCCAGCGGACCGGAGACGAAAATGGAAACGGTTGCCGCCACCGCCATCGAGGTGACGGCCCACCCCAGCGCGAATTCATTGAGATCGAACTCGCTCTGGATGAACCCGACGGCACCGGTGAACAGCGAGCCGTCGAAGCCGCACAGGAAACCGCTCAGGGCGACGATCAGGATGGTGCCGATCGTGCGCCGGCGCATGCGGGTCACGCAGGCCGGGCGATGGAGTCGCGCTCGACGACCCTGGGCTCGAAGACCTGCTGCACGACCTGGTCGAGCTCGTACACGTTGTGCAGCACCCAACGCGCCGCCATGCGCCCCATGTCCGCGATCGGATAGTGCACGGTGGTCAGCTTCGGGTAGACGTAACGCGAGATGGGCGCGTCGTCGAAGCCGACGATCGACAGTTCGTCCGGCAACGAGAGCCCGCGCTCGTGCGCGGCGGCCATGGCGCCCGCGGCCATTTCATCGTTGGCGCAGACCACCGCGGTAAACGGGATTTCCTTCGCGAACAACGCGTTCAACGCATCCTGACCGCCGGTCTCGTGGTAGTCGCCTTCGTGCAGCAGGCGATCGTCGAATTTGACACCGGCCTCACTCAACGCGCGCTTGTGGCCCGCGAAGCGCTGCTTGGCATCCACCCAGTCGAGCGGACCGGAAATGTAGGCGATACGTTTGTGTTTGCGCCTGATCAACGCCTGCGTGGCGAGAAAGCCGCCGAGCTCGTTGTTGAGACTGAAGCAATGACTGGAGAGCCCACGCACTTTGCGGTTCATGACCACCAGCGGCGTCGTGGTGTGGTCGTGGTCGACGAGGAACTTGTCGGACAGCCGCTCGGCGTGGACGATGAGCGCGTCGCAATTGCGGCTGACGAGGAAGCGGATCGCGTCGCGCTCCTGGTTTTCGTTGCTGTGGCCGGCTGCGACCATCACGAACTTGCCGGCCGCTTTCAGCGTCTGTTCGATGGCGCTCAGCATGGCACCGAAGAACGGGCCGTGGAGCTCCGAAACCAGCACGCCGACGGCGTTCGAACTGCGGGTGGCGAGCGACTGGGCGATGGAGTTCGGCTGGTAGCCGAGCTCGCGCATGGCCGACAGCACCTTCTCGCGGGTCTTGTCGCTGACCTTGGCGCCCGGGTTGATGACCCTCGAAACCGTCGCGAGCGAAACGCCGGCCAGCTCCGCGACTTCATAGATATTCGCCATCGTCCGCTATCTACCCCGCCGACGCGCCCATGGGCGATGCCTTGCAGTATTGCTCGACATACGCCTGGTGCGACGGTAGCTGGGCCACGGTTCTATCGACTTGCGATTTGATGCCGTTCAAGAAACCGGACAACTCTTCATCTCCCATGAGATCGGCCACCGGATGATGCTGCTGCGGCTCGATTCCCTGCCCCAACATAACCTGAATCCAGGAGTTTTCGGCGAATAGTTCGTTCGGCACGCGGAATACGCGACCCGTTTCGCGGAACAGTTCGATGCGATGTCGCAACGAGCCAGGAATGTCCATCGCGCGACAAGCGCGCCAGAACGGCGTGTCCTGGCGATTCGTCACGTGATAGTGCAACACGATGAAATCGCGGATGTGCTCGATCTCGTCGTTGGTCTGTTGGTTGAATTCATCGATGTCCGATTGACGTATTCCATCGCGCGGGAACATCTGCAACAGGCGCAGCGTGCAGCGCTGGATGAGGTGGATGCTGGTCGATTCCAACGGCTCGATGAAGCCGCTGGATAGTCCGATGGCGACGCAATTGCGCTTCCAGGTCTGCCGCCGCTGGCCCGGGCGGAACTTGATGACCCGGGGCTCCGTCAGCACCTTGCCCTCGATATTGGCTAACAAGGCCTGTTTGGCCTGCTCGTCGCCCAGGTAACGGCTGCAAAACACCATGCCGTTGCCGACGCGGTGTTGCAGCGGAATGCGCCACTGCCAGCCGGCGTCGCGCGCGATCGAACGCGTGTACGGGAGCGCGGGCCCGACGGATTCGGTCTGCAGTGCCACGGCGCTGTCGCAGAACAGGTAGTGGGACCAGTCCTCGTAACCGACGTGCAGCGCGTTGCCGATGAGCAGGCCGCGGAAACCCGTGCAGTCGATGAACAGGTCGCCCTCGATCACGTCGCCGTTATCGAGCTTGAGTGAATGGATGAAGCCAGATTGCTCGTCGGTCTTCACTTCTGCGATCTTCCCCTCGATGCGTTTGACGCCGAAACCTTCCGCGAACTTGCGCAGGAATTTCGCGTACAGACCCGCGTCGAGATGGAAAGCGTAATTCATGCCGTTGCGCGGCAGGTGCGCAAACTTGCTCTCGAGCGAGGCGCGCAGCTCCAGGCAGTAGTCGCCGTAGTCGCTTGCCAGGTTGCGCGCACGGCCCTTCAACCAGAAATGCTGGAAACCCGCCGTCCAGTGGTCCTTGCCGGTGATGCCGAAGGAATGCACGTAGTTCCGGCCCAGGTCGCGCCAGTTCTCGAAGCCGATGCCGAGCTTGAACGTGGCCTGCGTCGCGGCCATGAACTCCTGCTCGTTGATCTCGAGCAGGCGGTTGTAGAGCAGCAGCGTCGGGATCGTCGCCTCGCCCACCCCGACCGTGCCGATCTCGTCGGATTCGATCAGCTTGATGTCGAGCAGCTTGCCCAGGGTCTTCGAGATGGCGGCGGCTACCATCCAGCCGGCGGTGCCACCCCCGGCGATCACGATCCTGCGTACGGGTTTGTGTTCCACGGGCACCTCTATCTATTCAGCCGGTTCAACAGGAAGGCGCGGATCTCGCGCGTGCGCTCCGCATCGAGCGGCGACAACATGCGGCGCGCACCGGGCGGGATGTGATCGGCCGTGGCCTCGCCCGGTTCGAACACATAGTGACGAAACAGCGTCTCCATCGTCTGGCGCTGCGCGGGGGGCAGATCGCGCACGGTCATCATTGCGTGGAACAACGCGTTCAGCGGTGAGTCCATGAATGCCGGTGACTGCCGCCACCAGTAGTTGACCAGCACGTTGAACGAATCGAGGGATTCGATGTGATGCCACCACAAGCTGGGGATGAACAATGCGTCGCCCGGCGCGAGCTCGGCCACACGCGCGGCCTTCAGCGCGTCGGCGAATCGCGGAAAGCGCCCGAAGTCCGGCGCCGCGAAATCCACCAGGCTGATCGCCTGCCCCGCCGGCGTGAAGTCGACCGGACCGATGTAGAGGTTCGGCAGTTCATCCGGCGGGAATAACGTGAAACGCCGGTGCCCCGCGACCACGCAGGCCAGATTGTCGGGCAGATCGTGATGCGCGGCGATGCGCGTGCGATTGCCTATCCAGATGCTGGCGAGCGGATCTCGCGTACCGAACGCGAAATCGTTCTCGGCGCGGAAACCCGGCAGGCAGGTGTCGATGGTGGTCGACCCCATGTAGATGGACGGCGGGTTGGCGTCGTCGAGCAGGCGTTCGAGCTCGAGCAACACGGTGTCGAACTTGATCTTGACCGGCCGGAAATTGAAGCCGGTCAGGTCCTCGTTGTAGAAAAACCGGCCCTTGATGGCGGGAGCGCCGAGAAACGCGCCGACGGTTGCGTCCTGGTAAAACCTGCGCAGGTAGGCATCCGCGGCGCGCGGCGATTCGCGCGCGGCGCGCACCATCGGCCAATCCGCCGCCAGCCCGCGCAGCACCAGTGGCTCGGTGGATTCGAGCACCTCGTCCGGCAAATCACACGGATCGACACCGGCGACTTCGCGAATCTTGTCAGCGGTCGGCGGCATTCAGCTTGCTGGCGCGTTCGATCAGGTCGCGGAACCTGGCGAACGACGCGATCGTCATGTAGATAGCGGAGAGGAATCCCTTCCGATGCAGCGACTCGAGCGCCGTACCGTCGAGCGCGTTGAGGCGTTCCTCCTGGATCGCATGGAAGCCGGTGAAACGATTTTGCGTCTGGTCGGAAAACTGGATGTCGAGCGCGAAGGATTCGAGCAGCTTGTGTTCGAGCAGCGCGGCGACGAACGGCGCATTGAGCGCGAGGCCCGCGTCGATGTTGGCGAGCAGATTGCCGACACGATCGAGGAACGGGCTGTTGCCGCCGTGTTCGAGAAACACCGGTTGACCTTCGGTGCGGCTCACCCGCGGGTGATCGAGGTCGATGTGGATCACCTTGCCGTTCGGCGCGCTGCCGATGAGAAACGGCTGCCGTTCCATCATCAACGGCTGGTAGGTTGCGTCCCACTTGTCGCCCTTGAGGAAGAGGTTCTGCTTCTCGCGGAAACCGAACAGCGCGATGGGCGCGTAGTTCTCTTCACGGTCCTTCGCGAACACGATCGGGTAGTGCGCCTGGATGGTGCGAAATTCACTGGGGAATGTGATCGCCGCCATGACGTCGTCGCCATACTGGGCGCCGTTCGCGGTGATGATACGAACGTCGCGGTGCTGGATGTTGTTCAGAAGCGCATGTTGAGTCACGTGTTTCGCCTCACGGGCTCGGCAGCCCGTTTTTCCTGATGTGTTCTAGAAGATCGCGGTTGGCAGGCAGCGCACCGAGCATCCGGCGCGTCAGCTGGGCAGCTTCACGGAAGTAGTCGTCGGCACGATCGGGATCGTCTGCCCGGCGCGAGAACCCTTCGGCCTCGGGCCTGAAGCCCATGCCGTAGAGCACGTACTGGTAACTCGCCGACGGAAACACTTCCTCCACCCGGTGCAGATCGTAGCGCGAAGGTGGCTGGTGCCGCCAAAGCAACAGCAGTTCCTGCAGCCGGTTGGGGATGGATTCCGCGCGACGGTGATCGCGCCAGTAGCCGCTATCCTCTCTCTGACTCAACACATAGTGCAATTTCAGGAAATCGATGACCCGCTCCCAGCGATAAGTGAAGAAGTCGTTGAAGCGGCGCGCGACGATGTCCATGGCCGCGCGATTCGCCGGCATTTCGTCGCTCAGCATTGCCGCCGAGAGCTCGACCAGCGCCAGGGCGGAGGCCTCGAGCGGCTCGATGAACCCGGCCGACAGACCGATGGCCACGCAGTTGCGGTGCCAGAATTCACGCCGGTAGCCGGGCTTGAACGTCAATTTGCGCGGCTGCGCGCCGGACACCGCGGCGGACGTGCGCTCGGCGTAGGCCAGCAGCTCGCGCTCCGCGGACTCCACCGAGGTGTGGCTGCTCGAGAACACGTGCCCGATGCCGCGGCGAGTCGGCAGCCCGATGTCCCAGATCCAGCCATTGCTCTGCGCGGTCGAGATGGTGTGCGAGGCGATGGGGGCATCCGGGGTCGCGTACGGCACCTGCAGCGCGAGCGCGGTGTCGTTGAACAGCACGTGATCCTGCGGCACGAACGGGATGCCGAAATGCCCGCCTAACAACCAGGAGTTGAGGCCGGTGCAGTCGACGAACAGGTCACCCGCCAACGAGCCGTTGTTGCGCGTCACGATGGCGGCGAGGTCGCCATTTGGCATGGATTCGACGCCCGTCATGTGATCGGCCACGTGGCGCACGCCGAGATTCGCGACGCAATGGTCGCGCAGGAACACGCCGAATTTTCCGGCATCGAGGTGATACGCGTAGTTGGCGACCGCGGCGTATTCGGGCGTGACAGCCTGCTTCGGCGCTTTGCCCTGCGCGCACAGGTGCGGCTGGAAACTCACGAGGTCGGCGAACGGCGTGGTCCCATGCCGCTTGAGCCAGCCGGCGACCAGGTTGGTCTCGAGATATCCCTGCGGCAATACGAAGGGATGGAAGTAATAATCGTGCTCGCGCCCGCTGACCCAGCAGTCGAACTTCGAACCTTGTTTGAAGGAGGCATCGCAGCTGCGCAGGAAATCGGCCTCAGAGACGCCGATCTTGCGCAGCGTGTCGCGCATGGTGGGCCAGGTCCCCTCGCCCACTCCGATGGGCGCCACGTCCGGGGATTCGAGCAACGTCACGCTGAGCCCCGCGCCTTCTTTGGCGCGATGCTCGGCCGCGATGAGGCCGGCGGTCAGCCATCCGGCCGAACCACCACCGACGATCACCAGTCGTTTCACCATATCGCTCTCGAGTCCGCCTCAAAAAAGGAAAAGCCGCTGTCGTCCAGCGGCTTTCCCAGCTCGGCGATGTGCCAATCGCCTGGAGCTTACTGCCCGAACTTGTACCGGGCGCCAATCATGTACCGCGCGCCCGTCTGCGTCACGAACAACGCCTCGTGCTTGTCGCGGCCGTGCAAACGCTGGGTCTCGTTCGTCAGATTGATGGCTTCGAGCGCCACTGAGAAGTTGTCAGTGATGTTGTAGCCCACGTTGAGGTCGAGCTGACCATACGCTTCTACATACGCGGGATTGGAGCCCGCGCCGTCTGCCAGACCTGCCAGGAACTCATCGCGCCAGTTGTACGCAGCACGAACCGACCAGCCGTGCTTCTCGTAGAACGCGACCACGTTGGCCGAGTCGCTGAGACCCACGATCGCGAACTGGTTGTTGCGGTCGAAGTTGTTGTACGCGAGGTTCGAATCGACCTTCGTGTAGTTGGCCGATGCGCCGAAGCCCGAGTCGCCGAACATGTGCTGGATCGCCAGTTCCCAGCCGTCCAGCTTCGCGGAGCGCTGGTTGGTCGGAATCTGGATTTCGAACTCGGCGAGCGGATCGCCCGGAATGCCGGTAATGGTGCCAGTTTGATCGCCTGCATCATTGTCCAAACCCCGCACCACACCCGGATCGCCGTCGTGGTTCAGGAAGATGAAGTTGCGAATGCAGGTGATTTCGCCCGCTTGGCCATTCTCGGCACAATCCGCCGCCGCTTCGTCGTAGTAGCCAGCGCCAATACCGGGATGCGGCAGGTTGAACTCGGTCGTCGTGAACGTCGTGGCGCCGATGTAGTTGTCGATGTCCTTCTTGAAGTAGCCGATCGACATGTAGCTCGCGTCGGCGTAATACCATTCGACCGACAAATCGTAGTTCTTCGATTCGAGCGGCTTCAGGTTCGGATCGCCCTGAGATGCATCGCCGCCGTCTGCGCGTGCGAGACCGTTCAGTATCTGTCCGCCCTGGATATCGCCCCAACCCGGACGGCCGATGCTCTGGCCGTAACTGGCGCGCAGCTTGAGGCTGCTCGTCAGGTCGATCGAGAAATCGACGCTTGGCAACACGTAGTCATAACTACCCGTGAGCGTAGTGAACCCCGGCGACTTCTCGAACTGGATCGGGAACTCGTTGTTGCCAGTCCAGCTGATCGCGATTGGAATCGGCACGAGCGCTGTCGAAGTCACGTCCGTTTTTTCGTATCGGACGCCCACGCCGACGTTGATCGGCAACGCGGTATCGAAGCCCACGCTGTACTGCAGGTACGCGCTCTTCGATTTTTCCTGCGTGCGGCGATCGGTACCCCACTGATTCGACGCTTCGTAGCAGGGAACCCGGATGCTCTCGTTGCCGTTGAGGGCGCACGTGGCTGTATTGCCCAGCTGCAGTCCGCGCGCATCGGCCACGAGCTGACGTACATCGCGGAAATTCCACGAGAAGAACTCGTTGAACAGGTTCGGATTGCTGCTGCCCGAGATCTGGTCGAAATAGCCGCGGACGTTCTGCAACTGCCAGACATCATCCGGGTAGTCATCCGGACTCACGCCAGGAATGCCGCCCCAGGTGTTGTCGGACTGCACGTTGGCGAATGCGGAACGGTTGTTCACTTCCGTGAACGCCAGTCCGAAGTCGAGCTTCGAGGAATCGTTGAGGGCAAACTTGCCTTTCAACTGTTCCTGCTGAACCTCGGCCTTGGTATAGCTGTTGCGGAAGCTCGAACCCGTGACCTGGGCCAGTGCCGGATTGATGCTGGTGCGGCCGTTGGGCAACACCACGCTCATCACCGGGAAGTCCTGGCTGAAGTCGGCGGTGGTCGTGCCACGGTCAAACGTCGCAACACCGAGAGTGGCATTGCTTCCGAACGGACTGTCCGAGCCAGAGGTGGCGGTTGAATTGTGGAAATCGAACTCGAAGCCCAGCCGATCGCTGGCTTCCCACGCGAGGTTGAAGCCCGTCGAATTGTTCACGTTCTTGGTCGCGAACTCGGCGCCGCCCATCGACAAGTCGCTGAAGCCAGGACCATTGATGGTTTCCGAATAACTCAGCGGCGCTGCGACTGGACCGTCGGTCCAGGTGGACACCGACGGACCGAAGTTGAACCACACCGACAGTTCGTTGCGGCGGGTGTGAACCTTGTTTTCCGAGTAGGTGTAATCGAGAGTCGCGGTCATCGTGTCGATCGGCTTGAACTGGAACGTCAACTGACCGTTGGTGCGTTTGCGTTCGATGCCGTTGACGCTGTACCCGAGGTTCTGCGGCACGGAATAGATGTCGTCCGGACCCGGATGGTTGGTGATGTTCTGCGAGCCCGGCGCGCCTTCGTTCGGAATGGTGCCCCAGTTGTTCTCATCGCCCGCGAACGGACGCCAGCCATTGCCCACGGCCGCCTGGTTGAAGCCCAGGTCGCGTTCCTGGTAGCTAGCCGTGGCTGCGATACCGAACGTGCCGTCTTCGGACGTCATGCTGAAGATGCCCGAGACTTCCGGAGTGAAGTCGCTGCCCTTCAAGTTGTCCGGCAGGTTGCTCGCCGACGTGTCGTTGACACCCTTCACGCCGAAGCTGACGCGCGTGCCGGGAGCATCGAGCGGTCGCGTGGTCTTGATGTTGACCGTGGCGCCTATGCCGCCGGTCGAGGAAGACGCACGGCTGGTCTTGTAGACCTCGACTCCGGAGATCGCTTCGGACGCAAGGTTTGCGAAGTCGAACGAACGGGAGTTCGAAGCACTGGTATCCGCGATGCTCGAGCCGGGCATCTGGCGGCCATTCAACAACACCAGGTTGTAGTCAGGGCCGACGCCGCGCACCGTGATCCTGGAGCCTTCACCGATGGACCGGTCGATCGATACGCCGGAGATGCGTTGCAGCGATTCGGCGAGATTGGTATCCGGAAATTTGCCGATGTCTTCGGCGACGATTCCATCCACGACACCCATCGCTTCGCGCTTCAGGTTCATCGATGACGTCAAACTTCCGCGGATACCGGTGACGACGATCTCGTCGAGATTGGTTGCCTCCGGGTTCGCATCTTGTGCAAAGGCGGGTGCCAGGAAAGTGGACCCGAGTATTAATGAGACCGCCTGTGCAACAGGCGTGCGTTTAAACGCGCGTGTATTCATGTTCCCCCACTGAAAAAATGTAAGCGCTTACAATTTTTACGCTAGCATGCGTCCCGCACTCACGGCAAGCAAACTAGTGATGACAAAAAAGATGTCTCGCATGTCGCCGCCGATGTCTCGAATCTCACGCGTTTTTGCGCGCTTTTTTCCAGCTTTGAGCGATCGCGCGCCATTGTTAGCGCTAGCAGTCGCAACGCTCTCGTCGGCTTGCGGAGGCGGAGAATCCGGCAGTCCCCCTGTCTCCTCTCCTCCACCTCCGCAGCCGACGGGTCCTGGAATTGCCGCCATCAGCGAGAGCGGCGGAATTCCTGGCGGTTATCGCCTCGTGTGGTCCGACGAATTCGAGGTCGCGGGTTTGCCCGACGCTGCGCGCTGGAATTACGACACCGAACGCAACGCCGCCGGCTGGTTCAACAACGAGCTGCAGTACTACGCGAATGCGCGCCTGGAGAATTCGCGCGTCGAGAACGGCTTCCTGACGATCACGGCGCGCAAGGAAGACCTATCTACCATCGGGGTGAACGACTGGAGCGGCCAGCGTTATTCGTCGGCGCGCCTGCTCACGCGCGACAAGGCGAGCTGGCGGTACGGATTCATGGAAGTCCGTGCCAAACTACCCTGCGGCACCGGCAGCTGGCCGGCGATCTGGACCTTGTCGACACCCCCGGAGACCCGCTGGCCCAACGACGGCGAGATCGACATCATGGAACACGTGGGCTTCGACCAGGGCGTGGTGCATGGAACCGTGCACACCGGCGCCTACAACCACACACGCGGCAATCAACGCAGCGCTTCCATCACCATTCCGGACCTGTGCGCCGAGTTCCACCGCTACCAGCTGACCTGGACGGCAGCGCGCATCGCGGTCGGCGTCGACGACCGCAACTACTACCAGTATTCGAACGACAACTCGGGCAATGCCGAGTGGCCGTTCGACAGCCCGCAGTACCTGATCCTCAACATCGCCGTCGGCGGCGACTGGGGTGGGCAGATGGGCGTCGATGACACCATCTTCCCTGTGCAGATGCAGGTCGATTACGTGCGGGTTTACCAGCCCTGAGCGCGTCAGGGATACGCCGGCCCCTATTCCTGCTGGAACGCGAGTTTGCGTGCGAAGAACGGCAACACCTCGGTGTACACGCGGCCGTCGTCCATCCAGTACTTGTCCCAGGGGAGACCGCGATATTCGTCCGCCTCGTGTTCGATCCCGAGCTCGTCCAGCTTTCGCGTGAACGCCTGATTGGCGTAGACGTGATCCTGGTTGGGATCGTAGCGCCCCCAGTCAAACTTGATCCCGCGCAGCTTGCCGAGCTTTGCGAGATTGTCGGCCGCTGTGTTGTCGAGGAAGAAGCGCGACTTGAGCAGCTGGAGGTTCGCCACGTTGAGCTTCGGCTGCCCATCCACCAGGTCGACGATCATGTCGCAGTAGAACGGCGGCTTGTCCGGGTTGGGCAGAAACGTCTGCGCCATCGCGACGAAGATGGGCGTATACGGATCGCCGGCGAGATCGGCGAAAGTTCTGGCGCCGTTCACCTTGTTCCAGTCGGGCCGCGTGTACATCGGCGCGAGACCGGAACCCGTGCCCACCGGATGCATCGCGTACACCACGCTGAATATCTCCGGATGTCGGAACGCATAGTGCAACGCGCCGAACGCTCCCATGCCGTCGCCCATGATGCCGCGGCTGCCGGGTTTCGCGATCGTGCGGTAGTTGGAGTCGATGAACGGGATGACCTCCTGCAGCGTGAAATCCTCCCAGCGTCCGGCGGTGGAGGAATTCGCGTAGAACGGCCCCACCGCGGGCGAGGTGTAGTCGGCGGCCACGACGATGAACGGCTGGATGACGCCTTTGGCAATCGCACGATCGAAGGTCGGCTGCGCGGCGGTGCCGGGCGCGAGGCTGCGATCGTTGCTCCAGTTGATGTTGTGCAACTGGTAGATGACCGGATAACGCGCCTTTCCGCCAACGTAGCCCGGTGGCAGATAAACCTTCACGCTGCGATGCAGGTTGAGTCCGACCCGGTTGTCCGCAAGGACGGTCGACTCGATGTATTTCGTTTCGACGACACTGGCCGCGGGCGCGCACAGAGCGGTCGAGGCGAACAGCAATGCCGTGAACGGAATCGCCAGGTTGCGCAGAATCATGGGGGTCTCCTTGGTAAGAAGCCCCGAGATTCACTCGTTCAATGACTCCTGGCGTCCGGACTGATCGGCAAGGACCTGAATCTGGCCGGAGTCGTGCCGGTGCAGCGCCGGAACGCCGCGTGAAACGCGGATTTCGAGTTGAAACCGACGTCCATGGCGATCGACAGCACGGTTTCCTCGGGCGCCTCGCGCAATCGCCGCTTCGCATGTTCGATGCGGTATCGATTGATCAGCTCGTAGAAGCTGGTATCGAGTTCCTGGTTGATCACCTGCGACACGTAGTGCGGACTTTCCCGCAACTCCGTCGCCAGCGCCTGCAGACTCAGATCGCTCCTCTTGTAGATGGCCTGCTCGTGCAGCATCGCCTCGAGTTTTCGGCGAATTCGCTGCCTGATGGGCGCACCTAGCGGCGACTTGGCGTATGAATCGGGCGCGCGCGGCGGCGCGGATTCCTGGCGTGGGCTGAATTGTCTTAGCAGCAGGTACAACGCGCCGACCGTCACACCGACACTCACGGCCGCCACGATCAGCGAGAACAACGGCGGCCACTTGATGAATGCGCAGTCGAGGGTGCGCACGATCGCCAGCGCCCAGGTCGTGAACACGATGGCGAGCGGCAGCTGCGCCCACTGGCTGCCCTGCCCGGCGAGACGTTCCAGCAAGATGCGCCGGCAGCGCAGGAGATACCACGGCACCTGCACGACGAAGATGGCGACACACATCAGCATCGTGGTGTGAATGAAGCGCGAATACGACGCGCTCGACGGCTGCAACGGATTTGCAAACGTCGTCCCGAGATGTGCGGACGACAGCAGCGGTAATGTGAGCAGGAGCCCGGCGCCAATGGCCAGCCAGTGTCCGCACCGCAGATCCTTCAGCACCGGCCGCGACCCCGCGACGCTTTCGCGGAAGGCAAGCCACAAGGCGGGCGCCACGCACAGCGAACTCACCATCAGCAGCGCCAGCCACAGCGACTTCAACGGCGTCGCCGGATGCGCGATGAGCAGCTCGAACACGAATGCGGCGGACTGGATCAGCAGATACCAGGTGAAGAATGTGAGCCGCTGGCGGGGTGCCGCCTCGCGCGTGGTCAACGCCGTGGAAAAAATGCACAGGGCTACCGCGATGAGATAGAGAGCCGCCGGGAGAGTGCTCATGTCAGCCGACCGCCGTGTTACAGGTAGAGAGGGCATGCGGCCCCGCCCGATGCGGACTGCCGATGCCGGCGATCATGCCGCACGGATGCGCGCGCTGGTAGGGGCGCAGGCGTCGGCGGAATCGCAGCGCCACCCGCCGACCCTCCGACAAACCATCGGGTTTTACAATTTATCCGCGCCAGCGCAGTGCACGCGTGCGATCGCGGATCGCTTGCAGTGCACGCCGGTACTGGGGCGACCATTTCTCATCGGCCTCCTGGTTCACGTCGTGCCAGAAGAATTTGAATTCGTAACCACCATCGTCCATGCACAGGTGAGTCCAGCGCTCCGGCAAGGTCGGCGAAAAGGTGCAGAGATGGAACGACCAGACATGCCCCTTGTGCCCCGAATGCCAGGTTCCCAGATCCTCAGCGATGGCGGTTTGCGCGATGCCGGCCTCTTCCTGCAATTCGCGCAGCGCGGCGGCGCGCGCGTCCTCACCCGGCTCGATACGGCCCTTCACCAATTGAAGCCCGGCCTCCGGATGTTCGAAGGCAAGAATCTGTCGCATCGATGCATCGCGAAACACCACGGGGCAGGCCTTGTCTGCAAAGTTCATTTCATCGTCTCCTTGATGCGGGTCCACCTGTCTAACTTCTTTGCAAACGTCATGCCTGCGTGCGCCGGGCTGGTAGATGGCAGGCACTCAAAATGAATGCCGGCAAACTCCTGGCCGAGCGCGGGCAATACGCGGCGCTGAAACAGTCCATGCGCCTTTTGCCCGTTGAAGTACACGCGACGGATGCGCGGATGAGCGCGGAAGAATTCTGCGAAGTCGTTCGGCACCGCTGAATGGGGCACGATCGCACTGTCGAGACTGCCGGGCCGCTCGGCCGCGGCGAGAACATCCCATAACGCGATGCGGTTGGCCGTCAGGGTTTTCAGGCGTTGCGTGTAGGGCAGCGACGACGCGCCGCCGAACAGCTCCGCCATGATTTTCCAGAACGCGTTTTGCGGGTGCGCGTAGTACTGCCGCAGCTCGAGCGATTTTCGCCCGGGCAGCGATCCGAGGATCAGCACGGTGGCGTCGGGCTGTGCGACCGGCGGGAAGCCGCGGTCGTGGGCAGCCGCAGTCACGGGTTTGTTATCGACCGTCACTGGCTTCAACCATTCCCCTATTCGCGCAAGTACCTGATCCGATTGGTCGCGCGACGTTTATACAGCCTCTGAGCGAACTGACCCCTGGTTATGCACGGGCCCGGGTCGTTGCTTACACTCCTTGGTTCTTCTTCCTTCGCGCCAATTATGGCGCTCGACAAATGCAAACCATAAAGATCCGCGGCGCCCGCACTCACAACCTCAAGAACATCGACGTCGATCTGCCGCGCGACAAGCTCATCGTCATCACGGGCCTGTCGGGTTCGGGCAAGTCCTCGCTCGCCTTCGACACGCTGTATGCCGAGGGTCAGCGCCGCTACGTGGAATCCTTGTCGGCGTACGCCCGGCAGTTCCTCTCGATGATGGACAAACCCGATGTCGACAGCATCGAAGGATTGTCGCCCGCGATCGCGATCGAGCAGAAGGCCACCTCGCACAATCCGCGCTCGACCGTCGGCACGGTCACCGAGATCTACGACTATCTACGCCTGCTGTTCGCGCGCGCCGGCATCGCGCGCTGTCCCGACCACGGCATCGACTTGGCGGCGCAGACCGTGAGCCAGATGGTCGATCAGATCGTAAAACTTCCGGAAGGACTCGCGATCCTGCTGCTGGCGCCGGTGGTCGTCGATCGCAAGGGTGAACACGCGGAGGTCTTCGAACAGATGCGCGGCCAGGGATTCGTGCGTGCGCGTGTCGATGGGCGCGTGTACGAACTGGATGCGCTGCCGAAGATCGATGCCAAGAAGAAACACACTGTCGAAGTGGTGGTGGACAGGCTGCGCATCCGGCCGGACGCCGCGCAGCGCCTGTCGGAATCGCTCGAGACCGCATTGAAGCTGTCGGGCGGCACCGCACGCCTCGCGCCTTACGAGACGGACAAAGCCGGCAAGCCCGAAGACGAGACGCTGTTCTCTTCACGCCAGGCGTGCCCGGTATGCGGCTACAGCGTGGCCGCGCTCGAGCCGAAGATGTTTTCGTTCAACAGCCCGGCCGGTGCCTGCCCCAGCTGCGATGGCATCGGTCTCAAGGATTTTTTCGACCCGCTGCGTGTCGTCGCCTATCCGCACCTCTCGCTCGCGGGAGGCGCGATCAAGAGCTGGGACCGCAAGAACTCCTATTACTTCGCGCTGATCACGGCGATGGCGAAACACTACAAGTTCGACCCGGAAACTCCGTGGGAGGACCTGACGAAAAAAGCGCAGTCCGTCATGTTGTTCGGCAGCGGCAACGAGGAAATCGAGTTCCGTTACACCGCCGGTAACGGCCGGACCTCGAAGAAAAAACACCGCTTCGAGGGAATCATTCCGAATCTCGAGCGGCGCTACAAGGAAACGGACTCGCTACCGGTGCGCGAAGAACTGGCGAAGTATCTCGGCTCGCAGCCCTGCCCCGATTGCCACGGTACACGCCTCAATCGCACGGCGCGCAACGTGTTCGTGGGCTCGCACAGTCTCCCGGAGATTGCGCATCTGACCGTGGGCGACGCGAAGAAGATGTTCGGTTCGCTCGATGCCGTCGGCTGGCGCGCGGAGGTGGCGGACAAGATCGTCAAGGAGGTTGCGTCGCGCCTCAAGTTCCTCGTGGACGTGGGCCTCGATTACCTGACGCTCGATCGCAGCGCCGAATCGCTGTCCGGTGGCGAAGCGCAGCGCATCCGGCTCGCGAGCCAGGTGGGCTCGGGGCTCACCGGCGTGATGTACATCCTCGATGAACCGTCCATCGGCCTGCATCAGCGTGACAACCAGCGCCTGTTGGGAACGCTCAAACATCTGCGCGATCTGGGCAACACGGTGCTGGTGGTCGAACACGACGAAGAAGCCATCCGCGCAGCCGACGCGGTGCTCGACATCGGTCCGGGTGCCGGCGTTCATGGCGGTGAAATCGTGGCACAGGGAACTCCCGCGGACATCCTCGCGGATCCCAATTCGCTGACCGGAAAATATCTCTCCGGCCGCCTCAAGATCGCGTTGCCGGGTTTGCGCACGCCGCGCGATCCCAAACGCGTCATCAAGGTCGTCGGTGCGCGCGGCAACAATCTCAAGAACGTCAGCGCGGAATTCCCGCTCGGGCTCTTCACCTGCGTCACCGGAGTGTCGGGCTCGGGAAAGTCCACGCTCGTGAACGACACGTTGTTCACGCACGCCAACCACAAGCTCAATGGCACCGTGATGGACATGGCGCCCTGCGATTCGATCGCCGGCCTCGACGAGATCGATCGCATCATCGATATCGACCAGAGTCCGATCGGCCGCACGCCGCGTTCGAACCCCGCGACGTACACGGGGTTATTCGGCCCGTTGCGCGAGTTGTTTGCCGAAGTGCCGGAAGCGCGCACCCGCGGCTACGATGCCGGCCGCTTCAGCTTCAACGTGAAGGGTGGCCGCTGCGAGGCCTGCCAGGGTGACGGCCTGATCAAGGTCGAAATGCACTTCCTGCCGGATGTGTACGTGCCCTGCGATGTCTGCAAGGGCCAGCGCTACAACCGCGAGACGCTCGACATCCGCTGGCGCGGCAAGAACATCCACGAAGTGCTGGAGATGAACGTCGAGGAGGCGCTGCGGCTGTTCCAGAACGTGCCGGGTGTCGGCTCGCGGCTGCAGACCCTGCTGGACGTGGGGCTCTCCTATCTACAGCTCGGCCAGAGCGCGACGACGCTGTCCGGGGGCGAGGCGCAACGCGTGAAACTGGCACGCGAGCTCGCCAAACGCGCAACCGGCCGGACGCTCTACATCCTGGACGAGCCGACCACCGGCCTGCATTTTCACGACGTGGCGCAGTTGCTCGACGTGTTGCACCGGCTGCGCGACGAGGGCAATACCGTGGTCGTGATCGAGCACAATCTGGACGTGATCAAGACCGCGGACTGGCTGATCGATCTGGGACCGGAAGGCGGCGCCGGCGGCGGCACGGTTCTCGCCACCGGCACACCCGAGGAAGTCGCCCAACATCCGAAGTCGTATACCGCGCAGTATCTGAAGCCGCTGGTCGCGCTCGCCCGGAGAAGCTGATGACGGAACAAGTGAAGTGTCTGCTGGTCGGCGACGTCGAGGAGAATCTGGCGACGCTCGGCGCGCTGCTGGGGGGCGACGATCGCGAGATCTTCACCGCGACCTCCGGCTCCGCGGCGCTCGAGTTGTTGTC
Source organism: Pseudomonadota bacterium (assembly GCA_037200975.1). Taxonomy (NCBI): domain Bacteria; kingdom Pseudomonadati; phylum Pseudomonadota; species Pseudomonadota bacterium. Next base: position 3,336,595 of record JBBCGI010000001.1, on the reverse strand, counting down.
AGTGCACGATTTCGCTCTCGCGCTGCTCGACATCCACACGCCGGCAACGGCGGGGCTCGAGCTCGCCGAATCGATGCGCGGCACCGAGCGCACGATACACATCCCGATCGTCTTCATCACCGCGGCGAGCCCGAGCGAGCCGCTGCCGACGTTCCGCGGCCACCAGTCTGCCCCGGTCGACGTTCTGTTCAGGCCGATCAATCCGCAGTTCCTGAAGCAGAAGGCCGCGATCCTTTTGCAGTTGCACCGGCAACGCATGCAGCTCGAACTGGCGGTGCAGTCGCGCGATGACGTGCTGGCCATCGCCTCGCACGACCTGCGAACTCCGCTTTCCGTGATCCACACCACGGCGTCGATGCTGCTCAATCCGAAATACCAGCTCACGCCGCAACAGATACGCGAGCAGCACGAACGCATCCGCCGCAACGTCGAGCAGATGAACCGCATGATCGGGGACCTGATGGACATGGTCGCCCTGCGCGGCGGCAAACTGACCATCGATCCCAAACCGGTGATCGTCGACGATCTGATGCGCGAAGCCGTCTCCGCGCACGAATCGCCCGCGCGCGACAAGGGGCTCACTCTGACCTGCGACACCGGCAACGAGGTGATGAAAGCCGATGCGGACCGCGGCCGGCTCCTGCAGTTGTTTCACAACCTGCTCGGGAACGCGGTCAAGTTCTGCAAGGCCGGCGACCGCATCACGGTGACGAGCCGGGCGCGCGGCAATAACGCGCAGATCGAAATCGCGGACAGCGGTCCCGGGATCGCGGCGGACGACCTGCTGCATATCTTCGACCCGTATCACCCGGCTGGCAAAAAGCAGCCTAAAACCCGCACCGGCCTCGGGCTGTACATCGGTAAAGGCATCGTCGATGCACACGGCGGCCAGATTCGTTGCGAATCGGAGTCGGGACTCGGCACTACGTTCAGCATCTCCCTGCCGCTCCTGCCGTAAACAGATGAATCATTGGGCGCGAGCGATCGCCGTCACCGCGATCTCATGGATGTCCGGCGCCGTTGCCGCCCCGCAAAGGGCCACGTTCGCGAGTGACGTGTCGACCGCGCAATGGCCGCTGGCCGACTTCGACCCGCTGCTGCCGGCCGACTGGACCGACTTCCAGTTCCTCGTGGTGGAATTCCGCGCCTCCTTGAGCCAGCGCTTCGAACTCGGTTTGATCGGCGAGGAGGGCAATGTCTCGAAGCGCATCCATCCCTTCGCCGAGGTCTGGGTCCGGGCATCCATACCGCTGCGTTTCTACCGCGAGGGAGCCGGTGACGCCGATGAACTGGCCTCCAGCGCCAACCGGCCGCGCAACAGCTACTGGATCAATATCGAGGCCGGCGGTCACAGCGCCTTGCAACACGTGCGCGCGCTCAGCGTGACCATGCGTTACCCGGCGCAGCTCGCCACCGTCGAGATCCGCAAGGTGAGCTTGTCGAAAACCGATCCGGGCGATGCGGTGCTCGACGGCGGCACACCGCTCATCGACGACTTCGGCCAGTACATTCACGCCGACTGGCCCGACAAGGTGCGATCGCCCGAAGCCCTGAAACGCGAGTGGCAGACCGAGCAGCGTTTGTTGATTGCGAGGGCGCCGCCGGCCTGCCGATTCGGCGGCTACGCCCGCGACAAACGCCGCGCGACGGGATTTTTCCGCGTGGAGAAGATCGCCGAGCGCTGGTGGCTGGTCGATCCCGAGGGCTGCCGCTTCTGGTCCGCCGGAGTGAACGGCGCGGGCGGCGAGCCGCCGCGCACGCCCATCGTCGGCCGCGACAAGTTGTTTGCCAGCATCCCCACCATCGCGCAGATTCCCGCGCCAAATGCCGATCCCGATCCGCTGCGCGATCCGGTGTCGTTTTACGCCGGAAATCTCATCCAGCGTTTCGGCCGCGACTGGACCACCCCGAGCGCGCAACTCACCGCCCGCCGCATGCGCGCGTGGGGCCTGAACACTGCGTATGGCTCCGCGCTCAACGATGCGCTTGCGCCCACGCCGACTCTGCGCCAGCCCTATGTGTACACGCTGCGCGGCTGGCAGCGCGTCGAGGGCGCGATCATGGGTTTGCCCGATGTCTACTCGCCCGCTTTTGCGAAGCGCGTGGACCTCGAGGCTGCGCAACAGCTGGCCGCTCACAAGGACGATCCGTGGATGATCGGCTACTTCATCGGCAACGAGCCGACGTGGCCCGGCCGCGAGAGCCAGCTCGTCGATCTCGTGCTGAAGGGCCCGGCGACCGCGCTGCAGGCGAAGTTCACGGCGGAGCTGGCGAAGGGTGACACCGCGGCCGCGCGCAAGGCGCTGGTCCACGCGGCGTTCGCACGTTATCTCGAGATCGTGAACGCCGCAGTGAAACGCCACGACCCTGACCACTTGAACCTGGGCATTCGCTTCGGCGGCGCCTGGCCCGACGATCTCATCGCGCTCGCGCGCGGCTTCGACGTCTACAGCGTGAACGAGTATCGCTGGGCGCCGCGCAAGGATCTCATCGACCGGGTGAACGCAATCACCAAACTACCCGTCCTCATCGGCGAATTTCATTTCGGCGCGCCCGGGCACGGCATGGCGCCGGGCCTCGCGCAGGTGATGAACCAGACCGAGCGCGGCGTGGCGTATTCCTACTACGTCGAGCACGCGGCCGCGCACCCGGCGATCGTCGGCACACATTGGTATCAGTGGATCGACCAGCCCGTCACCGGCCGGCGCGACGGCGAGAACTACAACGTCGGCTGGATCGACGTCACCGATCGCCCCTACCCGGAGCTGGTGGCAGCTGCGAAGGCCACGCACGCGAAGCTCGACGACATTCATTCGGGACGGCTGCTGCCGACCACTCGCAAGGCCAAGGCTTCGGAGTTCGGAACGCCCGAGGATTCCAGCCAGCTGGGGCTTCCCGCAATCCCGTGACTGCGGTGCGGGCCAGGCCTGCGCGCCTAGTAACCCTGCGCCGCACCGTCCTTGCGCGATTCCGAAGCACCGAAGTACACGCCCTCGGCATTTCGCATGACCGCCTGGTAGCCGCCGAAGTCGCCATCGTTGGCGACCGTCACCTTGTGTCCGCGTGCTTCGAGGGCCCGCACCGTCGCGGGCGAGACGCCCACTTCGAGCACGACTTCGCCGCCATCGTGCATCTGCTCGTCCGTCGGCTCGCTGGAGCCGTCGTGCCGTGCGCGCGGCGCGTCGCCCGCTTCCTGCAGGTTCATCCCGAAATCGATGAGGTTCACGAGAATCTGCACGTGCCCCTGCGGCTGCATGCCGCCGCCCATGACGCCGAAGCTGAGCCATGGTTTTCCATCTTTCGTCACGAACGCCGGGATGATGGTCTGGAACGGGCGTTTGCCCGGCGCGTACACGTTGGCGTGGCCGTCGATAAGCGAAAACAATTCGCCGCGATCCTGCAGGATGAAGCCGCAACCGTCGGGCGTCATGCCGGAACCCATGCCGCGATAGTTGCTCTGGATCAGCGAGACCATGTTTCCGGCTGCATCGGCGACGCTCATGTAGATAGTATCGGCCTGGTCGAGCGCCTTCGTATCTGCCGGATATTCGAGCGCGGCTCTATCCATGCGGATCAGAGCGCGGCGCTGCGCGGCATATTCCTTGGACAACAGGCCCTTGAGCGGAATCTTCGCGAAGGCGGGATCCGCGTAGTAACGCGCCCGGTCTTCGAACGCGAGCTTCTTGGCCTCGACAAACACGTGCAGATAGTCTGCGCTGCCGAAACCCATCTTCTTCAAATCATAGGCTTCCAGGATGTTGAGCATCTGCAGCGCCGCGACGCCCTGCGTATTCGGCGGCAACTCCCAGACGTCATATCCACGGTAGTTGGTGGACACGGGCTCCACCCACTCCGAGGTGTGCGCCGCCATATCCGCCGCCGTGAGATACCCGCCATTGGCGCGCAGGTATTTCTCGATGCGCCGCGCGATGTCGCCCCGGTAGAACGCATCGCGGCCGCCGTTCGCGATGGCAGTCAGCGTGTCCGCCAGCTGCGGGTTGCGGAACACTTCGCCCTTGGCTGGCGCGCGCCCCTTCGGCATATACACGTCCGCGAAATTCGGATACTTCGAAAGCACGCGCGCATTACGGGCCCAGCCTTCGGCGATCACCTCGCTGACCGGAAACCCATTGCGCGCGTACGCGATCGCAGGCGCGAGCAGATCCTTCATCGGCAATTTGCCGAACCTGCGATGCAGCTCGAACCAGCCGTCGACCGCCCCCGGAACCGACACCGGCAACGGGCCGGTGCGCGGAATGGTGCTCGAAGCCAGTTTCGCGAGCTCGCCGCGCAGCGTCGCGAGTGTCAGCGATCGAGGGGATCGGCCGCTGCCGTTCAAACCGTGGAGCCGCTGCGTCTTCGCATCCCAGACGATCGCGAAGATATCGCCGCCGACGCCATTGCCGGTCGGCTCCATCAGTCCCAACGCGGCATTGGCGGCGATCGCCGCATCCACCGCGGTGCCGCCGCGCTTGAGGATGTCGAGCGCGACCTGGCTGGCGAGCGGCTGGCTCGTGGCGGCCATGCCGTGCGTGGCGATGACTTCGGAGCGCGTCGGCACGAGGGAACCGCTGGGACGCGGACCCGCGTACGAGCCCTCCATCGTCATGAGAAGAATTGCCGCAACGGCCAGTGCGCGGCGCTGGTCAGGCCGGCTTCTGCGCGCGAGCCAGGCCCGATTCGAAAACCTGCCGCACTTCGCCATTGGTGACGCGCTCCTGGAAACGGCCCTGCGTGTAGTTAGCCACCACGCGCCGCCAGAAGGCGACCGCGACGGGGTTGCGCAGGTACTCGACGATTTCCCAACGCCCGGCGAACCGGTTGAGGATGAGCTCGACCGCGAGGCGTCCTACGCCGCGCCGGCGGAACGTGCGCGCGACGAAGAATTCGGCCATGCGATAGTCGACCGGCGGTTTGCCGGTCGTGGTGCTGCCGCGGGCAACCATCGCGAACCCGACCGGTTCGCTGCCACGGACGATGACCAGTGGATTGACGGTGGAGTCGCCGAACCAGCGCGCGAGCTGATCGGACTCGCTGTAGCCGATTTCGCCGAGCGAAGTCGCGCTGAACACGCCGGTGTTCAACGGCGAGAGGTCGTCGAGGTAATCGCGGTAGACGCTTTCTATCCACTCGCGATCGCGGACTGCGCCGCGTGCATCCCGGACACTGACTGTCACGCTACCCCCTGAAAGACAAAGCCCGGGCAGACGTTGTTACGCACTGCCCGGGCCGTCATGAGCCTGCTGGCTCGAAACAGTAATCGGATCGATTACTGCTTCGGGGCTTCAGCCGGAGCGGCCGGAGCAGCAGCGTCAGCAGCCGGAGCGGCAGCGTCAGCGGCCGGCGCCATCGCACCGTCAGCAGCGGGAGCAGCAGCGTCGGCAGCGGCGCCGGCAGCGGCGTCAGCCGGAGCAGCTTCAGCAGGAGCAGCAGCGTCAGCAGCCGGAGCAGCCGTTTCAGCGGCTTCCTGCTTGCTGCAGCCCATCAGCGCGAAAGCCGCGATCGAGGCGGCGAGAGCAACGTTCAATTTCATGTAGGGGTACCCCAAAAATATCTAGTGGTAAGTGAGACCAAACAAACGTTTGTTACGCGATTCACATCGCGGCGCGCGATTTTATCGATTTGCCGATGCATTTGAAACAAGTGCAATTTTTGTCCGTTGATGGCGACAGCTCGCCGGCGTCATTGCGCGCGCCGCGGCGCAGGTTCAGTCGTTCGAAGAGCGGCCGACCCCGAAATCGGTCGATTTGTTGCGTCGCATCAATACGTTGCGACGAGTCGGCACGCATAGAATCGAGCCATGAATTCGCCAGCTACCAGACAAAATACGGACTCCTGGGCCGCGCTCTTTGCCGACCACATCCAGCGAGTGAAGAAACGCAGCGGTTCGGCGCTCGAATCGACCGGATTTGACACGCTGCTGGTTCACTCCGGCACCCCGCCCTTGCTGTTCCTGGACGACCATCACCTGCCTTTTCGCGTGCAGGCGCCGTTCAAGGTCTGGGCGCCGCTCACCGACGCGCCCGATTCGTTCGTCCATTTCACGCCGGGCAAGAAGCCGCTGCTGCTGATCCACCAGCCGGTCGACTACTGGCACAAATCGCCCGAACTGCCCGACTCATACTGGACGGACGCGTTCGACATCGTGAGCTGCGCCGATCGCGCCGCCGCGCGCGCCGCGTTGCCGGAGGATTTGTCGCGTACCGCGTTCATCGGCGCGCCCTTCTCCGAGCTCGTGGGCTGGGGCGTGAAGGGCATCAATCCGGAGCACCTCATCGCGCAGCTCGACTTCGGGCGTGCGAGCAAGTCGGCGTACGAAATCGCCTGCCTGCGCGAGGCGAACCGGCTCGGCGCGCGTGGCCACGCCGCCGCGGAACGCGCGTTTCGCGCCGGCGCGAGCGAATTCGAGATTGCGCTGGCCTTCATGGCCGCCTGCAGCCAGCGCGAATGCGAACTGCCTTACAACCCGATCATCGCGCTCAACGAAGGCGGCGCGGTGCTGCACTACCAGAACCAGCAACGCGAGAAGCCGGCCAAACTGCATTCATTGCTGATCGATGCCGGCGCGGAATTCGGCGGCTACTCCTCCGACATCACGCGCACCCACTCGCATCACGACGCGGAATTCGCCGCGCTCATCGCGCGATTCGACGAACTGCAGCTGAAACTCTGCGCGCAGGCGCGCGTGGGAGTCGACTGGCGCGATTTTCACCAGGCCTCGTACCGTGCGATCAGCGAATTCCTCGGCGAGGCCGGAGTCATCACGGTGAGCGCCGATGAAGCCGTCGACAATGCACTCACGTCGGTGTTCTACCCGCACGGCATCGGACACTTGTTAGGGCTGCAGGTACACGACGTGGGCGGCCAGCAGGCCAGCCCCGATGGCCAGCAGATCGATCGCCCTTACAACCATCCGTTCCTGCGGCTGACGCGCAAGCTCGAAGACGGATTCGTGGTGACGGTGGAGCCCGGGTTCTACTTCATCGACCAGTTGCTGAACGAAGCGAAAGCGAAGCCGATCGGCAAGATGATCGACTGGAATCGCGTTGCGCAGCTCAAGCCGTTTGGCGGCGTGCGCATCGAAGACAACGTCGTGGCGCGCGCCGGCACCCCGGAAAATCTCACGCGGCAGGCGTTCGCGAGCGCCTGAGCGCGTTCAGCTGCGTGGGCCGAACAACACGCGAAACGACAGCGCCGCGTACAGGCCGCCGGCAACCGCGAGCCCGATGAGAAACAGGATTCCCGGGCCGCTCGCGCTCGGTACGAACAACATGGCGCTCACGGCGACGACCACCGCCGCCAGTGCTGAAATGGCGATCGCGGCTTTCGCGCGCCGCAACAGGAACACACCGGTGAGGAACGCCAGCAGGCCGAGCGCCAGCCCGTAGAGCCGTTGGTCCGGTCGATAGTCGGTCAGACCGAAGCGCCACAACCAGGACAAACCCAACACCAGGAAGACGACGGCCGCGATCCGGAACATCCAGATGTAACGAATCACGGCCATCGTTTATCGATTCACTCTTGGGATCACTGCTTCTTGGCGAGCAGGTCGCGGATTTCCGTCAACAGCACTTCCTGCTTCGCCGGCGGTGGCGGCGGCGCGGCGGGGTCGGGCTTCTTGAGCTTGTTGATCGTGCGGATCAGCATGAACAGCACGAACGCGACGATCAGGAACTGGAAGCTGATCTGCAGGAAATTGCCGTATTTCCACAGCACTTCCTTGCCGGTCGGGTCCGCTCCGAGACTGACCGCGAGATCCGAGAAATTCACGCCGCCAATGACCTTGCCGAGCGGCGGCATGATGATGTCCTCGACCAGCGATGACACGATCTTGCCGAACGCCGCGCCGATGATCACGCCGATGGCCAGGTCGACGACGCTGCCCTTCATGGCAAATTCTTTGAATTCCTTCCCGAGACTCATGGCGGACTCCTGAAAAAGGGGACAGATCTATTTTTCTAGATATGCAGGCGATTCGCCTGCCGACCCTCGTCCCCGGGAGTCCTACGCTATCCGCGTACTTCCAAGGAGGCAAGGATGCCGAGAAAATCCCGCATTGCGGTAGCCAATCTTCCGCATCACATCGTCCAGCGAGGTCACCGTCGGAATGCGGTGTTCTTCAACGACGTCGATCGCAATGACTATCTCGGCACATTGGCCGAATGTCGCGCAGCGCTGCAACTCAAGATCTATGCGTACTGCCTGATGAGCAACCACGTTCATCTCGTCGTCGACCCTGGAGACGATGCGACGAACATCAGCACATTGATGAAGCGCGCAGCTGGGCGACACTCGCGTCGATTGAATTCGCGCAATGCGTGGAGCGGTTCGTTGTGGGAAAGCCGCTTCAAATGCAGCCCTATCGATTCGGATCGTTACCTGCTCGCCTGCTGTCGATATGTGGATCAGAACCCGGTGCGCGCGAAGCTCGTGTCCCGGCCACAGGAATATCGGTGGTCGAGTTATCGCGCGCGTGCGGGGCTGACAAGCTGCGCCTTTCTCGATATCGATCCTGTGCTGTTCGCCCTGGCTGCCACGCCCGAGCGTCGTCATGAACTGTATAAGAAATTGGCGGCCGCGCCGGTCGATGACAGTGAACTACAAATGATTCGCGGGTCTGTTCAACGGAACCAACTGACCGGCGAGGAGGACTTTGTCGAGGCAGTCGATCGGAAATTCGGAATGCGCGTATCAAATCGAATGCGCGGGCGGCCCCGAAAGAAGCGCTAGCTACATGGCCCGAAGAATCCGTTCCCCATAACAAAACAGGCGCCTTGCGGCGCCTGTTTCGGGGAAAATAGATCTGTCCCCTTTTTGTTTACTTCGACGACTTCTTTTTCTTCTTGGCAGCAGTTTTCTTCTTCGGCGCCGCGGCCTTCTTGGCAGACTTGGCGGCAGCGGCCTTCGCCGTCTTCTCCGCCTTCACGGCCTTGGCGGCCTTCTCGCGCACTTTCTTGGCTTCGGCCTTCGCCTTCTTGTCGTCCTTGCTGACGGCCTCGACCTTCGGCTTGTCGGCCTTCTTCGCCTTCTTGTCTTCGGGCGCGGCATCGACGGCTTCAGGGGCCGAACGCTCCACCAGCTGCATCAGCGCCATCGGGGCGTTGTCGCCCGGACGGGGAGCCATGTGCAGGATGCGCGTGTAGCCACCCGGACGCGCCTTGAAGCGCGGGCCGATGGTCTCGAACAGCTTGGTCACGATCTCGGAATCGCGCAGGCGCGCGAACGCGAGACGGCGATTCGGCTCGCTGTCTTCCTTGCCGAGTGTGATCAACGGCTCGACCACCCGACGCAGTTCCTTGGCCTTCGGCACCGTGGTGCGGATGGTCTCGAAACGCAGCAACGACACCGACAGGCTGCGCAGCAACGCATGACGATGCGGTGCATTACGCGAGAGCTGGCGGCCGGAAAGATGATGACGCATGAAGCTTGTTCCTAACTATTGTCGATCGACTCAGATCATGCCGCGGTCGGCATCGTGCTTGAGACCGGCCGGCGGCCAGCCATCGAGACGCATGCCGAGCATGAGGCCGTGGCTCTGCAGCACTTCCTTGATCTCGGTCAGCGATTTCTTGCCGAGGTTCGGGGTGCGCAGCAGCTCGACTTCCGTGCGCTGCACGAGATCGCCGATGTAATGGATGTTCTCGGCCTTCAAGCAGTTGGCCGAACGGACGGTGAGCTCGAGCTCGTCGACCGGACGCAGCAGCAACGGATCGAACTGCATCTCGGAGACCTTGGTCGAGGCTTCTTCCTCGCCCTGCAGATCCACGAACACGCTCAGCTGATCCTTGAGGATGCCGCCGGCGCGACGGATGGCTTCTTCCGCGTCGATCGTGCCGTTGGTCTCGATGTCGATCACGAGCTTGTCCAGGTCGGTACGCTGTTCGACGCGCGCGGCATCGACCATGTACGTCACGCGACGCACGGGCGAGAACGAGGCATCGAGCTGCAGGCGGCCGATCGGACGACTCTGCTCTTCGAACGCGGCGCGGTTGGCAGCCGGGCGGTAGCCACGGCCACGCTCGACGCGCAGCGTCATCGTCAGTTCGCCGGCCTTCGTGAGGTTGGCGAGCACCAGCTCCGGGTTCACGACTTCGATGTCATGGTCCGTGTGGATGTCGCCGGCCGTCACCGGGCCCGGGCCCTTCTTCGACAGGCGCAGCTCGGCGCTGTCGCGCGTGTGCATCTTGAGAGCAACTTGCTTCAGGTTGAGCAGGATGTCGACGACGTCTTCCTGCACGCCTTCGATGGAGGTGTACTCATGGAGCACGCCTTCGATCTCGACTTCCGTGATCGCCGCGCCCGGCATGGACGACAGCAATACACGACGCAGCGCGTTGCCGAGGGTATGGCCGAAGCCACGCTCGAACGGCTCGATGACGACGCGCGCCTGGCGCGGGGCCGTGGGCTGCACCTTGACGACTCGGGGCTTGAGAAACTCGCTGACTGAACCTTGCATTCGATTCACCTTCCCCGCGGCAACGCGGGCTAACGCACCAGCCCGCTCCAAATGGAGCGGACCAAACTAAAACTTCTTACTTGCTGTAAAGCTCGACGACCAGGTTCTCGTTGATGTCCGGCAGGATCTCGTCCCGGCCCGGCACCGACTTGAACACGCCACGGAATTCCGTGCCGTTCACGTCCACCCAGTCGGGCAGACCCACCTGCGTCGCGATCTGCATCGCGCCCTGGATGCGCAGCTGCTTCTTGGCCTTCTCGCGCACGGTGATCACGTCACCGGCCTTGCACTGGTACGAGGCGATCGTGACCACGCCATCGTTCACCTGGATCGACTTGTGCGACACCAGCTGGCGCGCTTCCGAGCGCGTCGAGGCGAAGCCCATGCGGTACACGACGTTGTCGAGGCGGCACTCGAGCAGCTTCAGCAGGTTTTCACCCGAGGAGCCGGTGCGGCGGGCCGCTTCGACGTAGTAATTGGAGAACTGGCGTTCCAGGACCCCGTACATGCGGCGCAATTTCTGTTTTTCACGCAGCTGCAGGCCGTAATCGGACAGACGCTGCTTGCGCTCGCCCTTGATGCCGCCCGGCGGCACCTGGAACTTGCACTTGCTCTCGAGGGGCTTCACGCCGCTCTTCAGGAAGAGATCCGTGCCCTCGCGACGCGAGAGTTTGCACTTGGGACCGGTGTACTTTGCCATCTGTAGTTGTCCTGCTTAAACGCGACGCTTTTTGGGCGGGCGGCAGCCGTTATGCGGAATCGGCGTGATGTCGGAAATGCTGGTGATCTTCAAGCCGCAGGCGTTCAGGGCACGCACCGCGGATTCACGACCGGGGCCGGGGCCGCCGACGCGGACTTCGACGTTCTTCACGCCGTGTTCCTGCGCTGCGTTGCCGGCCTTTTCAGCGGCCACCTGGGCTGCGAACGGCGTGGACTTGCGCGAACCGCGGAAGCCACAACCGCCCGAGGTCGCCCAGGAAAGCGTGTTTCCCTGGCGATCGGTGATCGTGATGATCGTGTTGTTGAACGACGCGTGCACGTGCGCAATGCCGTCGAGCACGTTCTTGCGTGCCTTCTTCGGCTTTTTCGGGCCACCGGTCTGGGCGTTGTTGGCAACGCCTGCGTCAGCTTTTTTATCGTCAGCCATCTAACTAACCTCTTAAACCTTGCCCGGAGGAGCGTTCAACTTCACTGCCTGCTTGCGCGGGCCCTTGCGCGTGCGCGCATTGGTGCGCGTGCGCTGTCCACGGACCGGAAGGCCCTTGCGATGACGGATGCCGCGATACGCGCCGAGATCCATCAGCCGCTTGATGTTCATGGAATTCTCGCGGCGCAGGTCGCCTTCGACCGCGGTCTTCGCGAGCGCCGAACGGATCGCGTTCACTTCGACTTCGGTGAGATCTTTCACCTTGGTCGTCGGAGCGATTCCGGTCGATGCGCAGATGTCCTTCGCGCGTGAGCGGCCCACACCGAAGATGTGGGTGAGCCCGATCACCACGTGTTTGTTCATCGGGATGTTTACGCCAGCAATACGTGCCATGTGCTTTTCCTGCTAAATCCGGAGTTCTCTGCTCTCAACCCTGGCGCTGTTTATGGCGCGGGTCGGCACAGATGACGTACACAACGCCACGACGGCGCACGACCTTGCAGTTCTTGCAGATCTTTTTGACCGAGGGACGTACTTTCATGATCTCTTTCCTTACTTACTGAGGCGCGCCCGAGCGGCCGTAACCCATGAGATTCGCTTTCTTCAACAGCTGCGGGTAGTGATGCGACATCAGGTGCGCCTGAAGCTGCGAGAAGAAATCCATGGCGACCACGACGACGATCAGCAGCGAAGTGCCGCCGAACACGAAGGGCACACCACCCTTGACCACCAGCAGCTCGGGCAACAGACACACCGCGGTGATGTAGACGGCGCCCCAGAGGGTGAGCCGCGTCAGCACCTTGTCGATGTAGTCGCCGGTCTGCTGACCGGGGCGGATGCCGCGAATGAAGGCGCCCGACTTCTTGAGGTTGTCGGCCGTCTCGCGCGCGTTGAACACCAGCGCCGTATAGAAGAAGCAGAAGAAGATGATCAGCACGGCATAGGCCGCGATGTGCGCCGGCTGGCCGTAGCCGAGCGTGGCGGAGAACGTGGCGAGCGCATTGCCCCACCAGGTGTTGGTGTTCTGGCCCGCAAAGCCGGCAATCGTGGCCGGAAACAGCAGCAGCGACGAGGCAAAGATCGGCGGGATCACGCCCGACATGTTGAGCTTGAACGGCAAATGCGTGGTCTGACCCGCGTACATGCGGCGGCCGACCTGGCGCTTGGCGTAATCCACCGGGATGCGGCGCTGCGCGCGTTCGACGAACACGCAGAAGGCCGTGACTCCGAGCACCACGATGATCAACACGATCGCCAGCAGGCCCGACATCGTGCCGTCGTTGATCTGTTCGACGGTGCGGCCGATGGCGCCCGGAAAGCCGGCCACGATGCCGCCCAGGATGATCATCGAAATGCCGTTGCCGACGCCGCGCTCGGTGATCTGCTCGCCGAGCCACATGAGGAACATCGCGCCCGTGGTCATCGTGATGACCGCGGTGAACAGGAACTGCGGCCCCGGCGCGATCACCATGCCCTGCTGCTGCAGGCCGCTCGCGGTGACGAACGACTGGAACAGCGCCAGGCCCAGCGTGCCGTAACGGGTGATCTCGGTCAGCTTGCGCCGGCCGGACTCGCCTTCCTTGCGGTACTCCATCCACTGCGGCACCACCATGGCCATCATCTGCACGATGATCGAGGCGGAGATGTAGGGCATCACGCCCATGGTGAAGATGGACAGGCGCTCGAGCGCACCGCCCGAGAACATGTTGACGATGCCGAAAATGGTCTCGGCGTTGTCGCGGAAGAATCCGGCCACACGTTCGGGGTCGATGCCGGGCACGGGAATGTACGTGCCGATGCGATAGACGATCAGTCCGCCGATCAGGAACAGCAGCCGCGTGCGTACGTCGCCGAAACGCGCCGCGTCGCCGATGATCGATCCCGGATTTGAGACTGAGTTGTCTGCCACTGGATGCTTTGCCTTGTTTCCTTAGGCCTGCTTCTTGGCCTTGAGCTTGCTGGGCTTCGGCGGCTCCGGCAGAGCCTCGACCGAACCGCCAGCCTTCTCGATGGCTTCCTTGGCGCCCTTGGTGGCGCCGATGCCCTTGAGCGAGTACGCCTTCGTGATCTCGCCCGACAGCACGACCTTCGCGCGATCGGCGAATGTCGGGATGATGTTGGCCTTCTTCAAGGCTTCGATATCGACGACGGTGCCGTCGAGCTTGGCCAACTCGTCGAGCCGCACTTCAGCCATTTCCATCTTCGAGCGGAACCCGACTTTCGGCATCCGGCGCTGAATGGGCATCTGGCCGCCTTCGAAGCCGACCTTGTGGTAGCCGCCCTTGCGGGCGCGCTGGCCCTTCACGCCACGGCCGCAGGTCTTGCCCTGGCCGGCGGAAGCGCCGCGTCCAACCCGCAGGCGCGTCTTGCGGGCGCCGTGGGCGGGTTTCATGTCGTTGAGTCGCATCGTCATGGAATTACTCCGATACCTTCAAAAGGTGCGAAGCCACGTAGATCATGCCGCGGTTCTGCGGCGTGTCCGTGACCTGCACCGTCTGGTGCGGACGGCGAAGACCCAGGCCACGTACCGACGCCTGGATGTTCTTCAGCTGACCGGCCAGGCTTTTCTTGAGCGTGACGTTGATCTGTTTAGTAGCCATGGTGCCTCTCTACCGCGCTCAGGCCAGGATTTCGTCGAGCGACTTGCCACGCTTGGCGGCGATCTGCTCGGGCGAATTCACGTTCGCCAGCGCCATGACGGTGGCGCGCACGACGTTGATCGGGTTGCGCGAGCCGTAACTCTTGGCGAGCACGTTGCGCACGCCGGCGCATTCCAGCACCGCGCGCATGCCGCCGCCGGCGATGACGCCGGTACCGTCGGATGCGGGCTGCATGTACACGTGCGTCGCGCCGTGGCTGCCCTTAATCGCAAAGTGCAGCGTGTCGTTCTTGAGCGCCACGTTGACCATGTTCTTGCGCGCCTGCGCCATGGCCTTCGAGATCGCGACCGGCACTTCGCGCGCCTTGCCGAACCCGAAGCCCACGCGGCCTGCGCCGTCACCGACCACGGTCAATGCGGTAAAGCCGAACTGACGTCCGCCCTTGACCACCTTGGCCGTGCGATTGACTGCAACCAGCTTCTCGAGGAACTCGTCCTGCGCCTGGTTCTTGTTATCCGGTCGTGCCATGTTGTTAGGTCCTGTTAAAACTCTAAGCCGGCTTCACGCGCGGCATCGGCCAGCGCTTTGACGCGGCCGTGATACATGAAGCCCGCGCGATCGAAGGCGACCTTGGTGACGCCGGCGGCCTTCGCGGCCTCCGCGATCGCGGTGCCCACGGCCTTGGCGGCATCGACGTTGCCGGTGCCCTTGAGGCCCTTGGCGACTTTTTCCTGCAGCGTGGACGCTGTGGCCAGCACCTTGGCGCCCGAGGAGTCGAACACCTGCGCGTAGATGTGCTGCGGGGTCCGATGAATCGTGAGACGGGCAACGCCCAGCTCGCGGATCTTCATGCGGGTCTTGATGGCTCGGCGCTGACGCCGTTCTTTCTTGGTGATCTGCATATGAGTGCCGAAGAATTACTTCTTCTTGCCCTCCTTCAGGGTGATCTGCTCGCCGGCATAACGCACGCCCTTGCCCTTGTAAGGCTCCGGCGGGCGAATGGCGCGGATCTTCGCGCACACCTGACCGATCTTCTGGCGGTCGATGCCCTTGATGATGATTTCGGTCTGCGTCGGCGTCTCCATCGAGATGCCATCCGGAATCGGGAAATTGACGGCGTGCGAGAAGCCGAGCGTGAGGCCCAGCACCTTGCCCTGCACGGCGGCGCGATAACCGACGCCGACCAGCTCGAGCTTGCGCTCGTAGCCCTTCGACACACCCGTCACCATGTTGGCGATGAGCGCGCGCGTGGCACCCGCGGTAACGCGGCTGTCGGGCGACGCGAAGCCGATCTGCAGCTTCTTGTCCTGGGTCTCGACGGTCACGCCGTCGGCGACGGTCAGCGACAGCTCGCCCTTGGCGCCCTTCACCTTGACCAGGTTCGCCGCCACGGTGGCGGTGACGCCCTGGGGCAGATCGACGGGTCGTTTTGCAACTCGACTCATATGCTTCTTCTCTAGTTAGGCGACGATGCAGAGCACTTCGCCGCCCTGACCGATGGCCCGCGCCTGTTTGTCCGTCATCACGCCCTTCGGCGTGCTGACGATGGCGGTTCCGAGACCACCCTGGATCTTCGGCAGTTCGCTCTTGCTGCGGTAAATGCGCAGGCCGGGACGCGAGACACGCTCGAGGCGGTCGATCACGGGGCGGCCTTCGTAGTACTTCAGCTCGATCGTCAGGGTCTGTTTGACGCCTTCGCTCGCGGTGTGGAAGTCGCCGACATAGCCTTCGTCCTTCAACACCTTGACCAGGGCCGTCTTCAGTTTCGACGACGACACCGACACGTCCGGCTTGCGCGCCAGCTGCGCGTTGCGGATGCGGGTCAGGAGGTCGGCAATGGGATCAGTCATGCTCATGCCATTCGCTCCTACCAGCTCGCCTTGGAAACGCCCGGCAACTCGCCGCGCGAAACCGCTTCACGGACCTTCACTCGCGCAAGGCCGAAGCGGCGATACACGCCGCGGGAGCGGCCGGTAATCGCGCAACGGTTGCGGCCGCGGCTCGGGCTCGCGTCGCGCGGCAGCTTCTGCAGCTTCGCCTGCGCGTCGGCACGCACCTCGGGGGAAGAACGGGGGCTGCGAATGAGCTCTTTCAACTGAGCGCGCTTCGCCGCGTATTTCTTCACGATCTTGGCGCGACGCTTCTCGCGCTCGACCATGTTTGTCTTGGCCATACCCTGTGGTTCCTTACTTGCGGAACGGGAAATTGAAGGCGTCGAGCAGGGCTTTGCCCTGCTTGTTGTCCTTCGCCGTCGTGGTAATCGTGATGTCCATTCCCCGGAGCTGATCGATCTGGTCGTACTGGATTTCCGGGAAAATGATCTGTTCCTTGATGCCGAGGCTGAAGTTGCCGCGGCCGTCGAACGAGCGCGGGTTGATGCCGCGGAAGTCACGGATGCGGGGAATCGCGATCGTCACGAGACGATCGAAGAACTCCCACATGCGCTCGCCGCGCAGCGTCACCATGGTGCCGATCGCGAGGTTCTCGCGCACCTTGAAGGACGCGATCGACTTCTTCGACATGCACAGCTTGGGCTTCTGGCCCGTGATCTTGGTGAGGTCGGCGACCGCGGCGTCCATGACCTTGCGGTCGGCCACTGCCTCGCCCACGCCCATGTTCACCGTGATCTTGGTGAGCTTCGGAACCTGCATGGCGTTCTTCACGCCGAGTTCCTTGGTGAGCTTGGGCACCACCGTCTCTTTGTAGAAATCTTTCAACCTGGCCATTACTAACTATTCCTTACGATGATATCGACGCTCAGGCGTCGATCACTTCGCCGTTGGACTTGAAGAAACGCACGCGTTTGCCGTCGTTCAGCTGCTTGATACCGACGCGATCGGCCTTCTTGGCGCCGACGTTCCAGATCGCCACCTTCGAAATGTGCAGCGGCATCGCCTTGTCGACGATGGCGGCCGCGACATTGCGCTGCGGGTTCGGCTTCTGGTGTTTCTTCGCCTTGTTGATGTTCTCGACCGTGACCTTCTCGCCGTCGACGTCCAGCACGGTGCCCTGACGGCCCTTGTCCTTGCCCGACAACACGACGACGGTGTCACCCTTGCGAATCTTGTTCATGTCACAGCACCTCGGGAGCGAGCGACACGATCTTCATGAACCGCTCGGTGCGCAGCTCGCGCGTGACGGGTCCGAAGATGCGCGTGCCGACCGGCTCGAGCTTGTTGGTCAGGAGCACCGCCGCGTTGGTGTCGAACTTGAGCAGCGAGCCATCGGCGCGGCGCACGCCACGCTTGGTGCGCACGACGACGGCGTCGTACACCTCGCCCTTCTTGACCTTGCCGCGCGGGATCGCGTCCTTGATGGAAACCTTGATGACGTCGCCGACCTGCGCATAACGACGGCGCGTGCCGCCGAGCACCTTGATGCACATCAGTGTGCGGGCGCCGCTGTTGTCGGCGGCATTGAGCATGGTTTGTAACTGGATCATTAGGCGCTCGCTTTCTCGACGACCGAGACCAGCTTGTACGACTTGCGGCGCGACAGCGGACGGCACGGAACGATCGAGACGGTGTCGCCTTCGGAGGCTTCGCTGTTCTCGTCGTGCGCCAGCAGCTTCGTGGTGCGGCGGATGAACTTGCCGTAACGCGGGTGCTTGATCAGGCGCTCGATCTCGACAGCGATGGTCTTATCCATCTTGCTGCTGACGACGATGCCCACGAGCGCGCGGCTCGGCTTCTTGTCTTCGACGTTGCTTGTTTCAGTGGCGCTCATTTCTTCGCTCCGGCCGCAGCCTTCGGCTTCTCGTTCATCACCGTCTTCACGCGCGCGATGTTCTTCTTGACCTTGCTGAAGTCCGAGGACTTCACGGTCTGACCGCTCGCCGACTGCATGCGCAGGCTGAACTGCTCGCGGCGCAGCTTGATCAGTTCCGACTGCAATTCGCCCGCGGCCTTGCCGCGTAAATCTTTGGCGCTCATCAACGCACCTGCCGTTTCACGAACATGGTGGACACCGAGAGCTTGGCGCCGGCCAGGCGGAACGCTTCGCGCGCCGTGGCTTCATCGACACCTTCGATCTCGAACAGAACCTTGCCGGGCAGCACCTTGGCCACCCAGTACTCGACGTTGCCCTTGCCCGAGCCCATGCGGACTTCGAGGGGCTTCTTGCTGACCGGCACGTCGGGGAACACGCGGTTCCACACCTGGCCGCCGCGTTTGACGTAGCGGGTCATGGCGCGGCGCGCGGCTTCGATCTCGCGCGCCGTCATGCGGGCGCGGCTGGTCGCCTTCAAGCCGAATTCACCGAAGGACACCTTGCTGCCGCGCTGGGCGAAGCCGGTGTTCTTTCCCTTGAACTGCTTGCGGTACTTGGTGCGCTTGGGCTGGAGCATGGACATAAATATGGGACCTTAGTTAGGCAGCCGGCGTCGTCGGCGCGGCGGCAGCAGCAGCTGCCGCATTCGCGGCGGCGCCCTGCGCAGCCTGCGCGGCTTCGACGTTCTCCGCCTGTTGCGCGAGCTCGGCCTTGTCGAACACTTCGCCCTTGAAGATCCACACCTTGACGCCGATGACGCCGTAGGTAGTGCGGGCTTCGCCCAGGCCGTAGTCGATGTCGGCACGGAAGGTATGCAGCGGCACGCGGCCTTCACGGGCCCATTCCGTACGCGCGATTTCCGAACCGTTGAGGCGGCCCGAGAGGCGCACTTTGACGCCCAGGGCACCGGAACGCATCGTGCTCATCACGGCGCGCTTCATGGCGCGGCGGAACATCACGCGCTTCTCGATCTGCTGCGCGATGCCGTCGGCGACCAGCTGCGCATCGAGCTCGGGCTTTCTGATCTCGGCGATGTTCAGGCGCACGTCGGTCGGCGGCAGCTTGAGCATCTTGGCCGTCTCGGCGCGCAGCTTCTCGATGTCCTCACCCTTCTTGCCGATCACGATGCCCGGACGCGCGGTCTGGATCGTGATGTTGACGCGCTTGGCCGCGCGATCGATGAGGATGCGGCTGACGGAGGCGTCGGCGAGCTTGGTCTTGAGGAACTGGCGCACGCGGAAATCCGTGTGCACTTGGATCGGGAACTGCTTCTTGTTGGCGTACCACTTGGACACCCAGTCACGGGTGATGCCTAAGCGAATGGCAACCGGATTTACCTTTTGACCCATGACTTACTCGTCCTTCTTGCCATCGCCGACGGCGACGGTGATGTGACTGTTGCGTTTGACGATGCGCGTGCCGCGGCCCTTGGCGCGCGCGCCGAAGCGCTTGAGCACCGGGGCGGCGTCGACGTGGATCAGCGTGACCTTGAGGTCATCGACGTCGGCGCCCTGGTTGTTCTGCGCGTTTTCCACGGCCGACCACAACACCTTGTAGACGAGGTCCGCGCCTTTCTTCGGCATGAACTTCAGGATGTTGAGCGCCTTGGACACGTCCGACCCGCGCACGGTGTCGGCCACGAGCCGGACCTTCTGCGGCGAGATGCGCGCGTACTTGAGCTTTGCGGTTGCTTGCATGATCTATCTACCGCGACTAAGCGGAGGCCTCGACTTTCTTGTCGCCCGAGTGCGCCTTGAAGGTGCGCGTCGGCGAGAACTCACCCAGCTTGTGACCGACCATGTTCTCGGTGATCAGCACCGGAATGTGCTGGCGGCCGTTATGCACGGCGATCGTGAGACCCACCATGTCGGGAATGACCATCGAGCGGCGCGACCAGGTCTTGATCGGTTTGCGGTCGCTCTTGGCAGCGGCGGTCTCCACCTTCTTCAGAAGGTGCAGATCGACGAACGGACCTTTTTTCAGTGAACGAGGCATGTCAGATCCTCTTAACGAATTCGATTCTGGCGACGCTGCACGATCATGTTGGTCGTGCGTTTATTGCGGCGCGTCTTGAGACCCTTGGCGTTCTGGCCCCACGGGCTGACCGGGTGCGGGTTGCCCTGTCCGGATTTACCTTCACCACCACCGTGCGGGTGATCGACCGGGTTCATCGCCTGGCCGCGAACGGTCGGGCGGATGCCGAGCCAGCGCTTCGCGCCGGCCTTGCCGTACACCTTGAGGTTGTGTTCGTCGTTCGACACTTCGCCGATCGTGGCGCGGCAGTCGACGTGCACCTTGCGGCTCTCGCCCGACTTCAGGCGCAGCGTGGCGTAGATGCCTTCGCGCGCGGTGAAGCTGGCCGAGTTGCCGGCGCTGCGCGCCATCTGGCCGCCCTTGCCGGGCTTGAGTTCGATGTTGTGCACGATCGAGCCGACCGGGATGTGGCGCAGCTGCATGGCGTTGCCGGCCTTGATCGGCGAATCGGCACCCGAGCGGATTTCGTCGCCGGGGGCCATGCCCTTGGTGGCGAGGATGTAACGGCGCTCGCCATCGGAGTACTTGATCAGCGCGATGTGGCTGGTGCGGTTCGGATCGTGCTCGATGCGCTCGACCACGCCCTTGATGCCGTCCTTGTCGCGACGGAAATCGATGACACGGTATTTGTGCGAATGCCCGCTGCCCTGGTGGCGCGTGGTGATCCGGCCGACGTTGTTGCGGCCCGAGTGGCTCTGCTTCGGTTTCGTCAGCGGCTCGTACGGGCCGCCCTTGTGCAGGTGCGACTTGTCGAGCTTGACGACGAAGCGCGTGCCCGGCGACGTCGGTTTCATCTTGATGACTGGCATGTCTATCTACCTTCCGTCAGGCTTTGAGCTTGGCTTCGTAGTCGATCGTCTGGCCCGGGGCCAGGCGAACATAGGCCTTCTTGAGGTCCTGCGTGCGGCCCAGGGTCTTGCCGAACCGACGCGTCTTGCCAATCTCGTTGACCAGATTCACTTTCGCGACCTTCACGCCGAACATGAGCTCGACCGCGGCCTTGATGTCCGGCTTGGTCGAATCGCGGCGCACGCGGAACGCGTAGGAATTGTTGTTCTGCATCGCGAGCGAGGTCTTCTCGGTGATGTGCGGGGCGAGCAGCACGTTGATGAGCTTTTCCTGGCTCGTCTTGCGCTCGGCGACCACCGCCTTCACTTTCGCCTTCTTGGCGGCTTTCTTCTCGCCGGCGACCTTCACTTCGTCGACGGCTTTGATTTCTGTCCTGGCGTCGGTCTTGGCTTCCGCCTTCGGGGCGGCTTTCTTGGCGGGGCTCACTGCAGTTTCTCCTCGATGAGCTTCACGGCAGGAACGGTGATCAACACCTTGTCGTAGCTCACCAGCGACAACGGATTGAGCAGCGACACCGGCAGCACCTGCACGTGCATGAGGTTGCGCGCGGCCATGAACAGCTTCTCGTCGATGCCTTCGACGATGATCAGCACTTTCGCGAGGCCGAGCTTCTTGAGCTCCGCGGCGACCAGCTTCGTCTTCGGCTCATTGACCGTGAACGCCTGCGTGACGATCAGACGATCCTGGCGGACGAGCTCCGACAGCATCGACTGGATCGCGCCGCGATACATCTTCTTGTTCACTTTCTGCGCGAAATCGCGCGGCTTCGCGGCGAATGCACGGCCACCGCCGACCCAGATGGGCGAGCGGATCGAGCCGGCGCGCGACGTGCCGCCACCCTTCTGCGGACGCGGCTTGCGACCACCGCCACGCACTTCGGCCTTGGTCAGCTGGGCCTTCGTGCCCGCGCGACCGCCGTTGCGATAGGCCGTGACTACCTGGTGCACCAGCGCCTGGTTGAATTCCTTGCCGAAGGTCTCCTCGGAAACCTTCAACGCGGCGCCACCATTGATGACTTTGAGTTCCATGTGTGCCGCCAATTACTTCTTGTTGGACGTGCCGGCGTTGATCTTGGCCGGCGCGATCTTCTTGCGCAGCTTCTGGCGCGCAGCCTTGGTCGACGGACGCACGATGACCTGGCCGCCTTCAGCGCCCGGGACCGCGCCGCGGATCAGCAGCAGATTGCGTTCGGCATCGATCTCGACGACTTTCAGATTCTCGATCGTGCGGCGCATGACACCCATGTGGCCCGACATGCGCTTGCCCTGGAACACGCGGCCTGGCGTCTGGCGCTGGCCGATCGAGCCCGGGGTTCTGTGCGACACGGAGACACCGTGTGACGCATGGTGGCCCGCGAAGTTGTGACGCTTCATCGTGCCCGCGAAGCCCTTGCCGATCGTGGTGCCGGTGACATCGACAATAGCACCGACTTCGAAGATGCCGGCCTTGAGCTCACTGCCGACGGCGAGGTCCGTGCCCTCTTTGTCCGTCAGGCGGAATTCCACCAGCGAGCGGCCCGGCTCGACATTCGCTTTCGCGTAATGACCGGCGGCGGCCTTCGACAGCAGCTGCGGGCGCTTCTTGCCGTAGCTGACCTGAATGGAGCGGTAGCCGTCCTTGTCGACGGACTTCACCTGAGTGATGCGGTTCGGCAGCACTTCGATGACGGTTACGGGAACCGTCTCGCCTGCATCGGTGAAGATGCGGGTCATGCCGGCCTTGCGGCCAATAAGAGCAACGCTCATGACTATCCTCTCGTTCCTGCCAGTGCTTCGATTGGCACTCGCGGTGTAGCTAGGTCGAACGAGGGAACACTGGAGAGACGCGGCCGCAGAACAGGGCCGCGAAGCTCGAGTGGTCTTGGATTTGAGCCCGAAGGCCCGCCCAACCTCGCCCGATTTCGCTGATATTCAATCGCTTGGCCACAAAGCAGACGCTTGGGGACCCCGCGAAAGGGCGCGCAGTATAGGCAGGGGCGTTTTGCATCGCAAGCCCGAGTTCCGGCTGGATGGATCGGAGCCGGCCGGCCATTCACCGTCCCAATCGAATGCCTTTCCGATCAATGAGTTATGTGAAACCGCACTCTATATATATGCCCCGCGGGTGCCGGGTGAGGAAAGTGGGGAAAGCGGCTTTCCCCACTTTCCTCACCCGGCACCCGCCAGCAGCACCACGATCACGATCGCCAGGATCAGCGACACGCCCTTCCAGAACGCTGCGGGATTGCGTTCGAGCAGCGGCGGGCGCGTACGCGTGAGATATGCCGCGCTCGGGTGCCGCAGATCGTGCACGAACTCCGACAGCTCCTGGTAGCGCTTGAGCGGATCCGGATGTGTGGCCTTCCTGAGCACGTCATCGATCCACGCAGGGATCTCGCGTTCGTCATGGAGCACCGAGCGGTACGTGAGACGCCGCTGGGCGGCCCGCGTGCGTGAACGGGACACCTCCGCGCCGTACGGCAATCGACCCGACAACATCTGGTACGCGATGACGCCGAGCGAGAACTGATCCGAAGCCGGTGTGCCCGGCTCGCCCAGGAAGTACTCCGGCGCGGTGTACTGGGCGGTGCCTAACAAGTGGGCGTTCGCCGCGGCACGTGATGATTCCACGATGCCGGCGACCCGCGTGGAACCAAAATCCACGATCTTCACCGTGCCGCTGCGGTCGATCATGACATTCGCGGGCCGCAGATCCTGGTGCAGCATTTCGAGCCGGTGAAATGCAGTGACGCCCTTTGCGATCTGCTCGACGATGCCGCGCACCGTTTCGAGGTCTGGCTTCGGGTTGTCGATCATCCACTGCGACAGGGTCTGCCCGTCGATGTACTCGCTCACCGTGTAGATGAAGCTGCGCGGACGCGTGGCCTCGATCGGCCGCATCACGTGCGCGTTGTTGATACGCCGCGCGATCCAGTCCTCCATGAGAAACCGGTCGACCTGCGCCGGATCCTGCTGCAGCTCCGTGGAAAGCGTCTTGATCACCACCGGCGGATGCGCGTCGTCATCCGACGCAAGATAGACATGACTGCGCGCACTGGCGTGGATCTCGCGCACGATGCGATAACCGTCGAACAACTCCCGCGGTACCAGCAGCGGCGGGAAAGGCAGCTGGCTCAGATTGCGCAGAATCTCGTCGGCATTCTGGTCGGGCAATTCCTCGATCCGCACGATCTGCGCGGTCAGGTTGTCGATGCTGCCGCGTTCGAGCGCTTCCGCGACGATGGCGCGCGCCGCCGCATCGAGGTCCTGCGCATTCGCCGTGATTGCCTGCGCGATGAACCTCGCGTCGACGAACTCATGGACGCCATCGGTGGCGCAGAAGAATACGTCCCCAACTACCAGCTGCAGCGCCTGGTAGTCGATGTCGATCTCGCCCTGCATGCCGAACGCGCGGCTCAGATGGCTTTGCTCCTGCGACACCCAGACACGATGATCCTGCGTGAGCTGCTCGAGCGTCTCGCCGCGCACGCGGCAGATCCGCGAATCGCCGACATGAAACAGATAGGCGGTGTTGGACTTGAGCACCAGCGCGCTCAGTGTGCAGACGTAGCCGTGCTCGATCTCATAACGGAACTGGCTCTGGCGTGTCTGCGCCCACAGCCAGGAGTTGATGGCGGTCAGCACCTGCTGCACGGACCTGCGCACCGACCAGGCGTGCGACGTGCAGTAGTAGTCCTCGAGCAGGCTCTTGACCGTCGCCTGGCTCGCGGCCTGGCTCACGCTGCTCGTGCTGATACCGTCGGCAAGCGCGATCGCGATGCCCTTCGCCGTGAGTTGCGGCTCCTGCGGAATGCAGACGCCGTGAAAATCCTGGTTGGATTCCTTACGGCCCTTGTCGGAGTGTTGCCCGAGCGAGATTTTGAGTTGTCGAGGCACACCGACCCGCGTTGAGACGCCCCGGCCGCACCTGCGGCCGGGGAATCATCGAATGTCAGGCGGCGAGTTTAAACGCCCGTTTGGGCGCCGTCTTGATGTGCGTCGAATAAAGCGTGAGTCCGGTGAACGACAGTCCACCGACGATATTGCCGACCAGCGTGGGGATTTCGTTCCAGATGAAGTAATCGGCCCAGTTGAAGTTCGCGCCCATCAGGATGCCCGAGGGGAACAGGAACATGTTGACCACCGAGTGCTCGAAGGTCATCGCGAAGAACACCATGATCGGCATCCACATCGCGATCACCTTGCCGCTCACGGAGGTGGAGATCATCGCGCCGACCACGCCGGTCGATACCATCCAGTTGCACAACATGCCGCGGATGAAAAGCGTGAGCATGCCGGCCGCGCCGTGTTCCTTGTAGCCCAGGGTTCGCGCCTCGCCGATGTGCGCGATGGCCTTGCCGACGGCATTCGGCTCTTCGGTAAAAGCGAAGGTGTAGGTGATGGACATCAGCACCGCGACGGTGAACGCGCCGGCGAAGTTGCCGCAGAACACCAGCCCCCAGTTGCGCAGCACGCCGCCGAGCGTCACGCCCGGGCGTTTGTCGAACAGCGCCAGCGGCGCCAGCACGAATACGCCGGTGACCAGGTCGAAGCCGAGCAGGTAGAGGATGCAGAACCCCACCGGGAAAAGGATTGCCCCAATGATGGGATAACCCGTCTGCTGGCTCACCATGACCGCAAACGCCGCCGCGAGACAGAGGATGGCGCCCGCCATGTAGGCGCGGATCAGCGTGTCGCGCGTCGCCATGAAGATCTTCGACTCGCCAGCATCCACCATTTTGACGACGAACTCGGCCGGGGCCAGGTATGACATCTAACTTCTCTCCCTTGGTTGAGTGGTGCCGGGGTGCAATTGTCGTAATTAGACGATGGTGCCCGCTTTCTAATTACGACAATTGCACCCCGGCACCGCTTGATTGGCTACAAGATGAATTCCACTTGCGCCCATAGTTTGTCGGTGGTGCGCGCGACGCCGGGCACGCCTTGTGCGTAGTCGGCGTACTTGAGCAGCAGGTTCGCGCGCTTGTACTTCGCGGCGATCGAGGCGTCCCATTCGTGGCCGTAGTCGGCCGAGATGTGTTCGGCGGCGAAGTCGTGATAGCTCACGACGAACCCGAGCGTGTCGAGCTTCGACACGCCCTTGAAGGTGGCGCTGAGATTGACGTACTTGTCTTCGATGCCATTCGGCGGCGTGCCGGTGAACTTGTCCGCCCAGCCCTGGAACTTGTGCAGCGACGCGAGCGGTGTGGTGAATCCTTTCACGCCATTGCCTTCGAGCGTTTCCTGCCCCACGCCCACGCCGAACTGCCGGAACGTGACGTTGCCTTCGACCGTCCAGTAGGCGAGATCGAAGTCGAGCGGGTTGTCCGCGTAGTCGGTCTGCTGCGCATACGAGCCGAGGTATCCGATCTTGACCTTGCCCGCCGGCCGTTCGCCCGCGAATCGCAGGCCGTACGTCGAGGTCGAATCACGCACCGCCGCCGGCACGCCCACGATGTTCTCGAAGTCCAGTAGATAGCCGAAGGCGGTGATCTTGCCCGCCTTGGTCTGGTACGCTGCATTGAGCAGCGCGCTGTCGCCTTTGTATGCGCCCTGCGGCGAATCCGGACCGTTGACGCGATTCACGCGGTCGAGGTACGTCACGTCGAGCGTGAGATTGGCCACCGACTTGTTCACCACGCGTAACGCGTCGAATGTCTGCTCGTTCTGCCGCCAGCCGGAATTGCCGACGAAACGCTGGTCGTCGAGCAGGATGCGCTGGCGGCCGAGCGTGATCGTCGTCCCTGGCAGGCTCGTGTTCACGAACTGGAAGCGGTTGATCTCGTACGCCTCGGCGTCCGCCACCACCGGATACGTCGTCATGGTCGGAATCGCCGGGTCGGGGCGATAGTCGTTCCGGATCGGAACCACGCCCTCGCCTTCGATCAGCAGTGCGGTATTCCAGGCCTTGCCGGTTTCAAATCCGAGCCGCGCGCGCAACGTGAGCGCCTCGGCATCCTCCGGCAGCGGCTCCTGGTCGACGTTTTCCATGCGTAGCCGCGCATCCACGATCGGCTTCGTCGCCGCCAATGCGCTGCGTAGCGGATCCACTCCATCCGCGTACGCTGCACCCTGCGCAATACATGCCACGGCCATCACGGCCAGCAAATTCTTCATATTGACCCCCCAGACATTTTTATTAGGCGACGCGGCGATCCACGCCTGGGCGCACTGTTCCAGAAAGCTCCATAGAGATTCTCTATGCGCCTGGCGAATCCGGCGCTCGACCGGCGGGCTGGGTGATCGACTGGAGCGCAACTAACTTCCCCGGCATGCGCGAAAGGCCGCGCACGCGAGCAGAAGCAATCCGCATGCCAGCGCTTTTTTTGGAGGATATCTGGCGTGCGGCGGCCTGTTTTGCGTGCTCTGCACCGAAACACGGCGGAGGGGTGCACGCGCTCGCGCAAACCAGTGCAGAAAATCACGCCGTCCTCCGCGCTCTCACCGGACGCCGCTCCGGTGATATTGTCCGACCCCGATGATCGAGTGGAATCTCAAGGGCAAGCGGATTGCCGTGCCGGAAATGCGCGAGCTGGAAGTGCTCAGCGCGTTGCTGGAGCGCCGTGGCGCCGAGGTGCTGCGTTGTCCGCTGGTCAACATCTACGATTCGCCGCATAGCGCACAGGTGCTGGCGTTCGCCGTGCGCCTCGCCGACGGAGGTTTCGAGGATTTCATCCTGATCACGGGTGAAGGCCTGACGCGCATCCTGAGCTGCATCGACAAACACGATCCGCCACTGCGAACACGCTTCGTGGAGGGGTTGAGCAAACTACGCACGGTGACGCGCGGCCCGAAGCCGGCGCGGGCGCTGCGCGCGCTCGGTCTCAAGCCCGGCATCGAAGCGACCGAGCCCACGACGGATGGCGTAATCCGCTCGCTGTCAGCGCAAGATCTCTCCGCGCGTCGCGTCGCCGTACAGCTCTACGGCAACGATCCCAACCTCACGCTGATGCGCTTCCTGCGCGAAAGGAACGCCGCGGTCACCACCGTCGCGCCGTACGTCTATGGAAACGCTGCCGACGATGCGAGCGTGCAGGCTTTGCTCGAGAAGATGGCCGCGGGCCAGGTGGACGCGATCGCGTTCACCAGCAAACTGCAGATCGAGCGCCTGATGACGCAGCATCCCGCCGCGCTGGTGCGCAAGGCGTTGACGCGCACCATGATCGCGGCCGTTGGGCCGATCGTGGCCGAATCCATCCGTTCGTATGGATTCGAAGTGTCGTCGAGCCCCGAGCATTCCTGGTTCATGAAACCGCTGGTCGTCGCGCTCGGCGAAGCGCTGCAGACCAAGAAAGGCGGCGATCAGACCGGCACTGCGTAAGCCGAAAAGGGGACAGATCTATTTATTGGTGCCGCGCGACGCGGCACCAATAAATAGATCTGTCCCCTTTTCGGCAGGTCACCTTTTAATCTGGGTCAGGGGCCTCTGATCTGAATCGCGGCGCCGCCAGAGGGTGCCAGCGTCAACTGGAGCGAATCCGCCGCGGTCACGTTGCGCGTCATCTCTTTCAACGTCGTCGGTGTCGCGCCGTCCTCATAGATCTTCGCCTTGAATTTCCCCGCGCCGAGAAAATCCAGCGGCAGCGAAATCGAATGCGCCTTCTCATTGCCCATCGCGCCCACGTACCAGTGCTGCCCTTTGCGGCGAGCCACGACGACGTAGTCGTCGATCTCGCCCTGCAGAAAGCGCGTTTCATCCCACGCCGTCGGCACGGCCTTCACGAAATCGAAGCCGGCCGCGTTTTCATACACGTCCGGACTGTCGGCCACCATCTGGAACGGGCTCTCATACACCACGAACATCCCGAGTCCGTGGCCGCGCGTGGTCTGCACCTGCGGCGGGCTGTTGATCGCCTGGAACGTGCCGGGCGTTGCATTGCGGAAACCACCCGGCGTGTAGTCGAGCGGCCCTAACAACATGCGTGTGAATGCGAGGCTCACGTTGTGCGTGGCGGTGACGCGCCGGCTCCACTTGTTGTACTCCGCACCCATGACCCCTTCCTGCGTCAGGTAGTTTGGGTATGTTCTATTGAGACCCGTGGGCGGATACGCGCCATGCATGTCGACCAGCAGCTTGTGCTCCGCCGCCTTGCCCATCAGCTTGTGGTAATAATCGACCATCTGCTGATCGTTGCGGTCCATGAAATCGACCTTGATGCCCGCGATGCCCCACTTCTCGTACTGAGCGAGCGCGGCATCCATCTGACGGTCGAGCAGCGACCACTGCACCCACAACCACAGCCTCACTTTCTTCTTCGCCGCGTAAGCCACCAGCGCAGGCATGTCGAGGTCGGGCTTCGTCTTCGTGACGTCGGCATCCCCGCGCGCGCCGCCGCCGGTCCCGGAATTCAGGCACCAGCCCTCGTCGATCATCATGTATTCGAAGCCGGATCGGCCCGCGAAGTCGATGTAACGCCGGATAGTCGGCATGTCGGTGCCACCCTTGTCCGGCGGCGGTAGATAGGGTCCGGACCACCAGTCCCACGCTGTCTTGCCCGGCTTGATCCAGGCGGTATCGAATGCCGCCGGCGGATTCAGGTTGCCGATGAGGTTGGACTCGATGAGGTTCCCGAGCCGATCGCCCAGCAGGATGACGCGCCACGGCGACCCCGTGCCGTGTCCGCCGACCTCCGCCCGCGCGACCAGGGTCTTGTCGTCGAGCCGGCGCGAGACGCGTGCCTGCACGCCCGGTTTGCCATCGCCGCGCCCGCCGAGATACAGCCCGCCGTAATCGATGAGGTTTGCCTCGCCGATGGCGAATGCACTACCGGCCGCGCGGCACACCAGCGGCAAGTCGTAGAGATTGTGCTCGCGGATGCGGCTCGCCTGGATCGCGTCGAACTCGCCCTCGTGACTCGAATCCACCCGTGCGACGTTGAATCCATGGCACGTGTAGTCGCCGCCGAACGTGAATTCGGTTTCCTCCGCGAGCACCCCGAGTGTCTCGAGTCCCGCATCGGCGGGGACCAGGAACCGGAACGCCACGCCATCGTCGTACGCGCGGAAGATCCACTGCAGCGAGCGCATGGCACGGGAGCGAGGCACGGCCGTGATGGTCAACTCATTGAAGCGGTCGCGCGCCTCGGCAGCCTTCGTCGCCACCAATTTCTGCACCTGGTCGACGCTGCGCGGGTGCACCGTCCGCACGTCGACGCCCGAGACGTCGCCCTCCACCAGTCGCACGCGCAAAGCCGAGGGCGCAAACAACGTCTCCCCGTTGCGTGTGATGCTGTAGCTGAGTTGACCTGCGTCGTTCTGCGCGATCGTGACCGAGATGCGCGTGTCGGGGGAGCGGACTGTCGCCGGCAACTGTGCGTACGCCGGCGCGATCGGGCACGCGCACAGCGCGGCCAGGTACCATCTGAATTTCATGAATCCCTCGTGCGACGATCTGGCAGCGCCGGACAATACCCAAAATATCAGCAGAAGGTGGCGCGATCGGACGGGAGCGGTACCAATCAAGCGGCCACGGGCGAATCGAGCAGCAGCTGATCGCGGATCGGCCCGACGTCTATCTGGTCGGCGATCAGATCGCGCAAGCGTGCGGCATCGCGCACGTCACCGTACAGCACTGCTCCACATACCTTGTTGCCCTCGAGCACGATGCGTTTGTACACGCCGCGGCGCTGGTCCGAATGCACCAGCGACTCGCGATTCGCGTTTTCCGAAAAATCGCCGGCCGAAAACACTTCGATGCCGGAGACTTTCAACTGCGTCGCATTGATGGCGCCCGAGAACCGCGACACGCCGATCTCGGCGATGTGCTGCGCGCAGATGCGCGCCTGCTCCCACAGCGGCGCCACCAGTCCGAACGTCTGCCGGCGATGCTGCACGCATTCTCCCACCGCGTAGATGGACGGGTCGTAAGTCTGCAGCGTGTCGTCGACCAGGATGCCGCGGTCGCAGGCCAGGCAGGCGGACTTGGCCAGGTCCATGTTGGGCCGCACGCCGACCGCCATGACGACCAGGTCCGCGGGCACGGCTTCGCCGCTCTCGAACTCCACGGCGGTAACACGTTCCGGGCCGACGATACCCCGCGTCTTCGCGCGCATGCGGAATTCGATGCCGCGCTTTTCGAGCGCGGCCTTGAGCAAAGCGCTGGCGGGGGCGTCGAGCTGGCGCTCCATCAACGTATCCATCAGGTGCACTACCGTGACGTGCATGCCGCGCAAGGCGAGACCGTGCGCCGCCTCCAGCCCTAACAACCCGCCGCCGATGACCACGGCACGACGCCCGGCGCCGCTGCGCTCGAGCATCTGGTTTACATCGTCGAGATCGCGAAACGTCACGACTCCCGGCAGGTCGTTGCCCGGCAACGGCAGCACCACCGGGTCCGATCCCGTGGCGATCAGCAGCCGGTCATAGGACGCGATGACGCCGCTGCGCGAACGCACCACGCGCCTCTTGCGATCGATCTCCACAACAGGGTCGCCGGATCGCAGCGTGATGCCGCGCTTGGTGTACCAGCCCGGCCGGTGCAGCATGATGTCATCGGCCTGCCGCTCTCCGGAAAGCACCGGCGACAACAGGATGCGGTTGTAGTTGCCGCGCGGTTCGGCGCCAAACACGGTGATCTGAAACCGGTCCGCGACGCCGAGCTTGAGCAGCTCCTCCACCGTGCGCATGCCCGCCATGCCATTGCCCGCCACGACCAGGCGCGTGCGGCGCGCGGCACGCGGTGTTTCCACCTGCACCACGCCATCGGCGATACGTGTGGCGTACGTGCTGACGCTGAAAGTAGGATCTTCGAGACAACGGCCGCTCGACAACGCGAAGTGATGCTTGTAGATAGGCGAAGCGACTACGCGTTCGTTCTGCAGGTCGCCGGTCAGGCCTCGCGACAACACATTGGCCCGGCTGCCCGGGTCGAAGTTGTCGAGCGCGTACACCCGCCCTTCGACCTGGAACACGGCAATCTGGCGGCCGTTCAACAGCGCGCAGACGCCCGTGCCTTCGACCAGGTCATCGACAGCACAAACGCTTTGCCATCGTTCGGTCTCGTTTGCGCCTCGAGCCGTGCTCACGCCGCCACCTCGGCGGCCCGCGCGCGTTCGGCCTCGTTTGCCGGGCGGATCTGCCCGCGCTCCTCGACGAACAAGACATTCCTGTCGCCGGTGTCCGCGTTCACGAAATGCCTGAAGCGCTTGAGCGTCTGGGGATCTTCGATTGCCACCTTCCATTCACAGGCGTAGTTGGCGATGACGCGCGCCATGTCGGCTTCGAGCTCCGCACCGATGCCGAGCGAGTCCTCACAAACCACCTTGCGCACGTATTCGATGCCACCTTCGAGGTTTTCCAGCCAGGTCGAGGTGCGCTGCAGCCGGTCGCCGGTGCGGATGTAGAACATCAGGTAACGATCGATGTACCTGACGAGCGTGGCGGTATCGAGATCGCGCGCCAGCAGGTCCGCGTGGCGCGGCTTCATGCCGCCGTTACCGGAGACGTACAGGTTCCAGCCGCCTTCCGTGGCGATGATGCCGACGTCCTTGCTCTGCGCCTCGGCGCATTCGCGCGTGCAGCCGGAGACCGCGAACTTGATCTTGTGAGGCGCGCGCAACCCCTTGTAACGATTCTCGAGATCGATCGCGAGGCCGACGCTGTCCTGCACGCCGTAGCGGCACCAGGTCGAACCCACGCAGCTTTTGACCGTGCGCAGCGCCTTCCCATAGGCGTGGCCGGATTCGAAGCCGGCATCTATCAACTCGCGCCAGATCAGCGGCAGCTGGTGCACCTGCGCGCCGAACATGTCGATGCGCTGCCCGCCGGTGATCTTGGTGTACAGCCCGTACTTCTTCGCCACCGCGCCGATGACGATCAGCTTGTCGGGCGTGATTTCCCCACCCGGCACCCGGGGGACGACGGAATACGTGCCGTCCTTCTGCATGTTGGCGAGGAAGTAGTCGTTGGTGTCCTGCAGCGGCGCGTGAAGTTTCTTGAGAACGAACTCGTTCCAGCAGGACGCCAGTATCGACGCGAGCGCAGGCTTGCAGATGTCGCAGCCCAGGCCCTTGCCGTGTTTGGTGAGCACGTCCTCGAACTGCTTGAGCTCGCCGATGCGCACCAGGTGGAACAATTGCTGGCGCGTGTACGGGAAGTGCTCGCACATCGACGTGTTGACGTTGACGCCGCGCTTGCGCAGCTCCGCATTGAGGATCTGCGTGACCAGCGGAGTGCAGCCGCCACACGTCGTGCCGGCCTTGGTCTTCGTCTTCAATGCGCCGACCGTGGTGCAGCCGGCTTCGATCGCCGAACACAACCCGCCCTTCGATACGTTGTTGCAGGAGCAGACTTGCGCGGTCAAAGGCAGCGCGGCCAGCGCATTGGCCGGGGGTGCACCCGCGCCGGCCGCCGCCGCGGGAAACAACATGGTTTCGGGATTTTCTGGAAGCGGCAGCGCATTGCTGACCGTCTGATGCCACATCGAGTAGTCAGACGTGTCACCCACCAGCACCGCGCCGATGAGCTTCTTGCCCTCGGCGTCCACGACGAGTTTCTTGTAGACCTCGCGCCGCTGGTCAAAGAAGGAATACACCCGCGCACCGGCGGTGGCCGCGTGCGCATCGCCGATCGAGCCGACCTCGACACCCAGCAGCTTGAGCTTGGTGCTCATGTCGGCGCCGGTAAAGATCTCGCCTTCGACTCCGAGCACCCGCGACGCGGCGACGCGCGCCATCTGGTAGCCGGGCGCCACGAGGCCGAACACGCGGCCTTCGTGCGCGGCGCATTCGCCGATGGCATAGATCGAATCGTCCGATGTGCGGCAGTCGCCATCGATGGCGATACCGCCGCGTGGCGCCACGTCGATGCCGCAGGCGCGCGCCAGTTCGTCGCGCGGCCGGATGCCGGCGGAAATGACCACGACGTCGGTTTCCAGCGTGCCGCCGTCCGCGAAACACATGCGATGCCGCGCGGTTTCACCGTCTTCGATGCGTATGGTGTTCTTGCCGGTGTGGACCGCGACACCCAGGCCTTCGATTCGCGAACGCAGCAGCCCGCCGCCGCCCTCGTCCACCTGCACCGCCATGAGCCGCGGCGCGAACTCGACCACGTTGGTAGTGAGGCCCAGATCCTTCAGCGCCTTCGCCGCCTCGAGGCCGAGCAGACCGCCGCCGATCACGACTCCGCGCGTGGAATTCTTGCCGGCTTCACTGATCGCTTCGAGGTCTTCGATGGTCCGATAGACGAACACGCCGGGACGATCGCGCCCCGGAATCGGCGGCACGAACGGGCTCGATCCGGTCGCGAGAATGAGCACGTCGTATTCGTATTCCGCGCCGCTCCGCGTGATGACACATTTGCCGGCGCGATCGATCGACGCCACCGGATCGCCTGAATATAGTTCGATGCCGTTCTTGTCGAAAAACTCGCGGCTGGTGAGCGTGAGGTCTTCCGCGGTCGAGCCAGCGAAAAACTTCGTGAGATTCACGCGGTCGTACGCCAGGCGCGGCTCTTCCGCGAGCATGGTGATCGCAAGATCGGCAGGAGAATCCTGCGTCAGCGATTCGAGAAATCGCTGGCCGACCATACCGTGCCCCACCACGACGACACGTTTTGTCATTGCCTTCTCGCCCTCGTCCGACTGCAGAATGAGCCGGATAAGCAACCCCTGTGCCAGCGCGCAAAATCGGGAAGTTTGAGCAGCCGGGCACCCGGCTCGCCGCCGCTGCTTCAGTCCAGTGCAGAGGGTGCCGCCGGCCGCACCAGTTGGTGCCAGGTGGGACTTGCGGGAACTAGATGGGTAAAGCCGGCCACGATTGACGTGGCGGGTGTGGAGATCAACGCAGACGTGTGTACAGAACCGCGTCGATGATCTGCCCGTCCTTCTCGATACTCTTGCGCAGCACACCTTCCCGGACGAAACCGCATTTCTCGAGCACCCGCATCGACGCCGGGTTCCACTCGAACACCGGTGCCTCGAGCCGCACCAGGTCGAAACGGCTGAAGACGTGATCGACGACCGCGCGCACCGCGGCCGTCGTGATGCCGCGGCCCCAGTACGGCTCGCATAACCAGTAGCCGAACCGCGCGCCCTTCGCGTACACACCCTCGCCCCGGTCCGTGCCGATGCCACCGACAGCCAGCTGGTCGACTTCGATCGCCCAGTTGAACTGCCCCGCCCTCCCCGCGAGCCGGGAAAACCAGGAGTCCGCATCAGCCTCGGTGTACGGATGCGGAAACCGATGCGTGAGATTGCGCCAGATCTTGCGGTTATTCGCGAAGCGCAGCAGCGACGGCTTGTCGGCAAGATCCCAATCCCTGACCACGCAGGATCCACAATCGAGGCGCATGCTCAATCCGGAATATCGGGCTCGACCAGATGCGCGAGCTGCACCAGCGATTCCTGCCAGCCGAGGTAACACATCTCGGTGGGAATGACGTCCGGAATGCCTTCCTGGACGATCGACACATCCGTGCCGCACGACACCGCCTTCAGCGACACCGTCACCTGCATGGCGCCAGGCAGATTCGGATCGTCGAACTTGTCCGTGTAACGGATCAGCGCTCCCGGCACGAGCTCGAGATATTCGCCACCGAAGGAATGGCCGTTTCCGGTCGAGAAGTTGTGGAACGACATCTTGAACGTGCCGCCCACCTTTGCATCGAGGTGATGCACCTTGCAGGTGAAACCGAACGGCGGCAGCCACTTGGCCAGACCGTCGGCATGAGTGAATGCCTTGAATACTTTCTCGGGCTTGGTGCGAAGCACGCGATGTAAACGAACGGTACCTGGCATGTCATTTCCTCTCTATGTCCATCGGAACAGCTCGAGCACGAATTCTTTCACGTTCAGCCCGTGATCGGCAGCCCACGGGATGAATTGGCTGTAGGGAATGACCGCGCCCGCGACCGCCAGGATTGCGTAGAGGATTTTCACCGGGACAATGCCAAGGAAAAAAACTTCGTACCAGGAAGATGTTTTTCACCGTACGGATGGATGTCGACGAACCCGAGCCGCCGATACAGCGCCTGCGCCGCCGCCATGTCCGGCAAGGTGTCCAGCCGCAGCTCCCGATAGTCCGCACGGCGCGCCGCGTCAACGACCGCCTCGACCAGGATCCTGCCAAGCCCCGAACCACGGTACCCGGCGCGCACGTACAAGCGCTTCATTTCGCCAGTGCTGCCATCCAGCGGCCGCATGGCAACGCAGCCTGCCAACTCCGGGCCATCCTGCGCGATGAGCAACGCGCCCGCCGGAGGCGCATAAGGCGCCGGCGACGAGGCGAGCTCCGCTGAAAACCCCTGGTACTCGAGGTCGGTGCCGATCGCCTCGGCATATTCGCGGAACAGTTCGCGCGCTCGCGCAACCAGTTGCGCACCTTCGACCTGGCGGAGCTCGAAATTGTGTGGATCGCCAACCATTCAAACTACCCAGCCCGAACGAGCAACTCGTACATGTCCTGCCTGGCACAGCGCTTCGACATCTCGAGCGCAGATTCGCCGTACTTGTTGGCCGTTGCAACCCGTGCGCCGGCTTCGATGAGCGCGCGCGCAGCGGCCACCTGCCCGCCCTTGTCCTGGGTCCCTCGCGGGCCATATCCGTGCACGGCCCAGAACAGGGGCGTCGCCCCGAATTCGGAACACCGTTCTTCCATCGCGGCGCCGCGCCCGAGCAGCAGTTCGACGGTCGGCACGGCGCCGGTCCAGGCCGCCCAGTGCAACGCCCGCGCGCCGAAGATGGATGTGAGTTCGAGATTCGCGCCCGCATCGATGAGCACCTTCGCCACGCGGCTGGCGCCGAGCGATGCAGCCGCGATCAGCGGAGATTCCCGGCCGGGAGTGCCATCGATCTGCGCGCCGTGCTCGACGAGCAGTTGCGCGATCTCGCCCTCCGTGCCGTTGGTCAGCCACGTGTTGCCGACGCAGTCCGAAACGTAGTGCAGCGGAGCGGATTCGTTCTGCTGTTTGAGATACCAGCGGATGGTGCGGTTGGCGAGTCCCGGGTCGGACTGCAGCGCCGCTTCCACCGCGCGCGGATCGCCACGCTCGATGGCGAGACGAAAAGACTCTGCTTGCGCCTGCGCCGGCACGTTCAACCGCGCGACTTCACGCTCGAAGGCATGACGACGAAATCGCCCGTTCGCTCGAGCGAATTCATCGCGGCCAGCAATGCCGGCGGCGGCGCGATGAGTTTGCGTTCGTTGAGATCCAGCCACCCGCCCGCGCTCGTGACGCGTGCGCTGAGTTTGCCGTCGGAGCGAAAGATCTCGTGGCGCAAGAGGAAGCGGCTGCCGTCATCGGACTGGCCCGCCAGCACATACGTGACGGTGATCTGCTGTTGCAGACCCACTTCCCTGAAGTACTCGACCTCGTCTTTCATGACGACCGGACCTATCTTCAGGCGGACGAATTCCTCCATCGGGAAACCGTGTTCCATCAGGAACATCTGGCGCACGTCGGCCGACTTGTCCAGATAGGCCGTGTTGCGCATGTGGGAGTTGAAATCCATGTCGCTCCAGCCGGCGTACAGAGTCTTCGAATACATCTATCTATTCCGCGTCACTGCTTGTCGAAAACGAGAACCTGCGAAAACCTGGCGCCTTTTCTGTTCACGCCCTCGTCGGTGATCGTCAGAACCTTTCCATCTGCAGAAACTTTGCGCAGGGCAATACCGACTGTCTTGCCGGCGCGTTTTTCTTCCGATCTCACGGTCCACGCATCGATGCGCACGGCGTTCAATGTATCGTAATTTCCCGATCCATCCATCGGCTTGTCCTTGCCGTCGTACTTATATGTGTAAGTGACCCGCATCGCCTCGCCCTTGGCGCCAACGCCAGTCCAGACGACCGAAACTCCGGCGGGGGTTTCACGATACACGCGAACCTGGCTCTGCCAGCCCGGGCCGGGGATGAAAGTGGATTTCTCGACGTTCAGTATCCAGGTCCCGAGGACGGGATCTTCCGGCGGAGCCGCCTGCGCCAGGGAAAGCGCGATTCCCAGGACGGCGCCAAGCAGGCGAGCTCGAAAACGCGCCCCACTGCACTTGGTGATCTCATTCATGCGTCGCTTCACGCGCGCGTTCCAGCAGCTTGTTAGAGAGCAGGAAGGGTTTCATGTGGATTTCCAGCGGACGAATGTGAAGACCATTCCCGCCACGAATAGAGTTCCGAAGATTTCCTTGTTGTAGCGGGCGATCCATGTGGGTAGATAGATATCGAAGTTTGGACGACGATCACTTGTGTAACGCGCTGCCATGGCGGTCAAGGGGCACCGAAACCGGTTGAAGACGAGCACTGTCACCTCAACGAGTACGACCGCGATCAGGGTCGCTGCGAGCGTGAAGTGCTCGAGGTATGCCGCAATTGGCAGCGCCACGATACAACCCGCAATCAGCGACCATGCCAGCGTGTGCGCGATCTTTATAACCCGCAATGCCGAAGGAACGGTAGCTCGGCGCTCGTGGATCATGCCGTCTGACAGACGAGAAAAACACCGCTGGGGTGGCGACTTGGGATTGGCATTTTATCTCCCCGGCGAAGGCTCCAGCGATTCTCTGGACCGCACCCACCGACCGACGCCAAATGTGAACGCCGCCGGGAAAAGCACAACCCAGCAAAACATGGCGACCG
The DNA here is from genome assembly GCA_037200975.1 of Pseudomonadota bacterium. Classification (NCBI taxonomy): domain Bacteria; kingdom Pseudomonadati; phylum Pseudomonadota; species Pseudomonadota bacterium. The sequence continues at coordinate 3,298,196 of JBBCGI010000001.1, read as the reverse complement.
CAAACACCGGAAATTCCATGCTCCAGAGGACGTACCCAAGCATTGGTGTTAGCAGAGCAAAGGCGGCCCCACCCACGTATCCAAGCACAGGTGCGGCCGAACCGATGTCGCGAAACGACCAAGCGCTTCCAGCCGCAACCAGGTATGACCAGATAAACGTTCCCGCGGAGAGTATTGCTGCCGTCATCCCAAACGGCGGCAACGCGAATTGTTGGTGAGTCGAATCTTCGATGAGCTCCGAGACCAGAGTTCCAATGGCGACCACCGCTGAAGCGGCAACAGCGAAATGAACTGCGAATCTGGTCGACGGGGGCATCATTGGCGGTCTAACGATTGAGCCGAGCGGCGCGACCGTCGTCGCATGAACCTGGCACTTTATCTTGCCCGCGCCCGCTCGAGCGATTTGTTAGGCGTCATCGTGATCCCTGCGGCAGAAACATACACCAAAGGGTTGCGCTGCCGAGTCTGCCGCGGCCGGTCTCTGCAAATCCGGCGCGCTCATAGAACTCGAGGTTCGACTCCTCCGCCGTCTCCAGGTACACGCCGCAGGACAGCGGATCGCTCCTCGAAAAGTCACAAAACGACCTGAGCAGTTGCGTCCCGACACCGCGGCCATGCATGTCGGGGTGAACTCCGACCACACCAAGATAATAGTGCGGAGCTGGCGGCTTGCCCTTGGCGGCGATCTCATCGTAGATCGCCATGCGTTCAGTCAATTCGGGAATGGCGCTCTCGAAGCGATCCCACTCTTCCGCCAAATCTTTTGGCCATGCGGGGTGCGCAGTCGCATAGCCCATTGCTGCTCCATGAATACCAGAGGTGCCTCGGGCCACAACGACCGGCATCTCGAGAGTGATGCGTGCTCGCATAAGCAGCGAGAAGAATTGCGCCAAGCGTTCTTGGTAGCCCGGACCGGGCTGCAACAGAAATCCAGTAATCGGATCCTGCGCGAACGCCGCGACCAAGCAGCCGACGGATTCGTCGAGTTCGGAGAGGGACGCGGCGGTGATATTCATGAATCCTAACTGTTTAGCTAAGCGGCGCGTGCGTCGGCGTTTGAGCTTGACCCTTTATCTTGCACGCGTCGGCTCCCGCGATTTGTTAGACGACAGCTACTTTCGGGCACGCGCGTACGCCTCTTTGATCTGCGGAAGTACGAAGCGAAAGTTGTTTACCAGGTCTTGGATAGTCCGAGTCGGACTAGGGAACCAGATTGCGTATACGCCCCAGCGCTCCGAATCAGGCGCCATGATCTCCTGGAGCGGCTCATCACCTACTTCCCACACCAACCCGGCCCTACTGCCATCAGGAGCAATCACAAATGCGTCACCGCCCGTGCATCCGGCTGGATCTTCGAACTCAGTGATCGATCCCAGGCACCAGCCCTCTGTGCAGGTCTCAGGGATAACTACATAGCCGTGGTACACAGGACTATCAGTGGGCTTGGAGAGGAAGTAAGCGTCCGGTCTGGGCACACTCTTGAGATCGATCGCGTCGACGCATGATGGGGCGATGAGTGGCACGGAGGTCGTGTCCACTTGGAGCCCAGATGGACACTTCGAGCAAGAGTGAGCAAGGCGGCAAGCGTCAGTTTCGATCAGTGCAAGAGAAGCTGCGGATTGTCGAAGAAGCGAGCCGGCCTGGTGCGTCGGTTGCGGCGGTGGCGCTTCGTAACGGCGTGAACGCCAACCTGGTGTTTGGATGGCGACGACTGCACCGGCGCGGATTGCTCGAGCGCCAGCGCGAGATGGGGCCGCGGCTGCTGCCGGTGAAGGTGACGATGCCGACGCTGACGCCGAGCGAGCGGGCAACGGCACCGGCGACGACGCGCGCCAAGGTTCCCGCAGCGCAGACTCCCATCTGTGTCGAGATCGCGTTCGCGGGCGCCGTGAGCGTGCGATTACACGGCGAGATCCCGCCCGCGACGCTCACCCACATCCTCGAGTGGGCTTCTCGTCGATGATCGCGCTGCCGGCGGGAGTGAAGGTGTGGCTGGCCGCCGGCGCCACTGACATGCGTAAAGGGTTCGACGGCCTTGCTGCAAGCGTGCAGGAGCAACTCGCCGAGGATCCGTTCTCCGGACAGCTGTTTGTGTTTCGTGGCCGAGCGGGCGATCGGGTGAAGATCCTGTGGTGGAGCGGTGATGGGATGTGTCTTTTTGCCAAACGACTTGAGCGCGGCCGGTTCGTATGGCCGCAGGCAACCCATGGCTCGGTCAACTTGACCGGCGCGCAGCTGTCGATGCTGCTGGAAGGGATCGACTGGCGGCGTATCGAGCGCACGTACGAGCCGACGCTGGCGGTGTGATAAGTAGTTAGCCACTGTCGATCGGGTGCGGTATCATGCGCACCCATGGCGCTCACACGCGAGCAACTGCCGAAGGATCTCGAGACTCTCACGACCTTCGCGCTCACCCAGGCACTCGAGCTCGAGAAGCTGCGCTTCGAGATCGCGGTGCTCAAGCGCCAGAAGTACGGCCGATCCTCAGAACAAGCCGACCGGGAGCTCTTGCAGATGCAGCTTCGGCTCGAGGATCTGGAGTCGCAGCTCGCCGCCCGTCCCGCGCACACGCAACCGCCCCCGAAGGAGCCGGCGGTCAAGCCCGTGCGCCGGCCGCTTCCCGAGCATCTGCCGCGCGAGTCGATCGTGCACGAGAGCGCCTGCGCCTGCCCGGAGTGCGGCGGCGCGCTGCGCCCCGCAGGCGAAGACGTCGCCGAGATGATCGAGTGGATCTCGGAGCGCTACAAAGTCATCCGTCACGTGCGGCCGAAGTTCTCGTGCGTGAAGTGCGAGAAGCTCGTGCAGGCACCGGCTCCTGCTCGTCCGATTGCCCGAGGCCTTGCCGGTCCCGGGATGCTCGCACACGTCCTGGTATCCAAGTATGCCGATCATCTGCCGCTGTATCGGCAGAGCCAGATCTTTGCCCGCGATGGGATCGATCTGGACCGTTCAACGCTCGCCGACTGGGTCGGAGGCGCAAGCGAGTTGCTCTCGCCGCTCCTCGAGGCACTGGGCCGCTACGTGTTGTCGGCCGAGAAGCTGCACGCCGACGACACGCCGGTGCCGGTTCTGGCCCCTGGTCGTGGCACGACCAAGCAAGGACGGCTGTGGACTTACGTGCGCGATGATCGGCCTGCCGGATCCACAGAGCCGCCAGCGGTGCTCATGCGCTACTCGCCGGATCGTAAAGCCGAGCGGCCCAACGCTCACCTAACTACGTTCGTCGGAGTCCTGCAGGCCGACGGATATGCCGGGTTCAAGGGACTGTACGACCGACCCAAAGATCCGCTGATCGAGGCGGCTTGCTGGGCGCACGCGCGGCGCAAGTTCTTCGACTTGCACGCCGCGAACGGCTCTCCCGTCGCCGCCGAAGCGCTCGCGCGCATCGGCGAACTCTACGCAATCGAGGATGAGATCCGAGGCTCGCCGCCCGATCAACGTCGAGAAGTACGCCAGGCCCGCGCCGGTCCCGCACTCCACGCCTTGCACGCCTGGCTGCACGAGCAGTTGTCGAAGGTCGCCCAGAAGAGCCAGTTCGCGCTCGCGATCCGTTACACGCTCTCGCGCTGGACGGCGCTCACGCGTTATCGCGACGACGGGCGCATCGAGATCGACAACAACGCGGCGGAGCGATCCTTGCGCACGGTCGCGCTCGGGCGCAAGAACTGGCTCTTTGCCGGCTGCGATGATGGCGGCGAGCGTGCTGCCGGGATCTACTCGCTCATCGCGACCGCGCAGCTCAACAGCTTGAACATCGAGGCGTATCTGCGCTACCTGTTCGAACGCCTGCCCGAGCATCCGATCAACCACGTCGATGAACTCCTGCCATGGGCCATCGCCGCCGAACTACCTGAGCTCAAGCTCGCCGCCTGATCGCGTGTCAATGCGCCCAGACCGGACGCTTACGAGAGGAACGCAGGAAGACTTGGATCGCTCGACGGAGCGTCAGGATCGGTAGTGATGCGACGGCCGTTCATGTCGTCTAGCGGTTGAGCTGAGCGCCGCGTATGCAGACGCTTGGGCTTGAGCTTAGGCTTGGCACTTTATCTCTCACGCGTGCGCTCGAGCGAGGAATTAGGCGGCAACGCCACCTGCTCCGCGACTAGCGAGGCGACATGCCTCGACAACGCTTGCTTCATTGCAAGCATGGAAAGCGGGATCGAGACGGCATACGTGCCCACTACTCCATAGATCTGCGCCGCCTCCGCCATGCCCATTCGTCGACCTATCGCTGCCGCTACGGCTCCAAACATCAGTCCAGCGGGAAACGAGTAGAGGAACCCTCGCCAAGCGGCACTCCACCATACAGCGAGAGCACTGCGCCATCGCACATCAAGTCCATTCTGTTCACTTAACTGTGCTGTGGTCGCTGTGTAGTGGTTCTGGTCCACAGGTTACCGCCTAACGGTTGAGCTGCGCGGCGCGCACGCCGATGTATGAGCTTTGCACTTTATCCCTCACGCGTCCGCTCGAGCGATTTGTTAGGTTGCTCTAGCGCGTCTTAGTAAGACGGTCGGCCATGCGCGTTTGCCAGCCAGGGCCAGTGGCCTTCCAGCGTTCGATGACCTCGACCGGAAGGCGCAATGTCAGAAGCCTTCGTGCATTGCCAGAAATTGGGCGCCCGCGCTTCTTCACTACCATGCGACCAAGCAATTCAGGCGTCAGGCGTGGGCCATCCACGTACTCGTGCGGCTTGATCCGGTGTTCGTCGACGCGCTTGAGATCAGATCCCAAGGAGCGGCGCGAGACGCGCTTTTTCGCGGCCATTGGCTTTCCTCATACTGATGATGTGACGCCCAGCGTCACGCGGCGTATAGACGATCTGCACAAGCCGGCCTCGCAGCAGGCCGAAACAAATGATTCTCGTCTCTCCGTAGTCTTTGCGCGTGTCCTCCGCTTCGGCCGTGATTCCATCGAAAACCTCGGCGGCATCCGCGAAATCGAGGCCTCGCTCTTCCAGCGTGGCGGCTCGCTTGGCTGGATCGAAGGTAATGCGCACGAATTAGTGTAACTACAGTAAATAGGGGATTGCAACCCCAGCCGCTGAGGGGAGAATTCGGAGCAACCTAACGGGTGAGCTGAGCGGCGCGCACGCCGCAGCATGAGCTTGGCACTTTATCCCTCACGCGTCCGCTCCAGCGATGTGTTAGGCGCTCAAGCATAGTTCTCACAATTGAGTCCATTTGCACAGAACACCAAATCAATTTTGGCCCTCCATCAGGAAAGCCCCATTGCTTATATCGACGAGCCCAAACTGGGAAGAGTCGAAATGGATTCTTATGAATCCATGCGAGGGGTCCATGCCTCTCTTGCGGAAGGCGGAGAGCCAGATCTCGTTTCCAGGTGCATCGGCGTCTAGTGGTGAATCCGCTTCTTCAATCCGATAAATGATCGGCCTCGGCGTCCTATAAGGGCAAAGCTTGGAATCTTCAAAGGGATTTCGAACCCACAAGATCTTTCCCTGTGAATCGATTGCTGCCAAATGCCGGCCATCGCTTTCCACGTAAAAAGTCACTTGAGTGCGTAGATCTTTAAACGTGAGTGGCTTGGCGACAGAGGGATCCCACTCCACGTAGTCTGGCACCGGCTTTGTTGAGCGCGTTATTCCGCCGGGAAGCGATGGGATGCCCAGGAGAAAATATGCCGATTTGCACTCGGGCGCGATGAGAACTCGAGTCTTGGATGGGGGGTTTTCGGCCGCTGCAATCACCAGTGGCACAACTGACAGGGCGAGACCCATCTTGAATCTGCCACTTGTAAGCACAGCCCCTCCCGTCATCGGTCTGATCAAACGACGAAGTAATTGCACAACTGGCGCCTAACGGTTGAGCTGAGCGGCGCGCACGCCGATGTGTGAGCTTGGCACTTTATCTCTCACGCGTCCGCTCCAGCGATTTGTTAGGCGTCACAACCGCCCAGTGCTCGTCGCGACATTCCAGAGGGATAGCCCCTGCATATTCCACAATTGGAATGTCGGTCCAAAACTCTTTTCCGCATCCTGTCAACTTGCCCGACGGCCACAATGTATCGTTGTTTCCAAGGCAAAGCCCAGCTCGGCTGAGCGCCATCGAAAATGCGAGTTGCTCAGGGCCTTTGAACTGAACCACGGCGTACTTGGAGCCCTCCGTCAGGCGGACCTCCACAACATTCGCGGTTGTGCGGCGCGCGAATTCTGCATAGAGGTTTTTGTGAGACCCCTGGCGCTTTGCACATTCGCGAATCCAGAATTCATGAACGTCAAAGCTTTTCAGTCCCAGTACGCAGTCGTCGGCCAGGACAACCTTCTCAACAAAGCTCTGTGCCGTCACACGTGCAGCGGCGTCTTCGCAAGCATCTACGCGAACCGCTAGCACTGCCAACAACGCGGCGGGGAGGATGGCGAGTCTGTGACACTTCATGTGACGCCTAACGGTTGAGCTGAGCGGCGCGCACGCCGACGTATGAACTTGGCACTTTATCCCTCACGCGGGGACTTCCTTCGCAAAAGTGGACACCCGTGGGTTAGGACTTCTGTTGTTCGAACTCGATCGGTGAACGATAGCCGAGCGACGAATGAAGTCGCTCGGTGTTGTAGAACTCGACGTAGCTTCGGATTGCGCACCGCAGCTGCTGGTCGCTCTGGAACGTCTGCCGGTGATACAGATCCGACTTCATGCTTTTGTGCCACGATTCCATATGAGCGTTGTCGGTCATCCTCATCGGGCGGTTCACGGACTGACTGATTCCGACTTTGGCAAGGGTACGCCGGAAGCTGTCGGCAAGGAACTCCACACCGCGATCACTATGGAACATCGCGCCACTCGCAGGTCGGCGTGTCTTCAGCGCCGCGGCGAGCGCACGTCTGGTGAGCGAAGGCGTCCTGCGATGACCCAACGACCAGCCCAGCAGTCTGCGCGAGTGCCGATCCATGATCGTGGCTAGATAGCGCCACCGTGATCCGACCTTCAGATACGTCACATCACCCACCCACACTTGATCGGTGCGACAGATAGGGATGGCATGGGCCGAGCTCGGCAAGTTGCCGTAGAACCGCGCCAGTCCAGGCAGCCGCCGGTAAAGAGTAGTCGAACAGCCTTGCAGGCCACGTTCGCGCATCAGGCGTTCCACGCGACGGCGCCCGACTTGCTCTCCGGTCCGAACGAGCGAGGCGTGAACGCGCGGGCTGCCGTAGGTCTGGCGGCTGGCGCGATGGACCTGGACGATCCTCGCTACCAGTCGATCATCCTCGATCGATCTTGTACTGCGAGCTCGCGCTCTCCAAGCGTAGTACCCGGCCGGACTCACCTTGTGCAATCGACACATCACTCTCACCGGGAACGTCGCTTCACAGTGCGCGATGAAGGCGAAGATCTGGCTTTTCGAGCGGAGGTGAACTCGATGGCTTTTTTTAGAATCTCATGCTCGAGCTTGAGTCGCTCGTGCTCCTTCTTCAACTGGCGCAGCTCCTTCAGCTCAGCCAGCACCTCTTTATCCACTGCAACACCCTTGGTCACGATCAGTCCCTCGCGCGCCTGTTTGCGCCAACGAGACAACATGAACAGATGGATGTAAAGCGACTGCGCAACATCGCCCACTTCAACGCCAGGAAGCTGGCTCAGGCGAACGGCTGTCGCCTTGAAGTGATCGCTGTACTTGTAGGTCGTTCTCGGCCCGGGCTTCGGCATCTCGACACTCCTGATCGTTAGATCAGGGTGTCCACTAAACCGAAGGAACTATCGCGTCCGCTCCAGCGATTTGTTAGGCATCACGCCACTCCACGGAAAGCTGTTCAGACGAACTCGGCAACCACGCGTTGATCCTGCGACCGAGTTCATTTAGGTCGGCAGGATTGCAACATAGGAAGAAATTGCTCGTCGCCCGGTTTGGCGGCTCGCCACGAATGTCCATTAGCACCTCGACAACAGAATGCCCGCTTCCGTCGAGCACGTGAGCACGCAGCAACATATGCCCATAGCACTTTGGATCGGGGCCGCCGGATTCCCAAGAGACTTGGTCCTCTGGGCTAGAAGGGAACGCTTCCAAGCGAGTGGCGAAGGATTCAACGTCGTCAGGATAGGAATAAACTTCCATCGAAGCCGAAGCACATCCATTTGTGGCGCCCACGAGGATCTGGAGCATTCCGTCGTCGTCGGTCCAAAGAGTCTTGAGTTCAACGCGCGACATTGATCGTGATGCCTAACGGTTGAGCTGAGCGGCGCGCACGCCGATGTATGAGCTTGGCACTTTATCCCTCACGCGTCCGCTCCAGCGAGTTGTTAGGCCTCGTTAAGCAGACCATAAGCCACTTCGTCGGTGGGACGCTCCCCTCGATGAACCACTGTGCGGCGCGCACCCGCTCTCTCGGAGAGGTTGAGCAAGACCGAGTCCTCGACTGGACCCAGCGCGTTCGCACGGTCTCGAGGCACAAAGAGCACAACGCTTGGAGCTGGCTTGATCCATTGGTTCGACCCGACCTTTGAAAAAGCGTACTGCATAAGCAACTCCGCCATTCGGCCGTTTTTCTCCAGTGCGGCAGAGTTGGCAAAAGGTTCGAATGTTTGAACAGCAGCTGACGAAACGGGGCGGCCGATAGAGGAGACGCGACTCGAGGCGTCGAGGCTCAGAACTGGAGAGAACTCGTGCTGCTGCCCTGTAATAAGGTCGCGGACAAGGACGCGCTGCGGGCTCAACTCCACGACGCACGAAGAACTGAAAAGCGACCTAAGCCAGGTGAACATGAGCGAGGCCTAACGTTTGAGCTCAGCGGCGCGCACGCCAAGGCCGGAGCTTGGCACTTGATTTTGAACGCGTCCGCTGCAGCGAGTTGTTAGAGCGCACATGTCATTCCTCGACGAAGACGATTGAGCCACTAGCCACTGACTTCTCAGGCGAATGCCCGGCTTCCGCAGCGCCCGATCGAAGGGCTCCCACCGAAGCTGAGGCGAAGAATGCCCCCGACAAACCAGCGGCGCAACCACGCTTACCTTAACCCCTTGATCGTGCGGCCCGCGATCTAGATGGGACTTGCGATTGATCTCCGGGGCTCGGTCGAACATTGCTTCCGACCAGCGGACCTGGCCGGTTGATTCCGTGCGCCACCGCGATGATTGGGCGCCGCGGAACCGAAGGGTAGATTCTCGCGATGAGTTCCGAGCAGCAGAAACGATTTGTGCGGTCTAACGGTTGAGCTGAGCGACGCGCGCGCAGACGTTTGAGCTTGGCACTTTATCTTTCACGCGTTCGCTCCAGCGATTGGTTAGCAGGCGTCGTGCCATGGGTGAAGGTCCGGAAGGAGCTGACATGCGGGTAAGCGTACCGCTCGAACTACCTTCGAGCAAAGGGCGAGCTGACCGAAGCCGAGGCCATTTCAGGAACCAAAGCCCACAGCGGCCGCTTGACGCCCTCGCCCGCCTGGATTTGCGCGACTTGGTGGACTGGCGCTGCTGCGACGTCGACGGCCGCGGAAGCGGAGAGATCTTTCTCTGGGTTGCGGCTCGCTCGATTCACTTCGCGAACCCGCCTGCTAACGGTTGAGTTGAGCGGCGCGCACGCCGACGGTTGGCCTTGGCACTTTATCTTTCACGCGTCCGCTCCAACGATTTGTTAGGTGGCAGCACGCTTTTGGAGGACTACGAATCTAGTACGTTCAATCGGATGTGACTCTGACGCATTCGGCGTGAGCTTAAGCTGCAGGGATGGACCCACAACGAAGCCGTTGACCATTGCCCCATCCGGCAGTCGAAACGAGGTTAGTCTCTTATACACGGTCAACACGTAGCACTCGCCCGTCCAGAATGTAGTTCCCCCATCTAGCAGCTGCGGAAACGCCGGACTCTTGGAATGAATGGGTTCTTGGCCCGAAAGCGCGCGGTTGAAGTCCTCCAGAGCGTTCGAAAGGCATCGAGTGGACTCAGGGCCATAGATCGCAGGCGCCTGAGACTCCTCTACACCAAAAAGGTCCGCGAATGACGGAAGCGCGGTTGGCGGGTTCGCAAACCCGACACTCGAGATGAGCGTGGTCGTCAATGCAAGGAGTGCAGATTGAAGGTGCCGCATGACTGCCACCTAACGATTGAGCTGAGCGGCGCGCACACCGACGAATGAGCTTGGCACTTTATCGTTCACGCGTCCGCTCCAGCGATTTGTTAGGCGATATGCGGTGCGCCGGCATTTCGTGCGCGATAGAACTGCAAGCTGTTCTGCCCTGGGTCTCTCAGATGAAATTCCCTCGTTCCCCACGGAGTGTCCGCGGGCTTAGTCCACGGACTCTCGTGTCTCGTTCCTTCAGTGATTCCGCCTCGGTCCAACAAATCCAAATACAGCGCGTCAACGTCGGTCACTTTAAAGCGATAGGCGGGTCTGTCTATTGGGTAGGACCACTGCTCAGAGGCTTGCCATTGAAAGTGCAGCTCGGCGCCGTCGCGTTTCATGACCGCATATTTAGGGTTGCTCGAGTTATCTTGGAACAGGAGTTCGAACCCAAGGCGAGCATAAAACTGCACGCTGATTCCAATGTCTTTCGACATCAGCACCGGATGCACACTTTCAAGCGAAGCGGTCATAGGGCTTACCTCGAACGGCTCTCATGTCGCCTAACGTTTGAGCTGAGCGGCGCGCACGCCGCTGCATGAGCTGGGCACTTTATCGTGCACGCGTCCGCTCAAGCGATTGGTTAGCAGGCGTCGCGCTGTGAGTGACATTCTGGAAGGAGCTGACATGCGGGCAAGCGTACCGCTCGAACTACTTAGAACAAAGGGCGACTTAACCGAAGCCAATGCCGCTTCGGAAGCCAAAGCCCACAGCGGCCGCTCGATGCCCTCGCTCGCCTGGATTTTCGCGTCGGAATGCACTGGCGTTTCCGCAACTTTGGCGGCTGCGGGAGCGGAGAAATCTTTCACTTGGTTGCGCTGCGCTTGAGACACTTCGCGAACCAGCCTGCTAACGGTTGAGCTGAGCGGCGCGCGCGCCGATGTATGAACTTGGCACTTTATCCCTCACGCGTCCGCTCGAGCGATTTGTTAGGCGACTCCAGACGACGCTGCACATTCTAGTCCTTGGGATCGGCGGCAACATTCACAGAACCCATTTTCAACTTTAGTTTCGACTTTTGAAGCTGCTCCATGAGCTTCGCTGTAGCAGCGTAACTTGAAGTCTTGTCCGGCAGGACTCGAATGTAGGTGCCCTCTGCCACTTTTAAGACGTCACGAAGGTGAGCCACTACGCCGGCACATGGCAGTCGTGCTTCCCCCACGAGGCAGTCGGTGTCGTCGGTAACCCGAATAGTTACCACTTCGCGAGGCTGCTCTCCCAGAGCCTTCTCTACACATGCCGGCGAAAGCACGGAGAGTGTAAGCAACAGGAACTTGCGAGTGAGAAGGTGACGCATAGAGTCGCCTAACTCTTATTAATGGTCGGTAACGGAGTTTCTGGACATTTACCGTTGGATAACATGACCACCCCAGCCGCCCGGATGCTGCAGTTTGCAGCCACGACGATATCTCTGCTGCAGCGCGGCCCACAATGACAATTCGTATCCCGGTTCACATACCGGCCAATGGGCGCCCAGAGCCTGACGAGCCGCTCAAACGACGCCTGACACCGCCTCGACACGAGTATCCCGGCGCCAACGGATCAAGCCGATCGCATAAGTGACGTAATACCCCGCCAGCAGCCCGAACACCGCAAGCGTCAACGGACTGCTCGCGAAGCTGGCCTGGGGCGCAGGCATCGCGCCATCGAGCAAATACAACTCGAGAATGCGATAGATCACGCGTCCGGTGAACAAGACTGACAACGCGATGCCAAGATGCGCATTCGGCGTGTAAAACAAACCCTGCGGTGTCGCCTCGAAGCGCGTCTTGCTCAATCCATAGACACCGAGACCCGTGCCCACGCACAGACCACCCACGAGGCATAGCAAATTCATCGCCTGAGACCTGGCGCCGAAAGCCAGCAGCGCGATGATCAGCGGAAACACGGACACGGTAACCCACGGCCGCACTTTCGAGAGCTTCTGCCGGCCGATCGCGCTGCGCACGCGCCGGTACAGGCGCCAGCCAATCAGCGGCAGCGCGATCAGAAACGGAAGGACGGACGTCGCGGGATGCGCCATCGACCCGACTAGGCAGATTCGCCGGCGGCAACCCGCCGCCCAAACCACTGCAATTCGGCTGCGGTCGACGCGACGTTGCCAATGATCAGCATGGAGGGCGCCTTGATCTGCTGCATGACGGCGTCCCGATGCATACCCTCGACCGTGGTAACGACCACGCGTTGCTCGGCGCGGCTCGCGTTCTCGATGAACGCGACGGGCATGGCGCCCGCGACACCCGAAGCGAGTAGTTTGTCTCGCAATCCTGCGAGCCGCCCGACGCTCATGTAGAACGCCAGTGTCTCGCGTCCCGCCGCGAGATCCGAATAGTTGAACAACGCGAGCTGCTCATCGCTATTGCCGGTCAGGAAACGCACGGCCTGCGCATGGCGGCGGTCGGTCAGCGGAATCCCGGAATACGCGCCGGCCGCGAGCGCGGCGGTGATTCCGGGGACGACTTCGAACGACACGCCATGCCGGCGCAGGAAATCGATCTCTTCCCCGCCCCGTCCATAAACGAACGGATCGCCGCCCTTGAGCCGCACGACGTACTCGCCGCGCTGCGCATGCTCGACCAATAGTTTGTTGATTTCTTCCTGGGTAGCGCCACCGCCGCCGACGAATTTTCCGACGTCGAAGCGGGCCGCGTCGCGACGTGCCAGGTCGAGCACCTCGGCGGATACGAGGCGGTCGTGCACGATGACATCCGCTTCCTGCAGCGCACGTAATCCCTGCAGAGTCATCAAGCCGGAATTGCCAGGACCGGCACCGACCAGCACTACGTGCCCATTGGGAATGCCATCAACCGCATCGAGCGCCTTGCGCGTGAGTTCGTCGGCCTGGGCCTCGCGACCCGCGCGCAGCGACGCAGATACCGGGCCCGTGAGCATCCACGACAAGAACCGGCGCCGCGCACCGATATCCGAAAATCTCGCGCGCACCGCGCTGCGCCAACGGTCGGCGAAGGCCGCCAATGGCCCGAGCGAACTATCGAGCAGCGTCTCGAGCCGCTCGCGAATCAACCGCGCCAGCACCGGCGACGCGCCGCCGGTCGATACGGCGATCTGCACCGGCGAGCGATCGATGATCGCCGGCATGATGAAACTGGACAGCTCGCGGTCGTCCACGACGTTGCAAGGGATCCGCGCGGCATTGGCCGCTGCAGCCACGGCCGCATTCACGGCGCGATCATCCGTGGCGGCGACGACCAGCCACACGCCCGCGGTATCGGCATCCGCAAACTCACGTGCCAGGTGCGTGAAAACGCCACGCGCCAGGGCGGAAGTCAGCTCGTCCCCGAGCCGCGGCGCCACGACCGTGATGCTCGCCCCGGCATCGACCAACAAGGAAAATTTGCGCGCCGCCACTTCCCCGCCGCCGACCAGCAGCACGGGCTTTCCCTTCAAATCGAGGAACAGCGGAAAATATTGCATCAGGCCGGCAACCCCAGACCCTTCGCGAGGCGCGCGCCGTACGTGATGATGTATGCCGCACCGGCACGCCGCAGGTTGTGCCAGCTCTCGATCAGTGCGGAGTCGAAGTTCACGAACTTCTCCTTCGCGAGCAACACGAGCGAGGTGTATTCGCCGCTGACTTGATAGGCGCCCACTGGCAGACCGGTCTGTTCGTTGATGGGCCGGATCAGATCCGCCGAGGGCTGCCCGGGCTTCACCATCAGGAGGTCCGCGCCTTCCTCGGCGCAGCGCCGGCTGGAAGCAAGCGCATCGCTGCGATTGCGCACGTCGAGCTGATAACCCTTGCGATCGCCGTACTGCGGCGCGGAGTCCGCGGCTTCGCGGAACGGCCCGTAGAAGTTGCTGGCGAACTTGGTGCTGTAGCTCATGATGGGCGCGATGTCGTGGCCGGCCGCATCGAGCGCCGCGCGCAGATGTGCGACGCGGCCGTCGTTCATGTCCGAGGGCGAGATGCCATCAGCGCCGGCTTTCACGTAGGCCACGCCTAACAACCCGAGCGCATTCAGGGTGGCGGGCAAGTCCTGCTTGCCGCGCGCGTCATGCACGTGGCAGTGGCCGCTCTCGGTGAAGCTGCACAGGCACGTGTCCACCCAGATGGCGGCATCGCTGCCCGCGCGTTGGCGCATCTGCTGGAGCGCGGTGCTGGTGAAATCCGAACCGAAGTTGCGGTTGGATTTATGCGCGGGCACGGGGAACAGCAGGAACTGGCGCACGCCGGCCGCGAGATCCTTCTCGAATTGCGCGAGCAGCGAGGTGAGCGTGTGTCGCGAAGTGCCAGGCAGCCCGCTGATGGGCTCCTCGCCCGTGCCGCCCTCGCTCAGGAACAGCGGCTGGATCAGCTGGCTCTGGCCAAAGCCGATCTCCGAAACCATGTCGCGCAGCGCCTGCGTGGCGCGCAATCTCTGCAGTCTCTTCATTGCTCAACTTCCTGGCGAAATCCGTCCGCGGTGAGAAAGGCGCGGACGCGCTCTTCTCCTATGGCCGCGCGGATCATACTGAATGTATTGCCAGGTCCGCAGCCGTGCCAGGCGCCACGAATTTCAGGGTTCGCCTGCAGATAGTCGTAAAACTGTGCCCCGCTGCGCCAGTAGAAGTGGGTATGCCCGCTCAAATCGGCCAGCGGCGCGCAGCGTTCGAGCCGGTAGGTGGCGATCCGCTCGCTGAACGGGGAGTCGTAGCCGTTCTCGTGGCTGAACTTCACCCAGCTCTGGACGCGCGGAAACAGCGCCTCGACGCCCCGGCTGGCGGTCTCGCCCAGGCTCTCATCGCTGCCGTGAACCCAGATTCCGCGCGCCGCGAGCCGGCGCCAGGTGTCGATACCCGCGCTCCAGACGATCTGGCCGGGCCGGGCGGTGTATCCATCCGGCCACGCCTCGGAGCGAGCGACAAACAAACCCACGCGCGCGTCCGCGAACTGGTCGTGACGCACCTGCAGCGCGACGCGCCGGTAGCGATCGCCGCTGCCCGGCTCACCGGTCCACACCGCGAGCTCGCTACGCGCTGGCGGTAGCGGCGTGTCATGACGGCGCAGCTCGGCGCTTTGAATCCATTGACCGGCTTTCTGGCCGCGCGTGAATTCGATTTCGCCGCAGTGCACGGGGACGATCGAAATACCGAGTGGGTGATCCTCGTCGCCGGTCGGCGCAAGCCGCGCGCGCTCGGCGATGACGCGACCGAAGGTCGCCGGATCGTTGATAGGCGCTAACAACTCCGCCAGGTCGGCACGGTTGCGGCAGATCTCGATGGCCAGCGCGCCCTGCCCCGGCGCGGTCGGATTCAGCGCCAGCGGCAGCACCATGATCTCGCAGGCGTCGAGCACGGCGCGCAGCCGCACGCGTGCGGCTTCGAATTCCGGCGCCGTCGATTCGAGAATGCGATCGATGTTCGCCTTGGCAACGACCAGCGCAGACGCGTCCCCCGCCATCAATTGCTCGAGGCGCGCCTCGCAGTCCCCGCGCGCCAGCACGAAAGTGATACGTGGCGGCTTCGTCGGCAGCGCCCATTGCAGGAAGCCGGACAGGTTCGTCCTGCGCCGGGCGGAAGACGACAACACGCGCAGGTCGTTCGCGCGCCCGTTAGGCCATTCGCGCTTCACCAGCAGCAGGTCGCGCGCATCGGCGCGCGGCAGTGTGGCCGCGATCTGCGTGTGTGGGTTCGTGGCGAACGGGAGGTCCTTCCACAGATGAACGGCGAGATCGATGGAGCCGGCTCGCAACGCAACGCCCAGATCGCCGGTGAAACCGCCGCGCCGCAGCAGTTCTGGCAGCGGCGTATCGAGCTCGCGATCGGCGGGGCTCGTGAGAAAGCGGTAGTCGATCGAGAGATGCGGGTGCTTGGCGATGAGCGCCGCGCCGACCGCGCGCGCCTGCACCTGCGCGACAATGCTGGCACGCGCGCCTAACACGATGGGTCGATCGAAAGTCATATCCGTTGCCGCAGAGGTAGCAATCGCTGTGCCATGGATTGTGGCGCGCCGGTCAGCCGTGTGCCGGGTTCTCGCGCCGTAGCAGTGCGGCGGGGGCTGGCGGTTGCGCGGCCGCGGTGCAGCCGCACGCGGCTACCCTTCGAGCCCGTGGATGCCGCACTCTCGCTTGAGACCGGCAAATCGCAGCTCTTCCGCCGAATCCACTTCATGCAGCGCCTTGGTGGAATGCCAGTCGCCGATGGACACGTATCCCTTGTCCCACAGCGGGTGATACGGCAGCGAGTGCGCCTTGAGGTACAGATACACGTCGCGATCCGACCAGTCGAAGATCGGATGCAGCTTGAAGCGGCCGTCGCGCACTTCGAGTGGATTCAGCGCGGCGCGGCTCACAGCCTGGCTGCGGCGCAGGCCGGCAAACCAGGTCGCGGTGCCGAGCGTCGCGAGCGCGCGGCGCATCGGTTCGACCTTGCGCAGCTCGAGATATTTGTCGAGACCCTCGCGGCCCTGTTCCCAGAGCTTGCCGTACTGGGCCTCGAACTCCTGCACCGATTGCCGGCCCCCAAAGGTCTTGATGTTCAGCGACAGTTGCCGCGTAAGCTGCTCGATGAACTCATAGGTCTCTGGGAATAGATAGCCGGTGTCGACGACGATCACGGGAATCTGCGGCGCTTCCTGCGTGACCAGGTGCAACATCACCGCCGCCTGCGCGCCGAAGCTCGACGAGACGGCGTGCGGCCCGGGCAGGTTGTCGAGCGCCCAGCGCACGCGCGCCGGCGCATCGACGGAAGCCAGCCACTCGTTGACGTCATTCGCGGCTGCCGTGTCCACACCGAACTCCAGCGCGGACAACGTAAGGCGCGGCCCCACGGTTTCGCCCGGTAGTTCGATGGCGGCGCTCACGCACGCGTCTCCGGTTTGAGTACGTTTGCGCGCCACAGGAAGTCGCCGAAGCGTTCATCGGTGTGACGTTCGGCGGCGTATCGCGCGAAGAGTTCGTCCAGCGCGCTGACGATGGATGCCTCGTCGATGTTGTCGCGGTACACGACGTTCAACCGCGAGCCGACGGCGTCCGCGCCGAGACGCAAGGTATAACGCCCGGGCGCGCGGCCGATCAACGCGATTTCCGCGAGGTATGGACGCGCACAACCGTTCGGGCACCCGGTGATGCGCACCGTGAGCGGAATATTGCGCATGCCATGTTTTGCCAGCAGCGCGTCGACGCGATCGATGAAGCTGGGTAGATAGCGCTCGGCTTCGGCCATGGCCAGCGCGCAAGTGGGCAGCGCCACGCAGGCCAGTGCATCGCGGCGCACCGGCGAGGTGAACAGCGCCTTGCCCAGGCCGTGATCGGCCACGATTCGGTCGATGTTCATGCACTCGCTGGCCGGCACGTTCGCGATGATGAGGTTCTGATTCGCCGTGAGCCGGAAATCGCCCTGGTGAATGGCGGCGATCTTTTCGAGCCCCGTGAGGAACGGAGCACCCGGGCGATCGACGACACGGCCGGATTCGATGCGCAGCGTCAGATGCCAGCGGCCATCGTGGCCGCGCAACCAGCCGAAACGATCGCCCTGCGTCGTGAATTGGTAGGCGCGCGGCGGCTCGAGCGTGTAGCCCAGCCGCTTGAACAATTCGGCCTTGAACCAGTCCACGCCGCGATCGGCAATGGTGTACTTGAAACGCGCGTGTTTGCGGTCGGTGCGGTCGCCGAAGTCACGCTGGATCATCACCACGGTCTCGGCGACCTTGAGGACCTGATCCGGCGTGAGGAAACCGATCACATCCGCGATGCGCGGAAAGGTCTGCGGCTCGCCGTGCGTGGCGCCGAGGCCCCCACCTACCGTGAGGTTGAAGCCGAGGAGCTTTCCTTCGTCGAGAATGGCGATGAACCCCAGATCCTGCGAGAAGATGTCGACGTCGTTGTGCGGCGGCACCACCACGGCGGTCTTGAACTTGCGCGGTAGATAGAGCTGGCCGAGGATCGGCTCTTCTTCGGCGGGCCCCACCAGTTTCTCGCCGTTCAGCCAGATCTCGTGATAGGCACGCGTACGCGGCTTGAGATGCTCGGAGAGCTTGACGGACCAGTCGTAGACTTCCTGGTGGGCCCAGCTCTCGACCGGATTGGCGGCCGCCATGACGTTGCGATTCACGTCGCCGCAGGCGGCGATGGAATCGATGAGCAGCGCATTCATGCCCTGCATGGTCTGCTTGAGGTCTTTCTTGATCACGCCGTGCAGCTGGAACGCCTGCCGCGTCGTCAGGCGCAGCGAGCCTGTGCCGTACGTGCGCGCCAGCTTGCTCAAACCCAGCCACTGTGCGGGCGTGCAGATGCCGCCCGGCAGACGCGTGCGGATCATGAAGCTGTACGCGGGTTCCAGCTTCTGATGCTCGCGTTCCGCGCGCAGATCGCGGTCGTCCTGCATGTAGCTGCCGTGGAACTTGATCAGCTGCGTGTCGGCATCGCGAATCGCGCCGGTCAGCGGGTCGGCCAGGCTTTCGACCAGTGTGCCGCGCAACCCGCGCGACGCCTTCTTGATGATCTCGACGGGCGAAGGCGGATCGGTCTTGGCGGCCAAACTATTGGATGAAGACGTCGCGGGAGGATCGAGAACTTCAGTAGACATCGCGTAGATACCGTCCATCAGCGGTGAGATCGGACACCCAGGCCTGGGCGTCATCGGCATCGAGGTTGCCCTGCTCGCGCGCCACGTCCAGCAACGCGGCATTCACGTCGGGCGCCATGGCCGAGGCGTCTCCGCATACGTAGAAATAAGCGCCGTTCGACAGCCAGGCGAACAATTCCTTGCCGGCCTGTCGGATGCGATGTTGCACGTAGATCTTTTCCGCCTGGTCGCGCGAGAACGCGACGTCGAGGCGATGTAATGCCTTGCGCTTCAACGCCTGCTGCCACTCGAGCTGGTACAGGAAATCGTGATACAGCGAGCGGCCGCCGAAGAACAACCAGTTGCGCCCGGAGGCGCCGGTGGCTTCGCGTTCCTGCAGGAAGCCGCGGAACGGGGCCACGCCGGTGCCGGGGCCGATCATGATGATGTCGCGCGAGCCGTCCGCGGGAACGCGGAAGCGATCGTTACGCTCGATCCACACCTGGACATTGCTGTCCGCCGGCGTGTTCACCACGAAACTGGACGCGGCGCCTGCGAGCAGACGGCGATCCGTATCGCTGCCGACCACGGCGACCGTCAAATGAGCTTCATCGCCCACCGCCGTCGGGCTGGAGGCGATCGAGTACACGCGCCCGCTCACGGGACGCAGCGCCGCAACCAGCGCCGCGGGTGTCCATTCCGCCGGGTAGCTAGCCAGCACGTCGGACACCTGGCAGGAGGCGGTCAACTTCGCCATCGCCGGCGCGTTGCCGAGCAGTTCGGAGATGTCCACCTTCGCCTGGGCGGCGACGCTCACCAGCAGCGGACGGGCGATGCGCGTGAGCTCGCGTTCGTCGCGCAGCCATTCGAGCAGCGAGTGCGTCTTGCCCTCGTGGGCCACGGTCGCGCCCGCATCGAGCCGGGTCGCTTTCAGCACCGCGTCGATGGCGGAGTCGGGGTTGCGATGCGCGATGCCGAGCGCATCGCCGGCCTTGTAGAGATTGCCGAGGCCCGGGAATGCCACTTCGACGTGCCGCACTTCGCGTAACGCGCTGCGACCGACGATGCGCTGGTTGGCGAGCACTTCGGCCGTGGCCGGATTGGCGCGCGTGAGCTCCGGCATGGCGGGAGCGACCGGCGCAGTGCTGGCAACCACCGGCGCGGCGGGCGCAGATTTTTCCTTGAATTCGCGCATGCGCGCGAGTGCGTCGTCGGCCCAGGTCTGCGCGAGCTTTTCGAAATCCACGTCGCAGTCGACGCGTGGCAGCAGGCGTTTCGCGCCGAGCTTCGCGAGACGTTCATCGACGACCCGGCCAGCCTCGCAGAACTTGGGATAGCTGCTGTCACCCAGCGCCAGCACCGAGAACTGCAGCTCGGGCAGCTGCGGCGCGCGCTTGGACCCCAGGTATTCGTACAACGCGCGCGCCTCATCCGGCGGATCGCCATCGCCGTGGGTGCTGATCACGACGTACAGCAGTTTTTCCTTCGCGATCTCGCGCGGCTGGAAATCGCCGGCTTTGACGACGCGCGCCTGGACGCCCGCGGCCTGCACGGCGGCAGCCAGCTTCTCGCAGATCTTGCGGCCGTTGCCGGTGTGCGAGGCGGAGATGATGGTGAGTGTGGGCGCCGCGACGGCTGCCGCGACCGGCGCTGGCGTGGCGCCAGCCGCAGCGGGCGCGAGCTGCGCGCGCGCTTGCGCGCCGAGCATGTTGCCTTGAAATCCCGGAATGCTGGACGGCGCGGCCGCAGCGGCGCCGGCGAAGTACCCCGACAGCCACATGAGCTGCTCGCGGTTCAGCTCGGTGGCGAGCTGCTGCAGTTGATCGCGGCGATCCTCCGGGATCGGAAAGTTACCCTGCAGAATGACAGCGCCGCTCACTTGTTAATCCTCATAGACCCGGATCCGCCTGGTGCAGAAAGCCTTTGTTTTCCAGATAACGCAGGATCTGGTCGACCGCGGCGCCAATCTCGAGTTTCGATGTATCGATCGTCAGCTGCGGCGCGACCGGCGGCTCATACGGCGAATCGATGCCGGTGAACTCGCGGATCTGCCCGCTGCGCGCCTTCACGTACAGCCCCTTCGGGTCGCGACGCTCGCATTCTTCCAGCGACGTCGAAAGATAAACCTCGACGAACTTGTCGTCACCCAGGCGCTCGCGGATGTTATTGCGATCCGAGCGGAATGGCGAGATGAACGCGGTGATGACGATGAGACCGGCATCGACGAACAACGCCGACACTTCGCCGATGCGGCGGATGTTTTCGTTGCGGCCCGCTTCGGAGAAATCCAGATCCTTGTTGAGACCGTGACGAACATTGTCGCCGTCGAGCAGGTAGCTGTGATGGCCGCGCTGCACGAGAGCCTGTTCGAGCGCATTCGCAATGGTCGACTTGCCCGACCCCGACAGCCCCGTGAACCACACCACGGCCGGACGCTGGCTCTTCTGGTTGGCGCGGATCGCGGCGGTGACGCGCGTGGGTTGCCAGACGACATCGCTGCTGGTGCGCGCGGTCTGTGTGGGCGCGATGACCATGCCGGCGCCCACGGTGCCGAAATGCAGCAGATCGATGATGATGAACGAACCGGTGGCGCGTGAGAGCTTGTAGTCGTCGACCGCGACCGGCTCTTCCAGCGCGATGCGCACGCGCGCCAGGCCGTTGAGGTCGAGGGCCTCGGCCTCGCGCGTGGATAAATCGTTGACGTCGATGCGATGCTGGATCGAATCGACCAGGCCCTTCACATAACGATGGCCGATCTTGAATTCATAACGTTTGCCGGGCAGCAGCGGCGCCTCACCCATCCAGATGAGGTTGGCATCGAAGGTGCGCGCCAGCGTGGGACGGTGGTCGGGGTGCACCAGCACGTCGCCGCGCGACAGGTCGATTTCGTCCTCGAGCACCACCGTCACCGCCTGGTGCGTATAGGCCTTGTCGAGCGGGCCATCGGCCGTGGTGATCTCGCGCACCTTGCTCGTGCGGCGCGAAGGCAGCGCGAGCACGGAATCTCCGACGGAGATTTCGCCGCTGGCGACGGTGCCGGCATAACCGCGGAAGTTCGCGTCCGGCCGGCTGACGAGCTGGATGGGAAATCGCAGTTCCTTCAATCCTTCGGCGCGGCCTACTTCGATGCCTTCGAGGGCTTCGAGCAGCGTGCGGCCGGTGTACCAGGGAGTCTGAGCGCCGCGGTTGACCACGTTCACTCCGAGCAAGGCCGCGCAGGGTATGACTTCGACATTGTTGACGCCGAGCCGGTGGGCGTAGGCGACGAACTCGCCGGCGATCGCTTCGAAACGGGCCTTGTCGAAATTGATGCGGTCCATCTTGTTGACCGCGAGGATCACGTTCTGCACACCCAGCAACGAGACGATGTGTGTGTGGCGGCGTGTCTGGATGCGCACGCCCTTTTCCGCATCCACCAGCACCACGGCCGCGTCGGCGGTGGAGGCGCCGGTGGCCATGTTGCGCGTGTACTGCTCGTGGCCCGGGCAGTCGGCGACGATGAACTTGCGGCGCGGCGTCTGGAAATATCGATACGCGACGTCGATGGTGATGCCCTGCTCGCGCTCGGCCTGCAGGCCGTCGACGAGCAACGCCAGGTCCGGCACTTCGCCGGTGGTGCCCCAGCGGCGGCTGTCGGTGGCGACGGCCGATAACTGGTCGTCGAATACCTGGCGTGTGTCGTGCAGCAGGCGTCCGATCAGCGTGCTCTTGCCATCGTCGACCGAACCGCAGGTGATGAAACGCAGCAGGTCGATCTCGCGTTGCTGCGCGAGGAACTGCTCGAGCGTGCGTGGCGCTTCGACCGGGTCCTTGGACGCGGCCGGCGTGACCGGGACGGCGGCCATCTAGAAGTACCCTTCGCGCTTGCGATTTTCCATCGCGCCCGCGGATTCGGCGTCGATCGCGCGGCTCTGGCGCTCGGAGGTGGTGGTGCGCAGCATCTCCTCGATGATCTCCGGCACGCTCGCGGCCTTCGACACCTGCGCGCCGGTCAGCGGGTAGCAGCCGAGCGAACGGAAACGCACGTTTTCGAGATGCGGCTTTTCGCCGGGGTTCAACGGCAGACGGTCGTCGTCCACCATGATCTTCATGCCGTCCCTATCTACCACCGGCCGCGGCTTCGAGAAGTACAACGGCACGACCGGGATGTTCTCGGTGTGGATGTACGTCCAGATGTCGACCTCGGTCCAGTTCGACAGCGGGAATACGCGGATGCTGTCGCCGCGGCGCAGGCGACCGTTGTAGAGGTTCCACAGCTCGGGGCGCTGGTTCTTCGGGTCCCAGCGGTGCTGCGCATCGCGGAACGAGAACACGCGTTCTTTCGCGCGGGACTTTTCCTCGTCGCGACGCGCACCGCCGATGGCCGCATCGCAGCCGTATTTGTCGAGCGCCTGTTTGAGCGCCTCGGTCTTCATGATGTCCGTGTAACGCGCGCCGTGCGTGAAGGGTGTGACGCCCGCGGCCTTGCCGGCTTCGTTCGTGTGGACGATCAGTTCGGCGTTGAGGCGCTTCGCCGTCTCGTCGCGGAACTGGATCATCTCCTTGAATTTCCAGCCCGTGTCGATGTGCAACAGCGGGAACGGGATGCGGCCCGGGAAGAAAGCCTTGCGCGCCAGGTGCAACAGCACCGAGGAATCCTTGCCGATCGAATACATGAGCAGCGGCTTGGCGAACTCGGCCGCCACCTCGCGCATGATGTGGATGCTTTCCGCTTCGAGCCGGGCCAGGTGCGTCAGCCTCACCGGCGCGGCGCCGACGCCACGACGCGCAGCCGTGGCGGGTTTGAGGGTCGTAACTGCTTGAACCTGGGCGTGCATGAACCTTTCCGGGAAGCGTAAAAAGCCGGCCAATGGCCGGCATGACGAAGTGCGGGGGACTCTATCGATCCCAAGCCCCCGCCCGGAAAGCATTTTTGGTTATGCAGCAATAACACCCCGGTTACAGGCGGTAAAAGGGGACATGCCTATTTATTGGCCGCCCAGCCGATCACCCCCTGGCCTCTCAATAAATAGGCATGTCCCCTTTATTTGAGGCCGAGGGCTTTGCGCAGTTCGGGAGCTGTCATTCCACGTACGTAAACGGGCGTTCCGTAGTCGAATTCGCGCGCCTGGGCGAGGCTGCCCACGGGTACGGGGTCGAATCCGGCATCGGAGACCAGCTGCGAAGCGATTTTCATCGCCTCGGGGTCATCGGCGGCCAACGGGATTCCGAGGCGTTCCGGCTTGCGAAAGCCCTCACGGGCGAGGGGACCTGAGTTGATGGCATTGAACGCCCGGACCAGGCGTGTCCCCGGCAAGTATTCCGCGGATGCCACCCCGGTGCCGCGCTTGCGATCCCGCACGGCCATGTCGCCATCCCGGCTGGGGTAAGGATTGCCGGTATCGAGCACCACCTTGCCCTTGAGCTCGGCGGCATAGTCACGCCCCACCTCGGGAGTGGCGCCATAGGGCACGGAAATCAGGACGACCTCGCCGAAAGCCGCTGCCTCGCGGGGCGTGCCAACTTTGACGTTGGGACCGATTTCCTTCGCGAGCGCCTGCAGTTGTTCGGGATGCCGCGAGGAGATCAGCAGTTGATGACCGGCGGCGCCCCAATGACGGGCCAGCGCCCCGCCGATCTCGCCCGTGCCGATGATGCCGATCTTGAGAGGATGTGCGGTTTTCGGGACTGGAGCGTCTCCCGCGAAGGCGGCGATCGGCAGCAAGCCGAACAACAGGGACGTTACAAACGCTTTCATGACGGCCTCCCGGGAAATGGTTTGAGCCCGTTCGACCGCGCGGCCCGGAAAAAGGTTCGTATCCGGACCGGCGCGTTTGTCTCTAGCTACAAAGCGGCGTCGCCGACCGGGCCGGTCACGCGCTCTCGTTGCCCGACAACGCGCGTAGCCGCGCGGTCGGCGTTACGGGCTCCGTCGCCAACCGCAGGTTCGCTCGCCGCGTCGGCCGCGTGGCACCAGGCGCCCGCGAAGATTCGGAACCAATCGCGAGCATCTGTACCTGGCCGTCCCGATCGTAGGCGAGCGCGTTGCCGCGCTGCGCCTTGGCCACGCTTTTGCATCGCTGCAGACTCGCCAGAACCTCGTCCTGGGTTTTCAGGCGTTCCGGATCGACGAGCACCGCGCCGATCGAAAGGCTCGCGAGCGGAAAATGCCGTTCCTTGCCGTCACGATCGGGACAGGTGAAACCGCCGCTGGCGCGATGCGCGTCTGAATAGAAATTGACGATCGACGCGTCGAAGCTTTCGAACAGACCTTTGAGCCGCGCGTGCCAGTCGACGTTGCGCAGCATGAGGATGAAATCGTCGCCGCCGACATGCCCCACGAAATCCGTGCCGGAGCAGACCACGTCCCGGAACAGGTCCGCCACGTGCAACAGGACCTGGTCGCCCGCGCGATACCCGTATTCGTCGTTGAAGGCCTTGAAGTAGTCGAGGTCCCCGTGACAGACAACGAATGGCGTCCGCAGCGCCAGCAGACGGAACAGCTCTTCACCGATCTCGCGATTGCCGGGCAACTGCGTCAGCGGGTTGCATTGTTTGGCTGCTTCGAGCTGGTGAGCCGTGATTTGCCGCAGCAGGTCGATCGTGCGTCCGACGCCTAGATAATTGCCGTGCCGCGCGATGATGAAATCTTCGTTGACGCGTGATTGCGCGGAATCCGTCACGAGCCGGCTCACCTGGTCGAGGCGCGCGCGCGCGTCGACCACCACGGGGTCCGCCTCCATGACGCGCGACACCGGCTTGCGGTTGTAGATCTCGGGATACAGCGGCTTGCTCAACAACGTGAGCAGCTTGTCCCGGCGCACGATGCCGAGCGGGCGCTCGTTTTCGACGACCACGATGCAATCCCAATCGCGGTTTTCCTGAAAGTAGCCGAGCACCTCTTCGACCCGCGTGTTGGGACCGACGGCGACGCGCGTGATGGCCAGCTCCTCCGCGCAGTTCGGGGCGGCAGCGGCCTTGCGTGCAACGGCCGCCATTACGGGTATGAACTCCCGCAGCGGCTCGGGTTGCGGCCGGCCCAGCAGGTATCCCTGTAGATAGTCGACGCCCATGTTCCGCAGCAGCTCGCACTGGCGCGGGCGTTCCACCGCCTCGGCGATCACGCGGCTGCCCATCACGTGCGCCATGTCGAGCAGCGAGCGCATCATCTCCGCGGCCACGGTATCGGTATCGATGCGGTCGACGAAGTAGTGATCGACCTTGACGAATTCGGGGCGCAACTCGGACCAGATCTTGAGCCCGGACGTGCCGGCGCCGAGATCGTCGATCGCGATCCGGCAGCCCAGCGCGCGCAGTGGATCGATGGCCGCCAACACCGCGGCGGGTTCGGTGGTCGTGCCGTGTTCGGTGATCTCGAGCACGATGTCGCTCGCCGCCATGTTGACGGCGCCGAGCACCGCTTTGAGCGCATCGACCAGCCGGCGCCCCGCGAACAGCGTGGCCGGCATGATGTTCACGAACAACTTTCCAGGCGCGCGACTCGCGCGGAAACGCTGGATCGCCAGTTCGATCAGCAACAGGTCGAGCTCGACCGTGCGGCCCTTGGCAGCCGCATGTTCGAAAATTTCGAGCGGCGACCCGAACGGGCTGCCGGGCGGGGCACGCACCAGCGCTTCGTGTCCGACGACACTTTCGCCCGCTGCGTCGAGTATCGGCTGGAAGTGGGTGACGAAGAGCCGCCCTTCGATGAGCCCGAGCAGCTCTCCCGGCGGTATGCGGTTGATGGACATTTGCGGCGATCGTAAGGTCGCGCGGCAGTGACGAGTGTGAAACGGGTCGCACGGGATCGCCGTGTCACACAAGATTTTTGGATCGCCACGACGCGGACCAACGAGCCGCCCGGTTTCGATGCGTCACAAATCTGCAGCAATCGGGGCGCGCTTGATGACGCCCGGGATGTCAGTCGTAGCGTGGCAACTCGATCGCGGCGATGAGCCGTTCGCGCTGTGCAGGCGTTGCGCCGAGAATTCTCTCGATACGCTCGCGCGTCAGATGCGGCGCCAGCAACTGGATGAAGTCGTATGTAAAGCCGCGCAGCAAGGCGCCGGCGCGGAAACCGATCCAGGTGATGTGGCTGGGAAACAGATGCCCCGCTTCCACCACCGCCAGGTCTTTTTCGTCTTCGGGCTCGATCGCCATGCTGGCCACCACGCCCACACCCAGCCCCAGCCGTACGTACGTCTTGATGACGTCCGCATCGCGCGCGGTCAGCGACACGTTGGGCTCGAGCCCCGCGCGCGCGAACTGCTGATGCAGCGACGACGGCCCCGTGAAGCTGAACACGTACGTGACCAGCGGATATTCGGCCAGCTGCTGCAGCGTGGGCTTCGCAATCTGCGCCAGCGGATGATCCTTCGGCACGATGATCTGCCGGTGCCACGAGTAGCAAGGCAGCAGCACGAAGTCGGGGAATTTGTCCTGGCTGCCGGTGTTGATCGCGAAGTCGATGCGATCTAGCGACGCCATCTCGGCGATCTGGTCGGAGGTGCCCTGGTGCAGGTGCAACTGCACGTCGGGATACTTCTGGCGGAAATCGCGGATCACGCGCGGCAACACGTAACGGGCCTGCGTGTGCGTGGTGCCGATCGACAGCGAACCGCGATCGGATTGCTTCAGATCCTTGGCCAGCGACTTGAGCGCCTGCGCCTCGCGCAACATGCGCAGCGCGCGCGCCGCCACTTCTTCGCCGGCGGGCGTGAGGCGTTTGAGGGCGCGGCCGTCACGCACGAACAGCGTGAGGCCGAGCTCCTCTTCAAGCAGACGGATCTGCTTGCTGACGCCCGGCTGGGAAGTGTGCAGCGCCTGGGCGGCAGTCGTGACGTTGAGGCCGTTCTGCACGACGGCCGCCAGATATCGAAGTTGCTGCAGCTTCATCGAATGCTCCGCAGCGAATTGACGTTGTTGTTAGTTCAGCTTGAGCTGGACGTCGACGCCGGCCGGCAGCTCGAGCTTCATGAGCGCGTCCACGGTCTTATCCGTCGGGTTCATGATGTCCATGATGCGCTTGTGCGTGCGCAGCTCGAACTGGTCGCGCGCGTCCTTGTCGCCGTGCGGCGAGACCAGCAGCGTGAACTTTTCCATCTTCGTCGGCAGCGGGATCGGGCCTTTGACCGTGGCGCCGGTGCGCTTGGCGGTCTCGACGATTTCGCGGGCCGAGGTGTCGATCAGGCGATGATCGAACGCTTTGAGACGGATGCGGATGTTCTGATTGGCCATGTTCGTATTCCTTCTAAAGAGCACCCGGCTCGCGAAGAGCCGGGTAGATGTTTAATTTCTTACTTCAAAATCTTCGCGACGACGCCGGCGCCGACGGTACGGCCACCTTCACGGATGGCGAAGCGCAGGCCTTCCTCCATCGCGATCGGGTTGATCAGCTCCACCGTCATTTTGATGTTGTCGCCCGGCATCACCATCTCGGTGTTGCCCGGCAGCTCGATCATTCCGGTCACGTCCGTGGTGCGGAAGTAGAACTGCGGACGATATCCCTTGAAGAACGGCGTGTGACGGCCGCCTTCTTCCTTCGTCAGCACGTACACCTCGCACTCGAAGTGCGTGTGCGGGGTGATCGAACCGGGCTTCGCCAGCACCTGCCCGCGCTGCACTTCTTCGCGCTTGGTGCCACGCAGCAGCACGCCCACGTTGTCGCCGGCCTCGCCCTGGTCGAGCAGCTTGCGGAACATCTCCACACCCGTGCAGATCGTCTTCTGCGTCGGAGCAATGCCGATGATCTCGATTTCGTCGTTCACCTTGACGATGCCGCGCTCGATGCGGCCCGTGACCACGGTGCCGCGGCCGGAGATCGAGAACACGTCCTCGACCGGCATCAGGAACGGCTTTTCCACTTCGCGCTTGGGGATCGGGATGTACTTGTCCATCTCCTCCACCAGCTTGATCACGGCCTTCACGCCGATGTCCGAGGCATCACCCTCGAGCGCCTTCAGGGCGCTGCCGATGATGATCGGGGTCTTGTCGCCGGGGAATTTATAGACCGACAGCAACTCGCGCACTTCGAGCTCCACCAGCTCCAGAAGCTCCTTGTCGTCGACCATGTCCGCCTTGTTCATGAACACCACGATGTACGGCACACCGACCTGGCGGGCCAGCAGGATGTGCTCGCGCGTCTGGGGCATCGGGCCGTCGGCGGCCGACACCACGAGGATCGCGCCGTCCATCTGGGCGGCTCCCGTGATCATGTTCTTCACGTAGTCGGCATGCCCCGGGCAGTCCACGTGCGCGTAATGGCGCTCCTTGGACTGGTACTCCACGTGCGCCGTCGAGATCGTGATCCCGCGCGCCTTCTCTTCCGGCGCCTTGTCGATCTGGTCATACGCCATGTACGAACCACCGTTCGTCTCGGCCATCACCTTCGTCAACGCCGCCGTCAGCGTCGTCTTGCCATGGTCCACGTGGCCAATCGTGCCTACGTTGACGTGGGGTTTGTTGCGTTCGAACTTTTCCTTCGACATGACGACGAGCTCCTGAAGAGTTTTTTCTGACTAGCAGTTGAAATTAACGGTTGATGATTCCATCGGCGATGTTCGGCGGCACTTCCATGTACTTGGCAAATTCCATGGTGAACGTGGCGCGGCCCTGGCTCATCGAGCGCACGGTGGTCGCGTAACCGAACATTTCCGAAAGCGGTACTTCCGCCGTGACCGTCTTGCCGGCCGGCGTGTCTTCCATGCCTTGGATCTGGCCGCGGCGGCGATTCAGATCGCCGATCACGTCGCCCATGTAATCCTCGGGAGTCACGACCTCGACCTTCATGATGGGTTCGAGGATCACCGGCTTCGCTTTGCGGAAGCCATCCTTGAATCCGAAGATCGCGGCCATGCGGAAGGAAATCTCGTCCGAATCGACGTCGTGGTACGAACCGTCGAACAACGTGACCTTGGTATCGACGACGGGATAACCCGCCATCACGCCCGTCTCGAGAGCTTCCTTGATGCCCTTCTCGACGGCGGGAATGAATTCGCGCGGCACCGAGCCGCCCTGGATTCCATTGATGAATTCGTTGCCCTTGCCCTGGGCGTTGGGCTCGATCTTGAGCCACACGTGACCGAACTGGCCGCGGCCACCCGATTGCTTGACGTGTTTGCCTTCGCTCTCGATCTGGGCGCGAATCGTTTCGCGATACGCGACCTGCGGCTTGCCGACGTTGGCCTCGACCTTGAACTCGCGCCGCATGCGGTCGACGATGATTTCGAGGTGCAGTTCGCCCATGCCGCTGATGATGGTCTGCGCGGATTCTTCATCCGTCGACACGCGGAACGAAGGATCTTCCTTCGCCAGGCGCTGCAGCGCGATGCCCATCTTCTCCTGGTCGGCCTGGGTCTTCGGCTCCACGGCCACCGAGATGACGGGGATCGGGATGTTCATCTTCTCGAGCGTGATGACTTTTTCGAGATCGGACAGCGTGTCGCCCGTGTAGACATCCTTGAGTCCCACGGCCGCGGCGATGTCGCCCGCGCGCACTTCCTTGATCTCGCTGCGCTCGTTGGCGTGCATCTGAAGCAGGCGACCGATGCGCTCTTTCTTCGACTTGGTCGGCACGAACACCGTGTCGCCCGAATTCAACGTGCCGGAATACACACGGAAGAACGTGAGGTTGCCGACGAACGGATCGTTGAGGATCTTGAATGCCAGCGCCGAGAACGGCTCCTCGTCGCGCGCGGTGCGCGTGATGGCTTCGCCGCGCTCCGAGAGGCCCTTGGTCGGCGGCATCTCGATCGGCGACGGCATGAATTCGATGACGGCGTCGAGCAGCGCCTGCACACCCTTGTTCTTGAAGGCGGTGCCGCACATGCACAACACGATGTCGTTCTTGAGCGCGCGTTCCTTCAGGCCCTTCTTGATCTCGTCGTCGGAGAGCGTGCCGCCGTTCAGATACTTGTCGGTGAGCACGTCGTCGCCCTCGGCGGCGGCTTCGATCATGAGCTGGCGGTATTTCTCCGCTTCCGCCCGC
Source organism: Pseudomonadota bacterium (assembly GCA_037200975.1). Lineage (NCBI taxonomy): Bacteria > Pseudomonadati > Pseudomonadota > Pseudomonadota bacterium. The sequence goes on along the minus strand of JBBCGI010000001.1, from coordinate 3,267,658 downwards.
AGCTCGGCCGGGATCTCGCGGTACTCGAACTTCATCCCCTGGGTTTCCATGTCCCAGTAGATAGCTTTCATCTTGATGAGGTCGATGACCCCCTCGAAGGAATCCTCGGCGCCGATGGGCAGCTGGATGGGCACCGGGTTCGCGCGCAGACGCGCGCGGATCATGTCGCACACGCGCAGGAAATCCGCGCCGGCGCGGTCCATCTTGTTGACGAACGCGATGCGCGGCACGTTGTAGCGGTTCATCTGCCGCCACACCGTCTCCGACTGCGGCTGCACGCCCGCGACCGAATCGAACAGCGCAACCGCGCTGTCGAGCACACGCAGGCTGCGCTCGACTTCGATCGTGAAGTCGACGTGCCCGGGCGTGTCGATGATGTTGATGCGGTGTTCGGGGAAGGATTTATCCATCCCCTTCCAGAAGCAGGTGGTCGCGGCCGACGTGATCGTGATGCCGCGTTCCTGTTCCTGCTCCATGTAGTCCATGACGGCCGCGCCGTCGTGAACCTCGCCGATCTTGTGCGATACGCCCGTGTAAAAAAGAATGCGCTCGGTCGTGGTCGTCTTCCCGGCGTCGATGTGCGCCGAGATGCCGATGTTCCGATAGTGCTCTATGGGCGTGATTCGAGGCATGAACTAACTGAAGGCGGTCGTCTGCCTACCAGCGGTAGTGGGCGAACGCCTTGTTGGCTTCCGCCATGCGATGCGTGTCTTCGCGCTTGCGCACGGCGGCGCCGCGGTTCTCGGCGGCATCCATGAGCTCGTGCGCCAGGCGGAACGCCATCGATTTCTCGCTGCGGTCACGCGCGGCTTCGATGAGCCAGCGCATGGCGAGCGTCTGACGGCGCTGCGAACGGACTTCGACGGGCACCTGGTAGGTGGCGCCACCGACGCGGCGCGACTTCACTTCGACGACCGGCTTCACGTTGTCGAGCGCGGTGGTCAGCATGGCCACGGCATCCGGACCCGGCTTGCCGGTCTTCTCGACGATGCGGTCGATCGCACCGTAAATGATGCGTTCGGCGGCGGACTTCTTGCCGCTCTGCATGACCACGTTCATGAACTTGGCCAACATGTCGTTGTTGAATTTCGGGTCCGGCAGGATGTGACGGACGGGCGCTGCTGTGCGACGTGACATTAGTTAGTCCTCTTACTTCTTCGCGCGCTTGGCGCCGTACTTGCTGCGGCCCTGCTTGCGATTGCCCACTCCGGCGCAATCGAGCGTGCCACGCACGGTGTGATAACGAACGCCCGGGAGGTCTTTGACGCGACCGCCGCGGATGAGCACCACCGAGTGCTCCTGGAGGTTGTGGCCTTCGCCGCCGATGTACGAAGAGACTTCGTAACCGTTGACGAGGCGAACACGCGCCACTTTGCGCATGGCCGAGTTCGGCTTCTTCGGTGTCGTCGCGTACACGCGCGTGCAGACGCCGCGCTTCTGCGGTGAGGCGCCGAGCGCGGGGACTTTCGTCTTCTCTTTGTTGACGCGACGCGGGTTCGCGATCAACTGGCTCGTTGTGGCCATGCTTACTCCAAGTTCTTGATTCGACACTGCGGGATTTGAATCCCGGCGGACGAGAAAACACCGGGCCAGTCTCTTTTGGAGAATGGCCCGGTGGATTTAGTCCGCTATTTACGCCCCGCCCGGTTTGGGGGTGGAGCGACAAAGGCCGGCGATTCTAGGTTCGTGACCGGGGGGTGTCAACGCATTGTTGCGCCGCACCAACGAATACAGGCCCCTCTTCTTATATGCCCCACGTCTGGATGAGAAAAGGCCGGCGTTTCCGCCGGCCTCTTCCAATCGACTCACTGAAGATCAGCCTTCGACGGCCGCGCCCTCACCAACCGCGCCGCCGTCATCGATGTCGGCGACGCCGCCGCCCACATCCATGAAGCTGCCACGATCGTTGGCGTCCGCCTTGATGCGGCGATGCTCATGGGCAGCAAAGCCGGTACCGGCCGGGATCAGGCGACCCACGATGACGTTCTCCTTCAGACCGCGCAGATCGTCCTTGAGGCCACGCACCGCCGCTTCCGTGAGGACGCGGGTGGTTTCCTGGAACGACGCCGCCGAGATGAACGACTCGGTGGCCAGCGACGCCTTGGTGATGCCGAGCAGCACGGGCTGCAGGGTCGCCGCGGTCTTGCTGTCCTTGGTCAGCCGCTCGTTGATCATGTTGGCGCGGCCGCGATCGAGCTGCTCGCCCTTCAGGAAGGTCGAATCGCCGATCTCGAGCACCTCGGTCTTGCGCAGCATCTGGCGGATGATCACTTCGATGTGTTTGTCGTTGATCTTCACGCCCTGCAGACGATAGACGTCCTGGATCTCGCGCACGAGGTAGTTGGCCAGCGACTCGACGCCTTGCAGGCGCAGGATGTCGTGCGGGTTCAACTCGCCGTCGGCGATCACTTCGCCGCGCGTCACGCCTTCGCCTTCGAAGACGTTCAGCTGGCGCCACTTCGGGATCAGCTCTTCGTACTTCTCCGCATCCTCACCGGTGATGACCAGACGGCGCTTGCCCTTGGTCTCCTTGCCGAAGCTCACGGTGCCGCTCTTCTCGGCGAGGATCGCCGGGTCCTTCGGTTTGCGGGCTTCGAACAAGTCGGCGACGCGCGGCAGACCGCCGGTGATGTCGCGGGTCTTCGACGATTCCTGCGGAATGCGTGCGATGACATCGCCCACGGACAGCTTGGCGCCGTCCTCGAGCGCGATCAACGCGCCCGCGGGCAGGTTGTACACGGCCGGGATCTCGGTGTTCGCGAAGGTCGCTTCCTTGCCCTTGGCGTTCAGGAGCTTCACCGTCGGGCGAAGATCCTTGCCACCGCGCTGCTTGGAATCGAGCACCACGGTCGAGGAAAGACCCGTGACTTCGTCCACCTGCGTCGTGACGGTCATGCCGTCGACGAAGTCGGTGAACTTGATGAAGCCCGCCACCTCGGTGATGACCGGATGGGTGTGCGGATCCCAGGTCGAGACGGTCTGGCCGCCGACGACCTTGTCGCCTTCCTTCGAGTTGATCTGCGCGCCGTACGGAATCTTGTAACGCTCGCGCTCGCGGCCGTATTCGTCGACCACGCCGATCTCGCCCGAACGCGACACCGCGACCAGGTGACCCTTCTCGTGCTGCACGGTCTTCACGTTGTGGAACCGCAGCGTGCCCTTGTTGCGCACTTCGAGCGACGAAGCGGCGGCCGCTCGTGATGCCGCGCCACCGATGTGGAACGTGCGCATCGTGAGCTGCGTGCCCGGCTCGCCGATCGACTGCGCGGCCATGACGCCGACCGCTTCGCCGATGTTGATCTGGCGGCCACGCGCGAGGTCGCGTCCGTAGCAGGTGGCGCACACGCCGTAACGCGTCTTACAGGTGATGGGCGAGCGCACTTGCACCACGTCCACGCCTTCCTGCTCGATGAGACGCACCATCTTTTCGTCGATGAGCGTGCCCACCGGCAGCAGCACGGTGTCCGTGCCCGGCTTGAGGATGTCTTCGATGACGGTGCGGCCCAGGACGCGTTCGCCCAGGGCTTCGACCACGTCACCGCCTTCAACCAGCGGCATCATGGTGAGACCGACGGTCGCGCCGCAATCCGGCTCGGTGACCACGAGATCCTGCGCGACGTCGACCAGACGGCGCGTGAGGTAACCCGAGTTCGCCGTCTTCAATGCCGTGTCGGCCAGACCCTTGCGGGCGCCGTGCGTCGAGATGAAGTACTGCTGGGCGTTGAGACCTTCGCGGAAGTTGGCCGTGATCGGTGTCTCGATGATCGAGCCGTCGGGCTTGGCCATGAGACCGCGCATGCCGGCGAGCTGGCGGATCTGCGCCGCGCTGCCGCGGGCGCCGGAGTCGGCCATCATGAAGATCGAGTTGAACGACTTCTGCTTCTGCATCTTGCCGTAGGAGTCCATCGCGTCTTCGACGCCGAGCTTCTCCATCATGGCCTTGGCGACCTGATCGTTCGCGCGCGACCAGATGTCGACCACCTTGTTGTAACGCTCGCCATTCGTGACGAGACCCGAGGAATACTGCTCCTGGATTTCCTTCACGTCGGCGTCGGCGGCCGCGACGATCTTGGTCTTCTGCTCCGGGATGATGATGTCATCGATACCGAACGAGACCGCCGAACGCGTGGCGTACTGGAAGCCGGTGTACATGAGCTGGTCGGCGAAAATGACCGTGTCCTTGAGTCCCAGCGCCCGGTAACAGGCGTTGATCGTCGCGGAGATGATCTTCTTCGTCATGTCCTGGTTGACGAGATCGAAGGACAGTCCCTTCGGCAGGATCTCGGACAGCAGCGAACGACCCACGGTGGTGTTCACCACGCGGATTTTCTCGGTGTAGACGCCTTCGAGGCTCTTCGACCATTCCTTCACGCGCACTTTGACCTTGGCCTGCAGTTCGATCTGCCGGCCTTCATAGGCGCGATGCACTTCCTGCGTATCCGAGAACATCATGCCTTCGCCCTTGGCGCCGACTTTCTCGCGGGTCATGAAGTACAGACCGAGCACCACGTCCTGCGACGGAACGATGATCGGGTCGCCGTTGGCGGGCGACAGGATGTTATTGGTGGACATCATGAGCGCGCGCGCTTCGAGCTGCGCTTCGAGCGACAGCGGCACGTGCACGGCCATCTGGTCACCGTCGAAGTCGGCGTTGAACGCCGTGCAGACCAACGGGTGCAGCTGGATCGCCTTGCCTTCGATCAGCACGGGCTCGAACGCCTGGATGCCGAGACGATGCAATGTCGGTGCGCGGTTGAGCAGCACCGGATGTTCGCGGATGACTTCTTCGAGGATGTCCCAGACTTCCGGACCTTCACGCTCGACCAGGCGCTTCGCGGCCTTGATGGTCGAGGCGTCGCCACGGATCTGCAGCTTCTGGAAGATGAAGGGCTTGAAGAGCTCGAGCGCCATCTTCTTCGGCAGACCGCACTGGTGCAGTCGCAACGTCGGACCGACCACAATGACCGAACGGCCGGAGTAGTCGACGCGCTTGCCCAGCAAGTTCTGGCGGAAGCGACCCTGCTTGCCCTTGATCATGTCGGCGAGCGACTTGAGCGGGCGCTTGTTGGTGCCGGTGATCGCGCGGCCGCGGCGGCCGTTGTCGAGCAACGCGTCCACTGCCTCTTGCAGCATGCGCTTTTCGTTACGCACGATGATGTCCGGAGCGTTGAGCTCCAGCAGGCGGCGCAGGCGGTTGTTGCGGTTGATGACGCGGCGATACAGATCGTTCAGATCCGAGGTCGCGAAGCGGCCGCCATCGAGCGGCACCAGCGGACGCAGGTCCGGCGGCAGCACGGGCAGAACCGTCATGACCATCCACTCGGGCTTGTTGCCCGAATCGATGAACGCTTCGACCAGCTTGAGGCGCTTCGACAGACGCTTGAGCTTCGTCTCGGACGAAGTCTGCGTCATCTCTTCGCGCACTTTCAGCAGCTCGGCGGCGAGGTCGATGCTCTTCAGCAGCTCCCACACGGCCTCGGCGCCCATGCGCGCGTCGAACTCGTCGCCATGTTCTTCGATGGCCTCGAGATACATTTCATCCGTGAGCAGCTGGCCGCGCGTGAGCGGGGTCATGCCCGGATCGATGACGACGAAGGCTTCGAAATAGAGCACGCGCTCGATCTCGCGCAGCGTCATGTCGAGCATCAAACCGATGCGCGACGGCAGCGACTTCAGGAACCAGATGTGCGCGGTCGGGCTCGCCAGCTCGATGTGGCCCATGCGCTCGCGGCGCACCTTGGCCTGCGTGACTTCCACGCCGCACTTCTCGCAGACCACGCCGCGATGTTTGAGGCGCTTGTACTTGCCGCAAAGACATTCGTAATCCTTCACGGGTCCGAAGATCTTGGCGCAGAACAGGCCGTCACGTTCCGGCTTGAACGTGCGGTAGTTGATGGTCTCGGGCTTCTTTACTTCACCGTACGACCAGGCCCGGATCATGTCCGGCGAGGCCAGACCGATCTTGATGGAATCGAAGTGTTCGACCGGGGCGTGCTGTTTGAAGAGCTTGAGAAGGTCTTTCATCTGTTCTCCTGCCGGCGCGCAGCGCCGTTACTCGGACGGCGGTGCATCACCGACGTTGAATTCCGGGCGCGAGCCCGTGGGAATTCTTTCATTTAGTCCTGCTCCAGTTCCATGTTGATTCCGAGCGAACGTATCTCTTTGACGAGCACGTTGAAGGATTCGGGCATTCCCGCGTCCATCTGGTGATTGCCGTCGACGATGTTCTTGTACATCTTCGTGCGGCCGTTCACGTCGTCCGACTTGACCGTCAGCATTTCCTGCAGCGTGTACGAGGCGCCGTAGGCCTCGAGTGCCCACACTTCCATCTCGCCGAAGCGCTGGCCGCCGAACTGCGCCTTGCCACCGAGCGGCTGCTGCGTGACGAGCGAGTACGGACCGGTCGAACGCGCGTGCATTTTGTCGTCGACCAGGTGGTTCAACTTCAGCATGTACATGTAGCCGACCGTGACCTGGCGTTCGAATTTCTCGCCGGTACGTCCGTCGAACAGATGCATCTGGCCGGACAGCGGCAGATCCGCGAGCGCCAGCAGCTGCTTGATCTCGACTTCGGAAGCGCCGTCGAACACCGGGGTGGCGATCGGCACACCCTTCGACAGGTTCTTCGCGAGCGAAGTGATTTCCGCGTCGCTGAAGGAATCGAGGTCTTCCTTCTGGCCACCGGTCTGGTTGTAGATCTGGTCGAGGAATTTACGGAGGTCGACCATCGCGGCCTGCGCCTCGAGCATCTTGCCGATCTTGAGACCGAGACCCTTTGCGGCCCAGCCGAGATGGGTTTCGAGCACCTGACCGATGTTCATGCGCGATGGCACGCCCAGCGGGTTCAACACGATATCGACCGGCGTACCGTCGGCCAGATATGGCATGTCTTCGACCGGCGTGATCGAGCTGATGACGCCCTTGTTGCCGTGACGGCCGGCCATCTTGTCGCCGGGCTGCACGCGCCGCTTCACGGCCAGATACACCTTGACCATCTTGAGCACGCCCGGGGCGAGATCGTCGCCGGCCGTGATCTTGGCTTTCTTCTCGTCGAGACGTTTCTCGAGCGCCTTGCGCTGCAGCTTCAGGCGCTCCGAGGCCTGCTCGAGCTGGCTGTTGGCATCTTCGTCTTCGAGGCGGATCTCGAACCACGACTCACGCGCGATCTCATCGAGGTACTGAACTTCGATCTTGCCCTTGAGGCGGTTGGGCCCGCCCGCGGCAATCTTGCCGACGAGCATGTCGCGCACGCGCGAGAACAAGTCGTCTTCGAGGATGCGCTGCTGATCGCCCAGATCCTTGCGGACCTTCTCGATCTCGGCCTTCTCGATGGACAGCGCGCGCGAGTCCTTGTCGACGCCGTCGCGCGTGAACACGCGCACGTCGATGACCGTGCCGTCCATGCCCGGGGGAACGCGCAGTGACGTGTCTTTCACGTCGCTGGCTTTCTCGCCGAAGATGGCGCGCAGCAGTTTTTCTTCCGGCGTCAGCTGGGTCTCGCCCTTCGGCGTGACCTTGCCCACGAGGATGTCGCCGGCGCGCACTTCGGCGCCGATGAACGCGATGCCCGCTTCGTCCAGTTTCGCCAGCGCCGCGTCACCCACGTTCGGGATGTCGGCGGTGATTTCTTCCGGGCCGAGCTTCGTGTCGCGCGCGACGCAGGTCAGCTCTTCGATGTGGATCGTCGTGAAACGATCTTCCTGCACCACGCGTTCGCTGATGAGGATGGAGTCTTCGAAGTTGTAGCCGTTCCACGGCATGAACGCGACCAGCAGGTTCTGGCCGAGCGCGAGCTCGCCGAGATCCGTGGACGGTCCGTCCGCCAGTACGTCGCCGCGTGCGATCGAATCGCCCGCGTGCACCAGCGGACGCTGGTTGATGCAGGTGTTCTGGTTCGAGCGCGTGTACTTGGTGAGGCCGTAGATGTCGACGCCGGCTTCGTTCGCGTTCGTCTCGTTGTCGTTCACGCGGATCACGATGCGCGACGCGTCGACCGAGTCGACGATGCCGCCGCGGGTCGCGACCACCGTCACGCCCGAGTCGATGGCCACCGGACGTTCCATGCCGGTGCCCACCAGCGGCGTATCGGCACGCAGCGTCGGCACTGCCTGGCGCTGCATGTTCGAGCCCATCAACGCGCGGTTCGCGTCGTCGTGCTCGAGGAAGGGAATCAGCGAAGCGGCAACCGACACGATCTGCTTCGGCGACACATCCATGAAGTTGATGCGATCGACCGGCATCAGCGTGAATTCATTCTCGAAACGGCAGGAGATGAGCGCGTCGGAAAGGTTGCCCTTCGCGTCGATGCCGGAATTGGCCTGCGCGATGGCGTACTTGCCCTCTTCGATCGCCGACAGGTATTCGATCTTGTCGGTGACGTGACCCGCTTCCACGCGGCGATACGGCGTCTCGAGGAAGCCGTACTGGTTGGTGCGCGCGTAGACCGACAACGAATTGATCAATCCGATGTTCGGACCTTCAGGCGTCTCGATCGGGCACACGCGGCCGTAGTGCGTCGGATGCACGTCGCGGACTTCGAAGCCGGCGCGTTCGCGCGTGAGGCCGCCCGGTCCAAGCGCCGAAACGCGGCGTTTGTGTGTCACTTCGGAGAGCGGATTGTTCTGGTCCATGAACTGCGACAGCTGCGAGCTGCCGAAGAATTCCTTCACCGCGGCCGCCACCGGCTTCGCGTTGATCATTTCCTGCGGCATGAGCGGTTCGCTTTCGGCGATCGTCAGGCGCTCTTTGACAGCGCGCTCGACACGCACGAGGCCGACGCGGAAGGCGTTCTCCGCCATCTCGCCGACCGAACGCACGCGGCGGTTGCCGAGGTGGTCGATGTCGTCCACGCCGCCTTCGCCGTTACGGATGCTGATGAGCACCTTGAGCACGTCCAGCACGTCTTCCTTGGAGAGCACGGAGGAACCCGTGATCTCGCTGCGGCCGACGCGGCGGTTGAACTTCATGCGGCCGACGGCCGACAGGTCGTAACGTTCCTGGTTGAAGAACAGGTTGTTGAACAGGTTTTCCGCGGCGTCCTTGGTCGGCGGTTCGCCGGGACGCATCATGCGGTAGATCTCGACCAGCGCTTCGAGTCGCGTCTTGGCCGGATCGATGCGAAGCGTGTCGGAGATGTACGGGCCCCGATCGAGATCGTTCGTGTACAGCGTCATCACTTCGGTGATGTTGGCTTCGATCAGCTTCTCCATGGAAGCCGCGGTCAGCACTTCGTTGGCCTTGGCGAGCACTTCACCGGTGCTCGTGTCGACCACGTCGTGCGAAAGAATCTTGCCGTAGATGTACTCGCGCGGGACGGTGAGTTTCTTCACACCCGCGTCTTCGAGCTGTCGCACGTGACGTGCGGTAATGCGGCGGCCTTCTTCCACGATGACCTGGTCACCGATGCGGATTTCGAACGTCGCGGTCTCACCACGCAGGCGCGCGGGCACCAGCTCGAGCGACACTTCATCGCGGCCGATGAAGAAATGGTTCTTGTCGAAGAAGGTATCGAGGATCTCGCCTTCGTTCATGCCGAGCGCGCGCAGGATGATCGAGACCGGGAGCTTGCGGCGGCGGTCGATGCGGGCGAACACGGCGTCCTTCGGGTCGAATTCGAAATCGAGCCACGAGCCGCGATACGGGATGATGCGGGCGGAGAACAGCAACTTGCCCGAGCTGTGGCTCTTGCCACGGTCGTGGTCGAAGAACACGCCGGGGGAGCGATGCAGCTGCGAGACGATGACGCGCTCGGTGCCGTTGATCACGAACGTGCCGTTGTCGGTCATGAGCGGCAGTTCGCCCAGGTAGACCTCCTGTTCACGCACGTCCTTGATGGGCTTCTTGGCGCCCGCGGCTTCCTTGTCGAGCACGATCAGACGAACCTTGACGCGCAGCGGCGCGGCATAGGTGAGGCCACGGAGCTGGCACTCTTTCACGTCGAAAACGGGGTCACCGAGGCGGTAGCTGACGTATTCCAGGATCGCGTTGCCCGAATAACTCGAGATCGGGAACACAGTCTTGAAAGCCGCATGCAGGCCGATGTCCTCGCGCTTCTCTTCGGCCTTGTCGGCCTGGAGGAAGGTGCGGTAGGAATCGAGCTGGATGGCGAGCAGGTAGGGCGTCTCTAAGATGCTGCCCTGCTTGCCAAAATTCTTGCGGATGCGCTTTTTCTCGGTGAAGGAATAAGCCATCGGTCGTGCTCCTGTGCCGCGACGCGCGCGCGGCCAATAATCAATTTCGGACGATCTTCATCATCAAATCGGCGGGGGGCGCCCTTTATGGGGACGCCCCCGCCTTTTTCTATCGACGCAGAACGAGATCCCTTACTTGATCTCGACCTTGGCGCCAGCTTCTTCGAGCTTCTTCTTCATGGTCTCGGAATCGGCCTTGTTCACGCCTTCCTTGACGAGACTCGGCACGCCCTCGACGAGGTCCTTCGCTTCCTTGAGGCCGAGGCCCGTCAGTTCGCGGATGACCTTGATGACGCCGACTTTCTTGTCGGCCGGATATTCCTTGAGGGTGACCGTGAACTCGGTCTGGGCCTCAACCGGGGCAGCGGCCGCGGCGGGGCCCGCAGCAGCAGCAGCAACCGGGGCGGCGGCAGTCACGCCGAACTTCTTCTCCATATCGGAGATCAGCTCGACCACCTGCATCACGCTCATGTTGGAAATCGCTTCGAGGATTTCGTCTTTTGAAACAGCCATTTCAGTACTCCAAAAAAATTTCAGCTAGCAAATACGACAAGTTATGCGGCGGCCTGCTTCGCATCGCGGACGGCCGCGATGGTTCGCACCAGCTTCTGATTCGGCGCGGCCAGCGTGCTGACGAACTTCTGGATGGGCGCCTTGAGCACGCCGAGAAGTTGCGACAGCGCTTGCGCGCGCGTGGGCAGACTCGCGACCTTGTCGAGTTCCTTCGCGGAGAACACTTCTCCACCGATGGAAACGAGCGTCGCGACCAGCTTTTCGTGGTCCTTCGAGAAGGCCTTGACCACGCGCGCAGCGGCGCCCGGATCATCCTTCGAGAAAGCCAGAATCAGCGGACCCTTCAATTTGGGTCCGACCGGTTCGAAAGCCGTGCCAGCGAACGCCTTGCGTGCCAGCGTGTTTTTTACGACACGCATAAACACGCCGGAGGCGCGCGCCTTGGCGCGAAGATCGGTCATCTGCGAAACCGTGAGGCCACGGTATTCGGCAGCGACCACCGAAAGCGCGGTTTTCGCGACTTCGGTTACTTCGGCTACCAGCACTTTCTTGTCTTCGAGGTTAAGTGCCATACCCAACCCTCCTGGACAAAAGTCACCAAATTCCGGCCACCCCGTGGGCAGATAACCGGTCCAATCGACAGCGACCTTCATCCAGTGCAGCTTCGGCCGCCTCTTGCGGGGCGGCCGGAAAAACACCGGTGAGCGGTACACCATCTGCGCAGGCCGTTTGCGATTAAGAAGCCGCGAGGTAGTTAGCCTCCGTCTCCGCCTGCGGTCTTAGATGGAACCCGCCCATCCTTCGTGGGCCAGGGCGGGTCCGCATCAAACCTTCAATTCAAATCGTCAGAGGCCGAGGGATCCCTGGTCGACCACCACACCCGGACCCATGGTCGAGGAGACGGTGATCTTCTTGAGGTAAATGCCCTTGGACGTCGCCGGTTTCGCCTTGTTGAGGTCGTTGATCAGCGCAATCAGGTTGTCCTTGAGTTGCGCGGCCTCGAACTTCGACTTGCCGATGATGCAGTGAATGATTCCAGCCTTGTCCACGCGGTACGTGACCTGGCCGGCCTTGGCGTTCTTCACGGCCGTGGCGACATCAGGCGTCACGGTGCCGACTTTCGGGTTCGGCATGAGCCCGCGGGGACCCAGGATCTGACCGAGCTGACCCACGACGCGCATCGCATCGGGGCTCGCGATCACGCGGTCGAAATTGATGACGCCGGCCTTCACCTGTGCAGCGAGGTCTTCCATGCCGACGATATCGGCACCGGCGGCCTTCGCGAGTTCGACGTTCTTGCCGGCGGTGAACACCGCGACGCGCAGCGTCTTGCCCGTGCCATGCGGCATCACGGTCGAGCCGCGCACCTGCTGGTCGGACTTGGCGGCGTCGATGCCGAGGTTCACGGCGCAATCGACGGTTTCATTGAACTTCGCCGTGGCGAATTCCTTGACCATCTTGAGCGCGTCGTCGATCGAGTACTGCTTGCCCGGCTGAATCTTGTTCTTCCAGGTCTTTTCGCGTTTTGTCTCAGCCATGACTTACTCCACCACGTCCACGCCCATCGAACGGGCACTGCCGGCGATGGTGCGCACCGCCGCGTCGAGATCGGCCGCCGTCAAATCCGGCGTCTTCGTCTTCGCGATCTCTTCGAGCTGTTTACGCGTGATCTTGCCCACCTTCGAGGTGTTGGGCGTGCCGCTGCCCTTTTCGATGCCGATCGCCTTGCGAATGAGCACCGACGCCGGCGGCGTCTTCATGATGAAAGTGAAGCTGCGATCCGAGTACACGGTGATGATCACCGGGATCGGCAGGTTTTTTTCCACCTTCTGCGTGGCAGCGTTGAACTGCTTGCAGAATTCCATGATGTTCACGCCCTGCTGACCGAGCGCGGGCCCGATCGGGGGCGCCGGGTTCGCAGCGCCTGCAGGTACCTGCAGCTTTACGTAGCCGTTTACCTTCTTTGCCATGTCCAATTCCTCCTGGGTGCAAACGTCGCCGTAGAACTAACTACTGCAACTCCCCATGCGCGTCCGTGCCGTTGCACCCGGGCTTCCTGCCCGGGCGTAAAAAACTCTAGGCCTTCTCGACCTGCGAGAACTCCAGCTCGACCGGGGTCGAGCGGCCGAGAATCTGCACGGCCACCTGCAGCCGGCTCTTCTCGTAGTTCACGTTCTCGACCACGCCGTTGAAGTCGTTGAACGGACCGTTGGTGACACGCACCACTTCGCCCGGCTCGAACAGCACTTTCGGACGCGGTTTATCCACGCCCTCTTCGACGCGACGCAGGATCTGATTGGCTTCTTTCTCGGTGATGGGCGCCGGTTTGTCGGGCGTGCCGCCGATGAAGCCGAGCACCTTGGGCACATCGCGCACCAGGTGCCAGGTCTGCTCGTCCATGTCCATCTGCACCAGGACATAGCCGGGATAAAACTTGCGCTCGCTCTTGCGGCGCTGGCCGTCGCGCATCTCGACCACCTCTTCGGTGGGCACGAGGATCTCGCCGAACTTGTGTTCGAGGCCGTCGCGCTTGATGCGCTCCGCGAGTGCTTCACGGACGCGATGCTCGAAGTTCGAATAGGCGTGAACCACGTACCAGCGTAATGCCATGTCTGTCCTCAACTTCCCTGACTGGTGAAGAATTTGGTCAAGTACGCCAATCCGAGATCGAGCAACCAGAAGAACGCGCTCGCGAAGATCACGAAAACCAGCACGACCATCGTGGTCGTGAGGGTTTCCTGCCGCGAGGGCCAGAACACCTTGCGCAACTCGACCCGCGACTCGAGGAAAAACTGCCAGAAGTTGCGACCGTATTGCGACAGGGCAAACACCACGACTCCAACCAGCAAGCCACCGAATAGCGCGACCCAGCTGATCCAGGCCTCCGGCCGGCTCTTGAAGAGGTAGAAAGCCACGATACCGCCCAGCCCGAGGCAGATGGCGGCGATCAATTTAGCGGTGTCGGTTGTTGCCGGCACCGCTGATGGTAGTTTTGCTTCGTCGTTCATATTCAACAGGTGGCAGGCCAGGAGGGAATCGAACCCCCAACCTGCGGTTTTGGAGACCGCCGCTCTGCCAATTGAGCTACTGGCCTGTGGTTATTTCAGGATCTTCGCGACGACGCCGGCGCCGACGGTGCGGCCACCTTCACGGATGGCGAAGCGCAGGCCTTCCTCCATCGCGATCGGGTTGATCAGCTCCACCGTCATTTTGATGTTGTCGCCCGGCATCACCATCTCGGTGTTGCCCGGCAGCTCGATCATTCCGGTCACATCCGTGGTGCGGAAGTAGAACTGCGGACGATAACCCTTGAAGAACGGCGTGTGACGGCCGCCCTCTTCCTTCGTCAGCACGTACACCTCGCACTCGAAGTGCGTGTGCGGGGTGATCGAACCGGGCTTCGCCAGCACCTGCCCGCGCTGCACTTCTTCGCGCTTGGTGCCACGCAGCAACACGCCCACGTTATCCCCCGCCTCGCCCTGATCGAGCAGCTTTCTGAACATCTCCACGCCCGTGCAGATCGTCTTCTGCGTCGGGGCAATGCCGATGATCTCGATTTCGTCGTTCACCTTGACGATGCCGCGCTCGATGCGGCCCGTGACCACCGTTCCACGACCCGAGATCGAGAACACGTCTTCGACCGGCATCAGGAAGGGCTTTTCCACTTCGCGCTTGGGGATCGGGATGTACTTGTCCATCTCCTCCACCAGCTTGATCACGGCCTTCACGCCGATGTCCGAGGCGTCGCCTTCGAGCGCCTTGAGCGCCGATCCAATGATGATCGGGGTCTTGTCGCCGGGGAATTTATAGACCGACAGCAACTCGCGCACTTCGAGCTCCACCAGCTCCAGAAGCTCCTTGTCGTCGACCATGTCCGCCTTGTTCATGAACACCACGATGTACGGCACACCGACCTGGCGGGCCAGCAGGATGTGCTCGCGCGTCTGGGGCATCGGGCCGTCGGCGGCCGACACCACGAGGATCGCGCCGTCCATCTGGGCGGCTCCCGTGATCATGTTCTTCACATAGTCGGCGTGCCCGGGGCAGTCCACGTGCGCGTAATGACGCTCCTTGGACTGGTACTCCACGTGCGCCGTCGAGATCGTGATCCCGCGCGCCTTCTCTTCCGGCGCCTTGTCGATCTGGTCATACGCCATGTACGAACCACCGTTCGTCTCGGCCATCACCTTCGTCAACGCCGCCGTCAGCGTCGTCTTGCCATGGTCCACGTGGCCAATCGTGCCTACGTTGACGTGGGGTTTGTTGCGTTCGAATTTCTCTTTTGACACGGCGATAACCTCTGAACCTGATGCCTGACTAACTACTACTACCGAGATACCCAGCCGAACTGGAGCTCACGAGCGGGATTGAACCGCTGACCTCGTCCTTACCAAGGACGTGCTCTACCAACTGAGCTACGTGAGCATTCACTGGAGCGGGTGGTGGGAATCGAACCCACGCCATCAGCTTGGAAGGCTGAGGTTCTACCATTGAACTACACCCGCCGATGACGCCGAGGCTTAACGCCCACAACCTTGCTCGCAATCCCCGACTAGCTACCTACCTGAAACGATTCCACCCAATCCAATGGTGGAGGGGGAAGGATTCGAACCTTCGAAGGCGTAAGCCGGCAGATTTACAGTCTGCTCCCGTTGGCCGCTTGGGTACCCCTCCCAGGAAAATCGAGCCGCGTATTCTCGTTTCGACCCCCCGGAGTGTCAACGGCATTGGCTCGTATTTTGCTGTGACTCGAAGGCTCAATACCCGGCCCCCGCACGCCGGCCGGCAGCCCGACACATCTATATAGATGTGCGCGGGACTGAAACAGGGCAACCGGGGCTTCGAATGCCCGATACGCCGGCCAATGGCTTCGTTCGGTCTTTTGAAGGCACTGTCCCCAAGCACCAGGACACAACAAGCCACTGCCGTTTTCATGCGGCGACAGGCTAAACCGGCGCGCGACTCAACCGCCCGGCGCGGGGGGCGATGCCAGCCGCCTCAGACCCTCGATGCTGGCCGCATTGAGGTGAATGAACGCGCCGCCGGGTAAATCGCGCGGTAATTCGATTGAACCGTATCGCAGACGGCTCAATCGGCTGACCACGAAGCCCTCGTGCTCGAACAGGCGCCGCACCTCGCGGTTACGTCCTTCGTGCAGGCCAACCCGGTACCAGGAGTGGCTGCCTTCAGTGGATTCCGGTTCGATCGAATCGAAGTTGGCACGCCCGTCTTCGAGCTCGACGCCGCGGCGCAGCCGGTCGAGGACGTCGGCACCCGGCGTGCCGCGCAGGCGCACGAGGTATTCGCGCCGCACTTCGCTCGAGGGGTGCATGAGTCGGTGCGCCAGTTCGCCGTCGTTGGTGAACAGCAGCAGCCCGGAGGTATTCACATCGAGGCGGCCCACGACGATCCAGCGCCCGCTGCGCGGCTGCGGCAGCCGTTCGAAAACGGTGGGGCGGTTTTCCGGATCGCTGCGCGTCGTCACCTCGCCGACGGGCTTGTGATACAGCAGCACTTCGACGCTTTCGGCGCTGCCACCGAGATCGAGCGGTTTGCCGTCGAGGCAGATGCGATCGCTGTCGGTTGCGCGATCGCCGAGCGCGGCGACCCGATCGTTGACGGTCACGCGCCCGGCACGGATCCATTCTTCGATGCCGCGGCGAGATCCGTGCCCCGCCCCCGCCAGCAACTTTTGCAATCGTTCACTCATATTCGTGGGGCAGCATAACCAACCGTTATATGGGTATGCCAAGCCCAGTCTCGTCTCCTCAAAGGCCCCAGCCTAGAGTCGCCGCACCATGCTCTACGACAACATCCTCGGCACTATCGGCCGCACTCCCATCGTCAAGATCAACCGTCTCGCCCCCGCGGGCACGACGATTTACGTGAAGTGCGAATTCTTCAATCCCCTGTCATCGGTGAAGGATCGCCTCGCGATCGCGATCATTGAAGACGCGGAGCGCTCGGGGGCGTTGAAGCCCGGCCAGACCGTGGTCGAAGCCACGTCCGGCAACACCGGCATCGCGTTGGCCATGGTGTGCGCCGCCAAGGGTTATCCCTTCGTCGCCGTCATGGTCGAAACCTTCTCGATCGAGCGCCGCAAGATCATGCGCATGCTCGGCGCGAAGGTGATCCTCACGCCGGCCGCCGAACGCGGCCAGGGCATGGTGCGCAAGGCCGCCGAGCTGGCGCAGAAACATGGCTGGTTCCTGACGAGCCAGTTCGACAACCCGGCGAATCCCGCCTATCACCGCAACACCACGGGGCCGGAAATCATCCAGGACTTCGTCGGCAAGCGCCTCGATTACTTCGTCTCAGGCTGGGGTACGGGCGGCACGCTCACCGGCGTCGGCGAGGTGCTCAAGCTCACGCGTCCCGACGTCAAGATCATCGCCACCGAACCAGAAGCCGCGCAATTGTTGGGCGGCAAGCCGTTCGCGCCGCACAAGATCCAGGGCTGGACGCCGGATTTCGTGCCGTCGGTGCTCAACCGCAATGTTCCGGACCGCATCGTGCCGGTTTCGGATGCCGAATCGATCGAAGCGTCGCGCGCGCTGGCGCGCAGCGAAGGCATCTTCGTCGGCATTTCGAGCGGCGCCACGTTCGCCGCGGCGCTCAAGGTGGCGCGCGAGGCGGGCGCCGGTTCCGTCACTCTCGCCATGCTGCCCGACACCGGCGAACGTTATCTATCTACCGCGTTGTTCGAGGGCATCCCCGACGGCGGCGATCCTGAACCGACGTGAACGCGCTGCCGCGCCGCAAAATCCAGCATGTTTCGCGCGCGACGGCGGCACCGGACCGGCTTGAGATGAGCTTGGGCCCGTCCACTCAGCTGCTGCAGCTGCCAGACCCGTTTCCGTTCTGGCGCGGCGGTCATCTGCGCGATGGCCGCGTCGCGTATGAAACCTGGGGCGCGCTGAACGACGCCCGCGACAATGCGGTGCTGCTGTTCACCGGGCTTTCACCCTCGGCGCATGCCGCCTCCTCGCCCGCCGATCCCACCCCGGGCTGGTGGGAGAAGATGGTTGGGCCCGGCAAGGCGCTCGATACCAGCCGCTACTTCGTCGTGTGC
This sequence comes from Pseudomonadota bacterium, assembly GCA_037200975.1. Classification (NCBI taxonomy): domain Bacteria; kingdom Pseudomonadati; phylum Pseudomonadota; species Pseudomonadota bacterium. Next base: position 3,249,883 of record JBBCGI010000001.1, on the reverse strand, counting down.
GTCAATTCGCTGGGCAGCTGCTTCGGATCGAGCGGTCCAGCTTCGATCGATCCGGCCACCGGGAACGCTTACCGGCTGAATTTCCCGGACCTGTCGGTCGAGGACATCGCGCGCGGAGGTTATGAAGTCGCGCGTTCGCTCAAAATCGAAAAACTCTCGGCCGTCGTCGGCGCTTCGCTAGGTGGCATGGTCGTGCTGGCGTTCGCTGCGCAATTCCCGGCGTTCGCGCGCCGCGTGGTGAGCATCTCCGGAAGTCCGGCGGCTTCACCCTTCGCGATTGCACTGCGTTCGCTGCAGCGCGACGCCATCCTCACCGATCCCGATTGGCAGGACGGCCAATACGCCGGCGGCGTGCGTCCAACTACCGGCATGCGTCTCGCGCGCAAACTCGGCACCATCACGTATCGCTCCGCCGCGGAATGGAAACATCGTTTCGGGCGACGTCCCGCGGCCGAGCGCAAACTCGACAACCTGCCGCCGGGCCGCGCGCATTTTCCCGCCGAGTTCGCGGTGCAGGATTACCTGAATGCGCAGGCCGACAAGTTCGTGTCGGTGTTCGATCCCAATTGCTACCTGTACCTGTCGCGCGCCATGGACCGGTTCGATCTGTCCGCGCACGGCGGCACGCCGGCGGGCGCGCTCGAACGGGCGGCCGCGGAACGGGCGCTCGTGATCGGCGTCGAATCCGACATCCTGTTCACCATCAGCGAACAGGGGGTCATCGCGGAGGCTTTCGAAGCCGCGGGCACCGCCACCGAGTTCGTGCCGCTGGCTTCGCTGGAAGGACATGACGCCTTCCTGGTGGACATCGAACCGTTCGCGGCGGCTATCGGAAGATTCCTCGCCGACAATTGATTGCCCCGCCCGGCGTCGGGCCTTCACCCTCGGGCAGACTCCAAATTCCGCCGCACGTTCCACGCGTCGCAATCTAACTACAGTGCGTCGGCGGGTTTAACCACGCCGTAGCCTGGTCTTAACCCAGCCGCAAGATCGCGCCGTTAACTTGCGCGCCGAACGCATCGCTTGGCGTTCGTCACGTAAGGAAACGTCATGAAGTCTTCAAATCTCGCGCTGCGGGCCGGGCCGGCCGAGGACCAGCCGGCACCGCCGTTCGAGCGCACGGAAATTGACCGGGCGGCCGCGCCTGCCGTATCGCGGGTGCGGCCGCGGCCACGCCGGCCGCTGGCATTCCGCACCATCGTGATCCGCGACCAGGGTCTGCCGCTGTTCCGCTGCAATTGAGTATCTAACTACCGCCATCGTCGCGCGCCTGCGCGACGATGGGCGGCAACGGGCAATGTATTACGGCGCATACGGTGCGCAACAGCTCGCTTTCCCCGATCGAGAGCTTCTGGTCGTGCGCCACGCAGCGCACCATCCCTTCGATCAGCACCTTCTTTGCGAACGGGCGCAAGGAGGCGAGCCGCGTCAGCGCGGCCGCGAGCTGCCGCGGCCAGTCCGGCAAGTCGCGGAATGCGGGCCGCGGTTCCGGCAACACGGCGGCGATGCCGGCGGCGTAGGCGCGACGCGCCTGCGTCTCGTCTTCCGACCCTTGTGCCGCCAGGATGGCGAACATCACCGCGACCGCCTCGCTCTCCTGCAACAACGATGCGCTGCCATGGAGCGCACCACCGTCGAGATTGTCCAGGCTCGCCGACAACAGCAGCGAGAGACAACATTCGAATACGTCGATGCGGGCATCAGCGCGCGCGAGCTTGTCGACGGTCACACGCAGTTGCGCGCGTTCGTTCAGCGACAGCCGGCGCAGCGCGGGAAACAGCTGTTGCACCACCGGCAGCCGCAGCGCCGGCGCCAGCGTGTCCACCAGGGCGCGCATGCCGAACACCCGCGCCGTGAAATCCTCGCCGTAACCAGCGACCAGCACGCGGCGTTGCTCGGCCAGCACTTCCGGCACTTTGCTCAGCAACGTCAGCAAGGTGAGTGCCCGCGCATGATCGGGCGATTCGACAAAACTGCGCAGCGCCTCGGGAATCGCGACGCGCGCATCTGCGGCGTAACGCACCTGTTCGCTGCCGATGGTTCCGGCGAGCGCTGCAATGTCGTGCGCCGACGGCGCGTCGACTCTGGTTTCCGCGAGTTGCGCGCTCGGCGCGAATCCCACGGCCGTATCGGCGTTGGTCTGCGCCGAACGCGGCGCCTGCGCGGCGTCCTCCGCCAGCAGCCGCTCGGAATCGCGCACTGCCGCTGCCGCCAGCGCGGGCAACTCGCTGGCGCGAAACTGCGGATTGAGCTCCTTCAGGCGCTCCTCGATCGGCGGATGCGTGGCCAGCAGGCGCGCGAAACCGGGCGCAAACAACATGTGCGCCACCTGCTCGCCTTCGGGCGCCACCAGGCGTGAACCGGCGGCGAGCCCCGCGATCTTGAGCAGCGCGCCGGTGAGGCCCTGGGGATCGCGCGTGAACTGCACCGCCGATGCGTCGGCGAGCCGCTCCCGGTGCCGCGCCACCGCCGCCTGCAACAGCCGTCCGAAAAACACACCGATATAGCCCAGTACCATCACGGCGAGGGCCGCCAGTATCAGCGCGCCCGCGCCATCCTTGCGATCTCGGCCACCGCTGCGCGGTGAGGCCTGCATCACGATCCGCGCGACGATCGCGATGGCGAGCAGGCCGAACGTCCAGCCCAGCAAACGCAGGTTGAGCCGCATGTCGCCGTTGAGGATGTGGCTGAATTCGTGCGCGACCACACCCTGCAGTTCGTCGCGCTTGAGCCGCGTCGCGGCGCCGCGCGTGACCGCGATCGCTGCATCGGCGGGCGAATTCCCGGCGGCAAATGCGTTGATGCCGTCTTCGTTCTCGAGTACGTATACCTCGGGCAGTGTCACGCCCGAAGCGATCGCCATTTCTTCCACCACGTTGTGCAGCCGGCGCAGCGCCGGATCGCCAGTGTTGCGATCGATGCGCACGCCGCCGAGCGAACGCGCCACCACGCCGCCACCGGCACGCAGACTCAGAGTCTTGAAGAGGCTCGCACCGCAGATGACGGCGAGCGACACGACGCTGGTCGCGACGACAGCGCCGGCGGGTGAATGGCCCGGTTCGGTCAATCCGAACAACACGACCACTACGACGTCGATGGCCAGCACGACCAAAACCACCGACACGAGGAATGCGAGCAGGAGCCACCGCGTCGTGCGACGCGCGGCTTCCTGACGAGCGTAGAAATCCACGCCTGCTTGTTAGGTGAAGCTGACCTTCGGCGCTTCTTTCATCTCGGGCTTGGCCAGCTCGAGCAGCTGCGCCGGAGTGAAATTGAACATGCCGGCGATCACGCTGCCGGGAAACATTTCGCGCTGGTTGTTGTAGCTCATCACCGCGTCGTTGTACGCCTGGCGCGCGAACGCGACCTTGTTCTCCGTGGACGTGAGCTCCTCGGACAACTGCATCATGTTCTGGTTGGCCTTGAGGTCGGGGTAGGCCTCGGCCAATGCAAACAACCGGCCGAGCGCGCCGCCCAATTGCCCTTCGGCGCCGGACAGCGCGGTCATCGCGGCGGCATCGCCCGGGTTCGCGGCGGCGGCCTTCAGGCCGCTCATGGCCGAATTGCGCGCCGTGATCACGGCCTCGAGCGTTTCGCGCTCGTGCTTGATGTATCCCTTGACGGTCTCGACCAGATTCGGAATCAGGTCGTAGCGGCGGGTGAGCTGCACGTCGATCTGGGCGAAGGCATTCTTGTAGCCGTTACGCGCACCGACCAGGCGGTTGTACAAGGAGACGACGAACCAGATCGCGGCGATGACTACCGCAAGAAGAATCCAAGCACTCATTTAAGAGACTCCCTAATAAGCGCCCGCGGCGCGCGTGAAATATGAGTGTGAGCCCGGGGCAATGCAAGGACGCCGCCGCAGCCGCTGGCCGGCACGCCTGTGCGTCAGCGGCGATTATGTACTCCCGTGCTGAGAACTGGTTCACGCTTTGCGGCCACTCATCGGCCGCGTCAAACCACTCGTCGGTGGGTCCACACGGTCGCTTGCCGGTGCCGCAGCATTGCGACCCATGAAACGACGCAGCAGCGGATTTACATTGATGGAGCTGATGGTGGTGCTGGCAATCGCGGCAACGATCATCGCGATCGGAGCGCCAAACTTCAACGCGTTCCGGCTCAATGGCCGTCTCACCAATACCGCCAATGACGTGCTCGCATCACTGGTCACTGCGCGCACCGATGCAATCAAGGCGCAGGTCAATGTGTCGATGTGCGCAAGCGCAAATCCTGGCGCCACCGACGCCACCTGTGCCGACGGCTCGACCGTCGGCTGGATCGCGTTTCGGGACCCCGACGGCGATTGCACACGCGCAACGTCGGAGCCCATCGTGAGCAGCGGTGTTTTCGATCACTCGTTCAATTCCCAACCCATGCACATCAACAAGAACGGGAACTGCGTGTCGTTCAGTCCGACGGGATTCACGCGCACGGTGAGCGGAGTGACGATGCTGGACCATCTGCTTTTATGCGACGGTCGTGGCATTGCCCCCATCGCCGGCAGCAATAGCCTCTCGGCTGGACGCGGCCTCGTCATCGACCGGACTGGCCGCTCGCGCATCACGCGCACGATCAGTGGCGGACTCGCCGACGATCTCAACACCTGGGACGCCACTGCGGGAGTGGAATTGTCATGTCCGTGAAATCCATCGATTCCGCTCTGCATCGCCAGTCTGGCGTAAGCATCGTCGAAGCGCTGGTGGCGCTCGTGGTTCTTTCGGTCGGCATGCTCGGCATTGCCGGCTTGTATCTTCAGAGCCTGCAATCGAACCGTACCGCTCAAACGCGCACTTCGGCCGTGCACCTCATCAACGACATGGGCGATCGGATTCGCGCCAATCATTCCGCCAGCGCATCCTATGCTTCGGCGCTCGGCGCGATTCCCGCGGTGGCAGCTGTCGATTGCGGCACCCTCACCTGCACGCCCGTGCAGCTCGCCGCTTTTGACCTGCGTGCGTGGTACGACAACGCCATGATCACGTTGCCCGTGGGCCCGGACGGCAGCGTGCCCCAAGTCGGTGTCGAATACTTCGCTGGTGCAAGCTCGGCGGACCCGGCGCGTCTCGTCGTCACCACTGCCTGGAAAGAACCGGGCAGTACGGATTACCTGACTTCCAGAGTCGAACTCGTCCAATTGGGTGGCGCATGATCAATCGCAGCCGTGGCTTGTCGATGATCGAGCTCCTGGTGGGCCTGGCCATCGGCTCATTCATCATCGTAGGCGCGGTCATGGTCTATTCCCAGACGCGCACCACGTATTCCATCAATGAGACACAGGCGCGCCTGCAGGAAAATGGCCGCTATGCGCTAGCAATACTGGAGCCCGATCTGCAGCTCGCGGGGTACTACGGCTTCTCGAACAACGCGTCCGACTTCAGGTACAAGGCCGGTGCCACCGAGACTCCGATCTCGCAGCTGGAGCAGGCGGACGCGGCGCTGCCCTCGCCTCCTGCTGGTGTCACGACCTGCGGCAACAATTTCGCGATTGATCTGCTCATGACCGTGCAGGGATCGAACAACGCAGCGGGCCCGCTCACGACCTGCGCGCCACCGACCGCGACCGGCCTCAACGCTGGCGCGTACCAGGCGGGTACCGATACGGTGACCATCCGCCGTTCGTCTACGGCCGATGCTCCTGCGGCCACGACGAGCCGCATTCAGCTCTACCTGAATTCGCTCAAGCGCAGCAACCAGTATGTATTCTCGGCCATCCCGGCGAATGCGCCAGGCGCAATCGACGCCACCCACAAGATCCGCAACCTCATCGTGCGAACCTACTACGTGGCGACAAATTCTCGCGCGCGCACCAACTTCCCGACGTTGTGGCGCAAATCGCTCGATACGGACGGCACGAATCCGGTAATCCTCGACGAAGAAATCCTTCCGGGCGTGGAAGATTTCCAGGTCCAGTTCGGTCTCGACACTGGCGATCACGACGGCATAGCAGGCGTCGACATCGACCTCGATAACAATACAGTGCCTGACAATCCCAACGGACTGATTTCCCGCTGGGTAGCCCCGAACAGTGCGTTGATCAACTCGCCGACTGCCATTCCCGCCGGCATCAGCGCGCAGATCGTCGCGGTGCGCGTCTGGCTGCGAATTCGTGCCGACGCTCCCGAAGTTAGTTTCACGGACACCCGCACGTACAACTACGCGGGTGTCAGCTACACCCCGTCGGGCGCCGCCGCTGGCGTGCGCCGTACGCTGGTTTCCAGAACGATCTATCTGCGCAACGCGCGGACACTGTGAGCACGTCATGAGAGCTATCTACTTTCGCAAGAATCGCCAGAAAGGCGCAGCCCTGGTAATCGGCCTGATGTTGCTGGTGATCATCACGGTGCTCGCCGTCAGCGCCGTGAATACCGCCAGCACCGAGCTCGTGATGGCGGGTAACGAGCAGTATCGCGAACGCGCATTCCAGGCCGCGGAAATCGGTGTTGAACGTGCGATTCGCGCGCTCGCGACCGTTCCCCAGGATTTCGTGACGCACACGAACGCGGCCGAGGCGGTCACTGCGCTGCCGCAGGATAACTACACGATCGCTTCGACTTATCTGGGAGAAGACAACGACATTCCGGGGTACAGCGCCGGCAAATTCGTCGGTCTTCACTATCGCATCGACAGTACCGGCGTCTCCCAGCGCAATGCGCAGTCCGTGCACGAGCAGGGCGCGTATGTGCTGGGTTCGGGCGGCGGTGAACTCGTTACTTGGCTGCCAGGCGCTTCCGCGCCCTAAACAGCTGGAGATCGCACATGTACAAGAAATTTGCCACAGCACTCCTGGCCGCCACATTGGCCCAATCCGTTGCACCAGCGGCCGACCTGGGTGACGTCGCGCAGGAAGTGAAAGCGGAATCGATAACGCTTCCGAAGAAGGATCTGGGCGACGTCGCCGTGCAGATCTGCAGCTCGTGTCCCACGCGTGAGTTCGGCACTACCGCAGAGACCACCTACGAAATCGGTGGAATTCCGGTGCGCCTGGAAGACATGCGGCGCGAACTCGCTTTACGGCCGCGAGCGTTGCTGCTGCTGCAGCTCACCCCGGATCGCAAACACGTCGCGCGAATCAACATTCCCGCAGCGACGTCCTGAGATTCTAAGGAGTTAGACCATGCGGACCATGAAAAAACGCGTCTCCAGCATTCTTCTCGGGCTCGGCCTGGCCTTGAGCTCGCTGACGCCGGCGTTTGCGGATGACAGTGAAATCTACGTCGGCGCAATCACAACCGTTAAGCCGAACATCCTGTTCATCATCGATACGTCGATGAGCATGGACGCGAGCGACGTGAACGATGACCACGCCACCTTCAGTCCCACCGGGAGCTACGGCAGCAATTCCGGCAATTGCAATGGCAGTTACAACCGGATCTTTTTCACGACGGGCACCGGCGCGACTCCGCCGACCTGCGCGTCCACCAATTACATTCGCACCGACGCCGGATGGCAGACTTGCGACAAGCTCGCAAAAGCTACAGCCAGTGCCGCGAGCGCCCCGTCCGGACGCTGGACCGGCAAGGCGGCCCAATACAATGCAACCAACAAGGCCTGGGAAGATCTGAAGACAGGCGGCCAGGCGCAATACGTGGAGTGCGCCGCCGACAACGGCATCCATGGCATCGACGCGGCGAATGCCTCCAAATATCCGCGCAACGGTCAGGCCACGGCTTCGGCGGCCTGGAGCGGGTCGGCCTCGGCAATCAACTGGTCGCAGTACACCACCTACACTTTCTACAGCGAACGCTGGGTGCGATGGAACGCACAGCCCGCCACTACGGTGAATCTGAAACGCCTGCGCGCCGTGCAGAACTCGGTGCTCGACATGGTCTCGTCCATCGATGACGTCAACATTGGCGTCATGCGCTTCAATGGAGAAAACACCGGGGCTTCGAACAACACCGACCCGGAATACCAGGGCGGCGTCATCACGAACGCTGTTGCGGACGTCACGACTGAACGCGCCAACATCATCGACAAGGTGAATGGTTTCACCGTGAACAGCGGTACGCCCCTTTCGGAAACGCTGCGCGAAGCTGGCCGATATTGGGCCGGCCAGAAAATCAAATGGGGCAAGACCACCGGGCTCGACACCAATGCAACTTCGAGTAGCGACACCTACAAAAGCCCAATCACCGAATCCTGTCAGCGCAACTTCAATATTCTGCTGACCGACGGCCGCCCCACGTGGGACAACCAGGACGACGCTGACATCACGGCTTTGTACGGCGGTGCATGCACGGGCCAGCCCGGTGACACCACGCTAGGCCCATCGACTGGCACCCCTGCCTCGCGAGCAAATGCGGGGCGCTGTCTGGATGAAATGTCGAGCTACCTGGCTCGCGATACCACCGACCTCCTGGATTCAATGACAGGCAAGCAGCGCGTGAAAACCTTCACGATCGGCTTCGGTCCGACCAGCGATCAGCCGGCCCTCAACTTTCTAACGGAAGTCGCCACGGACGGCGGTGGCGTCCGTTACCTCGCGTCGAACACCGACCAGTTGTCGGCGGCACTCACGGCCATTGCGACGGAAATCTCGAACATCAGTTCGACGTTTGCGACTGCGTCCATCGGCGTCAACTCCTTCAACCGCGCCGCGAGTCGAGACGATCTGTACTTCGCCGTATTCAACTCGGACGACCATCTGCGCTGGGACGGCAACCTCAAGAAGTACAAGCTCGCGACGACCGAAGATCCGGACGGTACGGGACCGCTCCAGCCCAAACTGATCATCAGCGGCGATACAGGCGGTGCGGCGGTCGACGCAGTCGACAGTACGACGGGATTCTTCAAGGATGGAACCAAGAGCTTCTGGTCGGCCAGCGCCGATGGCAACAAGGTGACGGAAGGTGGTGCGGCCAACAAGCTGCCCACCACTCGCAAGGTGCTGACTCACATCGGCGCAAATCCGGCCGGATCATTCGAAGACATGGTTGCGATCGACGCGACCGCCGTGACCAGCACGATTCTCGACACTGTCTCGGGGACGCCGACACGTGCCGACGTGCTCGCTTTCGCCAAGAGCACTTCGCCCAAGCGCATGGGCGACCCACTGCATTCACAGCCTTCGGTCGTCACTTATGGCGGCACGGCCACCGACCCGACAGACGTCGTGTTCGTCGGAACCAATGATGGCTACCTGCACGCGGTAGACGCGAAGACCGGTGTGGAGAAATGGGCTTTCGTGCCGCAGGAATTGCTCCCGCGCCTCAAGACCCTGGTAGTCGATCCCTCGGCAACTCAGCGTAGCTACGGCTTGGACGGCGACGTGCGCATCCTGCGCCTCGACAAGGACAGCGACGGCATCATCGAGAGCGCCGATGGCGATCTCGTGTGGCTGTTCATGGGCATGCGTCGCGGCGGCAAGTATTACTACGCACTCGACGTCACCAACCCCGACACTCCCAAACTCATGTGGAAGGACGGCCCTGGCGTGCTCGCCGACGTCGGCGAAACTTGGTCGCCACCCACTGTTGCTCGCGTCGCGGTCAGTGACAAGACGCAGAACAATCAGAAGCTGGTACTGATTTTTGGCGGCGGTTATGACTCGGTGCAGGAAAACTACGTACAGGTAAACGATACCTCCGGAAACAACATTTTCATGGTTGACGCCAAGAGCGGCGCGTTGCTCTGGTCCGCAGGCAATAACACGTCGCATGACCTCAACCTGGCCGCGATGGGCAACTCGATTCCGGGTCGTATCTCCGTGCTTGATACCAATAGCGATGGCTTTGCCGATCGCATGTACGCCGCAGATCTGGGCGGTCGAATCTTCCGCTTCGACATCTTCTCGGGCAAAGACTCGACTGCACTGGTCACGGGCAGCGTATTCGCGAAACTGGGCAACGGGCTGGTGACCGGTGCCTCCGCGTCGCCAGCGGCGGCCGCGAATACGCGCCGGTTCTACAACGCTCCGGACGTGGCATTGATCCAGCGACGTGGCTCGGATCCTTACTACAACATCGCCATTGGATCGGGCTACCGCGGCCATCCGCTGCATAAACCCGCACTTGACCGCTTCTATTCGCTGCGTGATAAGCAGCCGTTTGCCAAGTTCTCGGCTAACAACGCACTGACGCCGATCACGGAAGCGACAACCGGCCTGGTCACACTCAACGCCACTAATGCGGCCACATCAACCGTGGCGACGAGCGCTCCTGGCTGGATGTTCGTGTTCGATCCCACCGGTACCGCCACCACCGCTACGGGCGAAAAGGTGCTCAACGAGGCGACCACCGTAAACGGCGTTGTCCTGTTCACTTCGTACATCCCACAGGCCGCGAGCAGCGACGAACCCTGCCGCCCGACCAGCATCAACCGCGTGTACGCCCTGCGCGTCGACAATGGACGCCCCGCACTCGACTTGAACAACGACGGTTTATTCACCAACGCCGATTTGTACGAGTCGGTGATTCACGAGGGAATTCTGGGCGGCGTCAATGTCGGCGTCTTGCGTGGAACCATTGCGGATGCGCTCGGCGGAACATCGACCGTATGTCTGGCGGGTATGCACGTTCTCGGCAAGTGCGTGAATGTCTCCGACTCGGTGCGTACATATTGGCGCAGAGACGTCGACCAGCCGTGAGACAGCACGAGGCAAATCATGAACAATTCTTCGAGTGATCTTCGAATATTGGAGCGACCGATGCGAAGCCGTCAGCAGGGTTTGACTCTCATGGAGCTGCTCACCGTCGTCGCGGTTATCGGCATCCTCGCCTCCATCGCCGTGCCAAGCTATCGGCGGTATCTCCAGCGCGCACAGCGCTCCGATGCCACGACCGCGCTGCTGCGACTCCAGGCTACGCAGGAAAAACATTTTCTGCAGTACGGGACCTACGTGACCGTCACTGCGAATCTTCCGAATTCGCACGCCACCGGAGGACTCGGCCTTCCGACGACTTCGGAACGCGGTTTCTACAATCTTGCGGTGGCCAGTACCGCTACGGGTTATACGGCCACGGCCACGCCTGTCAGTGGCGGTGGCCAGGCGGATGACACGATGTGCGCGCAGTTCACGATCACGGAATCGGGAACCAGGCAGGCTCTGGACAGCAGCAGCGCCGATCACACGACGGCCTGCTTCCGCTAACACCGTCTCGTTCCAGCGGGCGCACGCGCGCTGCCCCGACGGCCTCGCGGCGGGCATACTCGCGTGAATGCTCCCACTCAATGTATTTGGTCTCGTCGTGCTGCTCGTCGCCACGAGCTCTGCCAATGCCGCGGACGGCGGTACAACACTCAAGCTCGCAACCTGGAACCTCGAATGGTTCATGGCGCCGGAGACAGTACGGGCACTGACCCCCGCCTGCACAGCGCGCGATGCTCAACGCGACGGCGCGCGCCGCGCGATCCCCTGCGACGTTGCGCATGAACTCAGCCGCAGCGGCGAAGACATCGCGGCGCTACGCAAACACGCGCGTCTCCTCGACGCCGACATCATCTCCCTGCAGGAAGTGGACGGCGCCGATGCCGCCCGGCTGATATTCCCGGACTACCAGTTCTGCTTCTCTGGCCGCGTCGCCGTTCAGAACAACGGCTTTGCGATTCGCCGCGGCATCCCGTTTGCCTGCGCCGCCGATCTCGTCGAGCTGTCTCTCGACGACGATGTGCGCAGGGGCACGGAGATGCACGTGTTCCCGGGAACGCCGCAGGAGCTCACGCTGCTGTCCGTGCACCTGAAGTCCGGTTGCGCGCGAGAGCCGCTCGATTCGACAAAACCCAGCTGCGCCGAGCTCGCCCGCCAGCTCCCTGCCCTCGAGCGCTGGATCGACGCACGGGCCGCGGAACATAAGCCCTTCGCCGTGTTAGGCGATTTCAACCGGGATCTGCGCCGCGAACCGTCCGGAATGTCGATGTGGGGCGAGATCGACGACGCGGACCCGCCTGGCGCCGACCTTGTCAACACGGCCGAAGGGCAATCCTTTGAAAACTGCATGCCTTCCCAGACCTTCACCGGCTTCATCGACTACATCGTTCTCAGCCGCCAGATGGCACGCGGACTGGTCGAAAACTCCTTCGGCCGTGCTGTTTTCCGGCCGCGGGACGCCCAGCGACGCAAGTTGTCGGACCATTGCCCGGTGTTCATCAGGCTGAAGGTGGCAGACGCGACCCGTCCCGCGCCGTAAACCTGAAAACGTGAAATTTTTCGTGAAACCCATTAAGTTGAGTTCCGATCAAATCGCCCATCTTGCAAGGCAATAATCCCCTTCAGGAGAGCCGATGAGCAAAATGACGACAGCGGGGATTCAATCGGTAGAGCGCCGGTTGCACACGAGACATCGTGCGCGGACCACGGTCTACATTACGACGCCGACCGGCCGCAAGAAACTTTGCCGCGCGATCAACCTCTCCGCTACTGGCGTGTTCGTCGAAACCACCAACCTCGGCCTGCGCAAAGGCCAGCAGGTCGAGCTCGCATTTGCCATCAACCTGGGCGCGGTGACCAAACTACATCGGCGTACCGCAGTCGTCGCGCACGTCTCGCGCGGCGGCACGGGCCTCATGATGGACGCCTACACCGCCCGCTAAGAAGTGCGGACTTTCCCGGTTTCAGCCCACTTGCCCTGAGGCCGGGGCCAGCAGCGAATCCAGGGCCACCGGCGGCGACACTTCGAAGCTCTGCACGAAATCGACTCCGAGCGCGGTGAGCCAGTTGCTGTGATCGCCACCTAACACGCGCTTCGCAACGGTCTGCAATCCGATGACCTTCGCCGTCTGCACGAGGCCCACCACCCGCGCCTGCGTGAGGCGATGCTGCAGGGCATTGGTCGTGAGCTCGGCATCGATCTTGAGCAACCGGATCGCGGGATGATCGAGGATCGGCATGCCGGCGCCGACCACGTTGAAATCGTCGATGGCCACCGGAACGCCGATGCGCGCAAACACGTCGAGCGCCGGCACGACCTGCTCCGTATGCGTGAGACAGACACGTTCGGAAAATTCCACGCCGATGAGTCCCGGCGGCAGCGCCGCCTTGCGCAGGCAGTTCTCCACGAAACTGATGAAATGCGGTTCGATCACGGCCGCGTCGGACAGATTCACCGAGAACGACGGCGGATCCTTTTTCCACACCGCGGGATTGCGATGCAGCCAGGCAATGAGTTCGCCGATCACGCGCCGGTCGATCATCGAGGCGAGCCCGTGATTGGCCGCCGTCTGCATGACGCGTTCGGGCGAGGTCTCTTCGCCGTCCACCATGTGCCGCAGCAACACTTCGAAGCGCCGCACACCTTCGGCTTTGCGCAGGCGGACGAGTTGCTGCACGCGCAACACGACCTCCTGCTGGCGGATCTGCGCGTACACCGCTTCGAGCGGTAACGGCACCGGTGGCTTCGGTTTGGAAGGTTTGACACGCGGCATCGCGTGCAGCGTCTGCGCAACTTCGGAGGCGATGTCGGCCAGGATCGTCGTGACCGCGGGCGTCAGGAAACGCGCGGCCGGGTCTTCGTCCTCGAGCGGTGAATCTTCGACGACCAGCAGGCATACACCCTGCAGCGCCGAAGTCAGGTCGCGCAGCGCCAGCATGACGGCGGCGCGAGTGCCTTCGCCGCGCAGGAAGCGCGACTCGCGCGCGGCGCCCAGCACGAAAGCATCCAGCGCATCGTTCAGCGCCTGCCGGAATTCGATCCCGAAATCGGTGGAGGTGCAGTGCAGCACCTCGCCGCGGGCGTCATACAGCGCGATGGCGCGGTAACGCGCGTGCGGCAGTGCCTGCTCCAGATTGGCAACCCAGCCCGGCGCGACTTCGATGACTTGTTCATTGAGCACAGATGCACGAATAGTGGTCTGGCCCGTATCCATCGAAGATGTGGCCAATGTGGACTGGCGGTGGTCCATTCCCTGCTTTTCTCGAAGAGCTTCCCGAACGGGAGGGTTACAGAATCCCGGCGGAACCGACGTGATGCGGCTCGCGGTCTCACCCAAGTGTTAAACGCCACACAATTTGACATATCCCTTTCGTCAGCCGATGGAGCGATCCGCTGGCGGCAGCCGGCTGGCAACATCGCTCGACGGCCGCGCCGCATAGGGATTCACGCGCCGCACCTCCGCATCCCATCCGCGACGCTTCTGCCACGGCGCGGGACGCGCGTCGAAGCCGGCGGGCACCGCGAACTCCACCATTCGGCCGGCGCGCTCCACGGGATGTTCGGGCGGCGCGATGTTCAACAACCAGCGCGACGCGCGATACAGGAAGCGCCCGAGCGTGATCGTCAGCAGTGCTTCGCCGAACGTCACCATGAAAGCCACCAGCGGATTGCCGAGCGCGGCACGTGCGGCCAGCTTGAGCTTGAAGCGTTCGCGCGAGATCTCGATGCTGTCGTAGAAGCTCGGCACCACCAGCAACGTGAGCATGGTCGAGACGATGGTTCCGCCGATGATGGCCACCGCCATCGGGCTGTAGAACTCTCCACCCTCGCCCATGCCGACAGCCACCGGCATCATGCCGGCGATCAATGCGAACGTCGTCATGAGGATGGGCCGCAGACGCACGCGGCCGGCGTGCATCAATGCCTCTTCGCGATCGATGCCCTGCCGCTCCTCCTCGCGCGCGCAGTCGAGCAGCAGGATGGCGTTCTTCGCCACCAGGCCCATCAACATGATGACGCCGATGAGGCTCATGAGATTGAGCGAACCGTGAGTCACGGTCAGCGCGAGTACCACGCCGATAAGCGACAGCGGCAGCGAGAGCATGATCGGCAGCGGCGCGGTGAACGAACCGAACTGCATCACGAGCACCAGGTACATGACGCCGATACCCATGAGCAACGCGATGCCCATTTCGGCGAACAGCTCGGCCTGATCGCGTGACGCGCCGCCCAGTCCGAGGCCGTAACCCTGCGGGAATTCGATGGTCTCCGCGAGCGTCATCGCCTGCTTGGTGACCGTGCCCGCGTCCACGTTCTGCACGTTGGCCGACACCGTCACGGTGCGTTTGCCGTTGTAGTGCTGGATGCGCGCCGGGCCTTTGTCGATGGTGATCGTCGCGATCTGCTCGAGCGGCACCATCATGTCGGTGCCGGCCACCGAGATCGGCAGATGCTCGATGTTGGACGCATCGACACGATCCTCGGGCGCGAGGCGCACGGCGACATCGCGCGATTCGCCGGTGGGATCGACCCAGTCGCCGACTTCGACGCCGGCGAATGCCACGCGCAAGGTCTGCGCCGCATCGTTCACCGAGATGCCGAGCTGGTTGGCAAGCCCGCGATCGAGCTCGATGCGCAGCTCATCCTTGGGATCCTGCTCCGAAAGACCCACGTCAACGGCACCGGGAATGCCGCGCATGCGCTCCATGAAATCGTTGGTGATCTCCATGAGCCGGCGCGAGTCCGTGCCGTAGAACTGAATCTGGATCGGCTTGCGCGCGCCGTTGTTCAGATCGTCGAGCACGACGTATTCGGCGCCGACCAGGCTCGCGAGCTTGCCGCGCAGATCCGCCGCGAGATCGGTGAGCGAACGGTCGCGATCCGTCTTCTTGCCCACGTCGACCCACACCCGTCCGCCGGTGGCATTGACGCGGCTGTCGGTGTTCTTCGTCTCCGGCATGAGGCGCGCGAGCTCGGCGGCCTTCTCCACCTTGTTGCGCGCGTATTCGAGACTGGTGCTCGAAGGCGTGCGCACCTCGATGGCGAGCGTGCCGTAGTCGGACTTCGGCAGGAACTCGCTGCGGCCCTTCGTCAGCTGGAATCCCATGAACGCGACCAGCAACGCAAATGCGCCCCAGGTCATGTAGCGGCGATGATGCAGCGCCCACTCGATTACCTTGCCGTAACGATTGGCCTGGTGGTCGAACCACGTGTTGAAGCGCGCGAACACCTTGCCGAGGCCGCGCCGCTCCGCGGTGCCGTGGCCCGGCGGATCGCCCCAGTACGCCGACAACATCGGATCGAGCGTGAAGGAGATGAACAGACTGACCAGCACCGACGAGACGACTGTCACCGCGAAGGGGCGGAACCATTCGCCCGCGCCGCCGCCCATGAATGCCACCGGCACGAACACCGCGACGATGGAGAACGTGGTGGCGGTGACCGCCAGGCCGATCTCCGCGGTGCCATTACGCGCGGCGGTGATGCGGTCCTCGCCGCGCTCCATGTGCCGCACTATGTTTTCACGCACGACGATGGCGTCATCGATCAACACGCCGATGGCCAGCGACAGGCCTAACAAGGTCATGAAATTGAGCGTGAAGCCGCACAGCCACACGGCGATGAACGCGGCGACCGCCGAGGTCGGCAGCGACAGGCCGGTGATCAGCGTCGAGCGCCACGAATTGAGGAACGCGTACACCACGAAAATGGTGAGACCCGCACCGAAGATCAGCGCGTGGATGACATTGTTGAGGTTGTCCGACGCCTCCTCGCCCCCGTCGCGCGTGACCTCGAGCTTGGTGCCCTCGGGCAGCGTCTTGTTGAGCTCTTCGATCTTGTCGCGCACGCGCGCCGCGACGGTGACCGTGCTCGCCTCGCGCGAACGGATCACCGACAGACCCACGTTGGGCTGGCCGCTGCGCAGCGAGTAGCTCTCCGGCTCCGCGAAACCGTCTTCGACCCGCGCGACCTGCCCGAGGCGAACGATCTCGCTGCCCTGGCGCTTGACGACGATGTCGTTGAAATCGCGCGGGGATTCGATGCGCCCGACCAGCCGGATGTTCTGCTCGTCGAGCTCGCCCTTCACGCGGCCCACCGGCGCGTTGGTGTTCTGCGCGCGCAGCGCATTCACCACATCCCCGGCGGACACGTTGTACTCGCGCAGCTTCTGCGCGTGCAGCAGCACCGACAATTCGCGATGCAGCGCGCCGTCGACATTGACCACGGACACACCTTCGATGGTGCGCAGATCGTCCGCGAGCGTGTCCTCGGCCAGCCGCGAAATCTCCGCGTGCGTCTGCTTGGTCGACGACAGCCCGATGTTCATGATCGGATCCGCGGACGGGTCGCGCCGGTACAGCACCGGCTCGCGCATCTCGATCGGCATCTTGTAGCGCACCGACGCGATCGCATTGCGGATCTCGTCGCCGGCCTCGGACATGTCCTTCTTGAAGTCGAAGATGATCGTGAAGCTGGCGTTGCTCTCCGAGGCGGTCGAGTACATCTCGTAGACCTGCGGAATGCTCTGCAGCGACTTCTCGACGCGATTGATGATCTCGCGCTCGACCGTTTCGGGCGACGCACCCGGATACGGGAAGTTGACCGACATCACCGGGTTTTCGACGTCCGGGATCTGGTTGACGCGCAGGTTCTTCAGCGCGAGCAACCCGAGGCACATCAGCACGATGACGATGGCGATCGTGGTGACCGGCTGCTTGATGCTGAAGTTGGAGAGGAACATGGACTATTTCTCCGCGACGACAGTCGGCTTTTCCGGATTGCCGGACTGCACCACCTGGTCTTCCTTCAGCGCCGAATTCGGGAACCGCAGGACCTGGTCGCCTTCGTTGAGCCCCGACTTGAGCGCGAACGCGCCGCTGCGCGCATCGCGCTCGCCGAGCGCCAACTTCACTTTCTGCAACTTGCCGTCGTTCACGCGCCAGGCGAAAGCGTTGTCGCCTTCGCGCACGATGGATGCGCTGGAAAGACTCAGCGTTGCGACGCTGTGAGTTTCGACGTGGCCTTCGGCGTACAGGCCCGCGACGTTGGGCTGCTGCCGCGCGTCGTCGAATTTGACCAGCACTTCGACCTGGCGCGTCGTGGTGTTCGCGGCCGGATTCACGCGCGTGATCACGCCCGCGAATTCCTTGTCGAGGAAGCCGTGAATCTTGAACCAGACTTTCTGGCCCGCTTCCACTTCACCGACGCTGTCGGCGGACACGAAACCCTCGAAGCGCAGACTGGTCGGGTCGATGACCTTGAGCAATTCCTTGCCGATCTGCGTGGTGTCGCCGGCCGACACTTTTCTGTCGCTCACGATGCCGTCGAACGGCGCGCGCACTTCGGTGCGCTCGAGCTGCTGGCGCGCCGTCACGAGGCGCGAGCGCGAAGCTTCGCGCTCGCTCTGCGCCGAGTTGCGCGCGATTTCGACGTCTTCGAGCTGCTGCATGGAGACCACGCCCGTCTCGCGCAGCTTCGCCATGCGCTCGTACTGGCGCTGCGATTGATCGAAGGCCTGCGACGCCGCGCGCGCGGATGCTTCCGCTGAATTGAGGCTGTCGCGGATCGAGGTCTGGTCGAGGCGCACGAGCAGATCGCCGCGTTTCACCGGGTCGCCGTTTTCCTTGAGCACCGCCAGCACGACGGCGGGCACCTCGGCGCGCAGATCCGCGCGACGTTCGGGTTCGACCGAGCCCGTGATCGAAGGACCAGAGGTCAACGAGTTGTTTGCCAGCGTGATCACGTCCTCCGACGAGATCAGCAGCGGAACCGGCGCGGGTTTGTCTGCCGTTGCCCCCGCGCCCTTGCCGCAGCCGGCGAGCGCCAGCGCGGAAACCGAAAGGATGGAGAGCAGCAGAGCGTTGCGGGTCGTTCTGATTCTGGCGGTCACGCGATCTTCCTTTGACAAATCTGGGCAGGTCGGCCTAATTGGTGTTGTATATAACTACAACACTCAATCACATTCAAGCGGGAGGCTGTAAATCCTTGGTGTGCTTATCAATTCTGGAGACGCGCCCTGTATCGACAGGGCCGATTTTCCATTGAACCCGGCATAAGACGCGCAGCAGCCCGCCGGGTTGCATGCCCTTGAGACTGGCCCACGTTTTGGTTTCCCTTCCCACCGCCGGCGTTATTTCCCGGGGTCACCGATGTACGACGTTCCAGCAGCCCTTCGGGTTGCACGGCTTCCCTACAAAAAGTGGCCAACGCCGCCAGCCGCCGGATCTACCGATGACTGCATCCTTGAAAGCGCGCGAGTTTAGGAAGTCGCGGTTTCGATTAAAAGGATCACGCGACGAAATCGCGTTGAAGCGAATTTTTGTCGAGCGCCCGGGATGTTCGACGATGCCGCGGTGCGGCGAACGTCTCAGCGGGCTTCGATTCCGGCCGCCCACGCGCCTGCCTCTGGACCGAGTATCAAATGCACGCTGTTGACCGATGGACGCGCTACGGCGCGCGCCCACCCGCGTAATGCCGCTTCGTCGATTCCATCCGGATCGCGCAACGACACGCACAGGCGCGAGGCATTCACGTGAATGGATGTGATGTTCGCCCGCCCACCCAGCGCAGCGACGATCCGCTCGCGTGTCGCCGGGTCGGGTTCGACCCGCGGCATGATCGCGGCGGCCGCATCAGACCTAAGCGCGGCAACGCTCGAGATTTCCGGGTTGCGCAATGCCGCGCGGATTTCTGAGGCCAGTTGATCCGCGATCGGCCCAACCACCACCTGCACCGCACCGTCCGCCAGTCGCAGGACGCCGCGCGAACCGAGCCGCGTCAATGCCGGTTCGTCCAGCAACGAGGCATCGGCGACGATGAGGCGCAGGCGCGTCGTGCAGGCTTCGACCGCGCGCAAGTTGCCGGCGCTGCCGAGCGCCCTGATCCAGCCCGCCGCGGGCGTGGCCGCGCCATCCTCACCGCCGGGCTCGAGCGCGGCCGCTTCCGTTTCACGTCCCGGCGTTTTCAAGCCGAAGCGCACGATGCACCAGCGGAACAGGCCGTAATACAGCGCGAAATAGCCAAGCCCGACCGGAACCAGCATCCAGGGCCGGGTAGATAGGGAGAAATTGAGCACGTAGTCGAACAATCCGGCCGAAAAGCCGAACCCGAGGTGCACACCGAGCGCATTCATCAGCGCCATCGCGATACCGGTCAGCACGGCATGAATGACGTACAGCAGCGGCGCGAGGAACATGAACGAGAACTCGATCGGCTCGGTGACTCCGGTCAGGAACGAGGTCAGCGCCATCGAGGCCAGCAATCCGCCGACCGCCTTGCGCCGCTCGGGCAACGCCGTCCGGTACATGGCAAGGCAGGCGCCCGGCAGGCCGAACATCATCACGGGGAAAAAGCCCGACATGAAGGCGCCGGCGGTCGGATCGCCGGCGAAGAAACGTTTCAGGTCGCCGGTGACTCCGTGATAGTCGCCTAACAGGAACCACGCGATGTTGTTGATGATGTGGTGCAGGCCCGTGACGATCAGCACGCGATTGAGCACGCCGTAGGTGAAAATGCCGGCCGAACCCGAATCGAGCACCGCCTGGCTGCCCGCATCCATGCCGTGTTCGAGCGTCTGCCAGCCGAAGCCGAAACACAGCGCGAGCACGATGCCGGCGCAGCCGCTGACGATGGGCACGAAACGCCGGCCGCCGAAGAAGGCGAGGTAGCTAGGCAGGCGGATGTCGCTGAAGCGGTTGTAGGCCCAGCCGGCGACCAGTCCGGAAATGAGCCCGACCGGCACGCTGAGTTTCGACAGCTCCTTGGCGCGAAAGGCGCCGGCGGCGAGGTCGCTCATCTGGCCGGTGAGACCCGCGGTCACCTCCGGCGGCACGTCGATGAGCACCTTCGCGCCATGCGTGGCGACCAGGTAACCGACCACACTCGCGAGGCCCGCGGCGCCGTGGTTCTCGCGCGCCAGGCCCACCGCGACGCCGACGGCAAACAACAACCCGAGGTTCGAAAAGATCGCATCGCCGGCCGCCGCGATGGCCGGCACATCCAGCAGGTCCGGCTGGCCGAGCCGCAACAGCAGCGCCGCCACCGGCAGGACCGCGATGGGCAACATGAGCGCGCGGCCCATCGGCTGAAGTTTCGCGATGAGGTTTTTCACGGAATCGCTCCAGTTGAAATGAGTGCGCGCACGTCGGCGGCGGAGCTGAGTTTGAGCGCGCGGGCAGCGAGCTCGCGGCACCGTTCGAGAGTCAGCCCGCGAATCAACGCCTTCGACTGCGGAATGAGTTTCGGCACGACGGACAACTCGGTAACGCCGAGCCCGATCAACACCGGAACCGCCTGCGCGTCGGAGGCCAGCCCTCCGCAGACCGCGACCGGGCGGCAATGCCGCGCGGCGCCGCGCGTGGTTGCTTCGATCAATCGCAGCACCGCCGGATGCAGACCATCGATGCGCGCCGCCAGTTCGGCGTGGCCGCGATCCATTGCCAGCGTGTACTGCGCCAGGTCGTTCGTGCCGATCGACAGGAAGTCGACCTCGGCGGAAATCTGGTCGGCGAGCACGGCCGCTGCCGGAGTTTCTATCATGGCTCCGAGCGGTGGGCGGGTGCGCCCGAGCTCCGCGCACAACAGATCGAGTTTGCCGCGCACGGCGCGGATCTCGGCCACGTCCGTGATCATGGGCAGCAGGATGCGCAACTGCGCCGCGGGCTCCGCGCCTAACAAGGCGCGGAGCTGCACTTCGAGCAGGTCCGGGCGCCACAGGCTGGTGCGTATGCCGCGTAGTCCGAGCGCGGGGTTGTCCTCGGGTGGCAGCGGTAGATAGGGAATGGGCTTGTCGCCGCCGATGTCGAGCGTGCGGATGACCAACGGCCGGCCGGCCAGCGCCGCGGCTATCTCACTGTAGCGGGTGCGCTGCTCGCGCTCGTCGGGCGCGGTTTCGCGCTCGAGGAACAGGAACTCCGTGCGCAGCAGGCCGCAGCCCTCCGCGCCCTGCGCCACCGCCAGCTGCACGTCCGCGAGTGTGCCCGCGAGGTTGGCGAATACTTCGATGCGCTCGCCGCTGGCGAGCCGGCAGTCGGCTTGCGCGGCGGCCAGCTCCTGGCCGCGTCGCGCCTGCCGCTGCGCGTGCAACTCACGCGCGGCATCGAGCTCCTCTTTGGTGGGCGCGATGCGCACAGTGCCGGTTTCCGCGTCGAGGATCACCGCGGCTCCCGCCACGGCATCGAGCAATGCGGCACCCACGGCCACGACCATGGGCACGCCCAGCGTACCGGCGAGAATCGCGACGTGCGACGTGGGCCCGCCGCCGGCCAGCGCGATGCCGCCGAGTCTGGCCGTATCGAGATCGATCAATTGCGACGGTGTGAGATCGCGCGCCAGCAGGATGGCGCCGGGCGGAATGGCCGCTGCCTTCGCGGGCGCACCTGCGATGTGTGTCAGAACCTGGCGTTCGAGGTCGCGCAGATCGTCGACGCGTTCGGCCAGGCGCGCGTCGCCCGTGGCCGCAAGCGCAGCCCCGCTCGCGCGCAAGGCGGCGCGCCACGCGAAGCCCGCGCTCTTGCCGGCGGCCAGCGCGGCGCGCGCGGAGTCGAGCAGCTGTGGGTCGTCCAGCAACTCGAGATGCGCGGCCATGATGTCGCGCACCGTCGGCGCTGCCGTCGCGGCGAGTCGCGTCAGGCGCGTGCGGACCGCATCGCGCGCGCGGTCGAATGCCGCGTTTTCATGGGCGACGCCGGCGCCCGCTTCCGCGACCAGCAGCTCCGCGGCATCCAGGTAGAACGCCGGTCCCAGCGCCAGTCCCTGGCTCGCGATCACCGCACGCAGCACACCGGGCTCGGCCGGCGCGGCGGATGCCACGGCTGCCGTGGCGATGTGTGGTGCTTCGCTCGCGAGGTTTCGAATCAGCTTCGAAATTTGCGCGATGCCGGCCGCCGCCGTGGCGTCGAAGCCGCTGATGACCAGTTCATCGCCACCACGCACGCCAAGACTCATCAGCGCGACCGCGCTGCGGGCGCTGGCTGCACGTCCGCGCGCACGGATCTCGATCTCGTATGGCAGCGTCTTCGCGAGCCGCGCGATCAGCGCGGCGGGGCGCGCATGAATGCCATGCGCGTGCGAGACGACGACGGCTTCGCTGATCAGCGGCGCGGCCGCGGCGCCAACTTCCGGCCCGCCCGCTGTCGCGGCGATCTCCTCATATTCGAACAGGACATCGCCGATGGCGACGAGCCGCCCGGTGTTGGCGCGTGCCATGCGGAAGCGCTCGCCATTCGTGACGATGACGGGCGTCATGAGGCTCGGCGCCCGCCGCGAGAGCAGCTCGAGATCGAAAGTCATCAGCAGATCGCCGACGCGAACGCGATCGCCGTTGCGCGCCATGACGGTGAATCCGGCGCCGGCCAACGTGACGGTATCGATGCCCACGTGGATCAGTATCTCGACACCGGCCGCCGTGCGCAGCGCCACCGCGTGCCGCGCGGCGGCGATCGAAATCACCTCGCCATCGCAGGGTGCGCGCAACTCGTGGCCGGTCGGGTCGATGGCTACGCCCTCGCCCAGCATCCCCTGCGCGAAGGCCGCATCGGGAATTTCCGCCAGCGGCGCGCACCAGCCGGCGAGCGGAGCGAGGATCTTCAAACCCACGCTCAGTTTCCGACCAGCTCGATGCTGCTGATGACCCAGATCGGGTCCACCTTCGAACGCGTGAACCGGAAACAGATGTCGTGAATGCCCTTGTGCTGGCCCAGGTTGAGCGTGGGCAGGCGCGTCAGATCGTTGTTGGGCACCGCGGTTTCGAGCGAGATCGTATCGAGCGCCGGCCCGTCGCATTTGTCGAGCCGGATCTCGAGCTCGCCGCTCGCGGTCGCAGGCTTCGGCAGTGGAATCTTCGCCGCGTCCTTGCCGATCTGGAAGTTGAACGGAATCTGCCCGACCACGGCGCGCAGCGAATGCACGTTGGTGAGGTCGGCGGCTTTCCAGATCCAGCACGGATTCGTGATGTTCACCAGGAACACGGCGCGTTCGCCCTGGATCGGCGCATCGTCCTCGAGCGACAGTAGATAGCCGCCGTCGCCGCATTGCGCGAGATCGTGGCTGACGCGCCGGCGCGGACCGGGCTCGACCTTCACCTCGCGGCCGTAGTTGATGCCGAGCATGTCGTAACGCGCGAGCTGCGGCGCCAGGCGCCGCTGAAAATCCGCCCAGTCGAGCTTGTCGGGCTGCGACCAGGCCACCTCGGCGAGTGCAGCGACGCGCGGGAACGCCATGTACCAGACGCGCGCATCCGATCGCATGAACTCCGCCCAGAGGTTCGCCTGTAAACCCAGGATGTGTTTGCGCTGTTCCGCGCCGATCGCGGCCGGCTCCGGATTGAAGCGATAGACGTCTTCGAGCGACAGCGTGTTGCTGCGGCCCGGCGACAGATCGCCCGCGCTCTGCCAGTGATCGAAATACAGGTCCGGCGCGGGCGACAACACCGTGTCATGACCGGCCTTGGCGGCGGCGATGGCGCCATCGATGCCGCGCCACGACATCACGGTCGCATTTGGCGCCAGGCCGCCTTCGAGAATCTCGTCCCAGCCGATGAGCTTGCGCCCTTTCGAACTGACGAACTTCTCCATGCGCTGGATGAAGTAGCTCTGCAGCGCATGTTCGTCGGCGACCTTCAGCTCTTTCATGCGTGCCTGGATCTTCGCGCTCGCCTGCCACTCATCTTTCACGGCTTCATCGCCGCCGACGTGGATGTATTGGCCCGGAAAGATCTCGATGACTTCTGCGAGCACGTCCTCCAGGAAACCGAACGTGGCCTCGTCGGCGTTGAACAACGTCGGGAACACGCCCCACTCCTCCGGCACTTCCGTGGGCGGGTCGTTGGTCACGCCGAGCTGTGGATAGGCGACCACGGCGGCGCTGGCGTGCCCCGGCATTTCGATCTCGGGCACGATGGTGATGTGACGTGCGGCGGCGTACGCCACGATGTCCTTCGCCTGCTGCTGCGTGTAGAAGCCGCCGTATAAACGCGGCTTGCCCGTTTTCTCGTCGATGTCGGCGCGCGCGGCCGGGCCCGCCGGCACGCGCCACGCCCCCACCGACGTGAGCCGCGGATACTTCTTGATCTCGAGACGCCATCCCTGGTCGTCGGTCAGATGCCAGTGCAGCACGTTGAGCTTGTGCAGCGCCATCGCATCGATGAATTTCTTGATGAACTCCGGCGATTGATAGTGGCGCACGGAATCGAGCATCAATCCGCGCCAGCCGAAACGCGGCGCGTCGTTGATGACGACCGCGGGTAGTTCGATCGTGAGATCGTGCCCGGTGCGCGCCGTCATCAGCTGCCACAGAGTGACCGCGCCGTAGAACAAACCTGCATCGGTCGACGCCTTGATGTCCACGCCCTTGCCGCCGATCGCGAGCGAATACGCCTCCGGCGCCAAGCCATCCTTCTCGAGGATGAAGTTGATGCCGCCGCTCGTGGCACCTTCCTTCGGCGCGCGCAGCTCCAGCAACAGATCGCGCTTCACCGTCTCGACCAGGAAACGCGCGACGCCGGCGGTGCCCGCACCGCCCGTGTACGTCACGGGCGTGGTTGCCTCGACCAGGAATCTTCCGGCCACGGCATCGATCTGGCGCGGCGCCGGTACCAGCCCCATCCAGGCGGTATCCACCTTCGCCGGCGGCGCTTGCTGCGGCTGCGGCGCGGGGCCGCCACAGGCGGCAACCAACACACACGCGCAAGCCGACGCGAGACGCGAAAGACGTGAGTTCATCATGGGATTACTCGTTGACCGGTTATTCACTATCTTGTTCCCCTCTCGCCTGTTTGCTCCGCTGTACCATCACGCGATGAGTTCGACGCTCTCTTCCACGCAGGAACGCTACGCCGCGCAGCGCCGCCAGGGCGAGTTGAGCGCCGCAACCGACACTCTCAAACAGGCCCTCAAAGACGATCCGCGCGCCGACTGGGCTTACAACGAGCTTATAGAATTGTGGTTCGCGCTTGGGAAGCGCGCCGATGCCGAGGCGCTGGCGCGCGTGGCCCTGCGCGTCAATCCGCGCAATGCCCAGGCCCATCAGCTGTTCGGGAAAGTCCTGTCCGAGGCCAACGATCTTCCGGCCGGCGAGTGGCATTTCCGCCGCGCACAGGCTTTGGGCGTGGAACCCGCTCCGCTGCTCGCCAACCTGGCGCTCAACCTCCTGCAGCAGGGCCGCACCGAGGAAGCGGAAACATGCTTCGCGCAATCCGACGCGCTCGCGCCGAACGAGCTGCGAACGCTGGCCCACTGGTCGAAGCTTTGCGAGGTGCGCGGCGACATGCCACGTGCGCTCGAGCTGCTCGAGCGCGCTGCCAAAGCCAACCCGCAGGCCGACATCGACCTGCTGCGCGCGAATCACCTGGCACGTACCGGCAAACCTGCCGACGCACTGGCGCTGATCGACTCGGCGAAGTCGCTCACAGGTGATGCCATGCTCGAGCGCGGACGGCTGCTCGACCGGCTGGGCCGCTACGAGCAGGCGTGGACCCAGCTCGCGGCCGGCAAGCGGCAACTGGCGATCGAGGCAGGCAATCTCACGTATCCGGCCGCCGCCGTGGAAACCTTCTTTGCGCGCATGAAGCGCTTCTTCACGAAGCAGAACATCGCGCTGCTGCCGACCGCGGCGCGCCGGGCCGACGTGCCGCAGCCGTGTTTCATCGTCGGCTTCCCGCGCTCGGGCACGACGCTGGTCGAACAGGTACTCACCAGCCACCCGGCCATTCGCGCCGGCGGCGAACTTTCGTTCATGACCGAGCTGCGCCGCCTCGCCGTCCAGCAGTTCGCGGGCGCCGAAGGTTTTCCCGACAACCTCGGGCAGACCTGGACCGCGGACCAGCGCTACGCCGCCAGCCTGTTTCGCGACTACTACTTCGCGCGCTGCGAACAATATGGCCTCACGGGTGCGGGCAAGGCTTTCTTCACCGACAAGATGCCTTTCAACGAGATCTGGCTGCCCATCATCCGCATGGCATTTCCCGATGCGAAGATCGTGCGCGTGCTGCGGCATCCGCTCGATGTGTGCGTGTCCATGCTGTCCAACAACATGACGCATGGTTTCAATTGCGGATACCGGATCGAGGACATCGTTCATCACCTGCTCGCGGTCTCCGATCTCGATGCGCACTACGCGGCCGAGACGCGCGGCAGTGGAATCTGGCCAGACGAGTTCGTGCTGCGGTATGAGGATTTCATCGCCGATCAACACACACACACGGAGGCGCTGCTGAAATTCCTCGGCCTCGAGTTCGAAGCGGCCTGCCTCGATTTCCATCGCAATCCCCGCTACGCGCCCACGCCGAGTTATGCGCAGGTGACCGAGAAGCTCAACGACCGCTCCATCGGCCGTTACCGGCATTACGCGGCGCAGCTCGCGCCGTACCTGGCACAGCTGCAGCCGCTGCTGCGGGCGCGCGGTTATTAGGCCGCGCACCCGCAACGTGGGTGCCCTCAGAACTTGAAGCGCGCGCCGGCGTAGAACACCCGGCCGTTGTCGTAGATCGCGCGCGGACGGAAGGTGTCGCCCGCGTACTGCTCGATTTTCTCGTCCGTGATGTTGATCGCGTCGAAGGTCGCCGCGATCGTCGGCGTGATATTCCAGGCGAACGACGCGTCCAGTTCGGTCAGTTCCTTCTGGTTGAGCTGCGTCGAACGGTCGAAGGTCACGAAGAAGTCGGAACGGTACGTGTACGCCAGGCGCGTGCTGAAGGTCGGATTCTCGAAGTACGCCGCGAGGTTCCAGGTGCGTTTGGAGTTGCCCGGGATCGGATCGCCGTTGTCCGCCGCGGCGTCCGAATACGTGTAGTTGCCGGTGAATCCGAAGCCTGCGCCCACCGCCTTGTTGAACGACAACTCGGCGCCCTTGATCTCGCCACCACCGCCATTGGAACGGCGATTGATCGTGAACGGACAGATGAAGGTGTTCGGGGCGGGGCCCGCCGAACAGGCCAGCGACGGTGAGGTCGCCGACTGGACCTGCACGTCCTCGACGCCCGGAGCATCGGTGATGAACGATTTGATGTCCTTGTAGTAGATAGCCAGCGCGAGGAAGGAATCCTCGTCCGGATACCACTCGGCCGACACGTCGGCCTGCGAGGCGCGATACGGATCGAGGTTGGGATTGCCGCCCGTGCCGGTGAGCGAGCCGGGATTCAGGGACAGGCGCGGCGCCACATCGGTGTAGTCGGGACGCGCCATCACCTTGCCGGCAGCCACACGGATGACGACATCCGAGCTCACGTCGAAGGCGAAGCTCGCCGACGGCAACACGTCGCTGTAGGTGTGTTCGACCGAGATCGGATCGTAGGGGCTGAAGAGATTCGGGATGCTGCCCAGCGGAGACGTGACGTAGCCACGCGAGGTCTGCTTCGTTTCGACGTAACGCACGCCGACGTTGCCGCGCCAGGCTTCACCCTCGAGGTTGCCCATGAGGTACCCGGCGGTCGCCTTCTCCGTGACCGAAAAACTCTGCTGCGGATACAGGATGCGGCCGGGTCCGCTCGCGAGATTGTCGAACAGGATGTCGTTGACGGCCTGCTTGTCGATCTGCCAATACGCATCGAGCGTGCCCGGCGCCGAGATGTGATCGAGGAAGTCGCCCGGCGTGGGGCCACCGGCAAACGCCGACGCCGGCGTGGTGTTGATCGGCACGTGGAAGCCGCCGTACGTGGTGCCGTTGAAAACCAGGTCGCGATCGTGGTCGCTGTACTTCGCGCCGAACTTGATCGACTTGAGCACGCCCGCGTCGAGCTCGTCGGTGAAATCGAGGTAGGCGTAGTCCTCGCTGTCGTCGTTCAGGATCTGGTGCAGCGAGCTGAAGATGAACTGCATGTCGTTCGGATCGGTGGGATCCACGTTCAGGAAATTCACCTGCGGCGACTTGCCGCGCAGGTCGTACGTGTAGGTAGCCGGCGCGCCGAATTCGACGAACGGCTGGCTGTTCGTGTCGCCCGACGCGTCGGTCGTGCCGAGGCGCAGTTCCGCCTTCCAGCTGTCCGTGAAGTGGTAGCTGGTCAGCAGGTCGATGGACTTGGTATCCGCCGCCGCGAACCGGTTGATGGCGTCGTACACCACGCCGAAATCGCTGGTGCCGTTGTTGAGCGAGCTGATCGTGCCCGCAACCGCCGTGTCTCCCACGATGGTGGTGTTGGTCAGCGTGCCGCCGTTGTTGATGGCGCGGCTGCCCCAGGCCAGATAGTTCTCGTTGGTGTTGTCGGCATCGAATTTCGAATACAGGCCGGCCAGCGTGAATTCCAGCGCGTCGGAAGGCTTGAATTGCGCTTCGAAATTGAAGCTCTTGCGCACGCGCTCCTGCGTGAACAATGCGGAGCCGATCAATGACGGGAACAACCCGGTGTTCACGCCGGCGCCCGGGTCGAGATCGATCTCCTGGTAACCCAGCACCTCGACGCCGTCGCGACGGATCTGGCGCTTCTCGTATTTGCCGGCGACCATGATGCCGAAGGTTTCGGCATCGTTCTTGTAGTTGTACAAGGCCGAGACATTCGGATCGAACTTGTCGGACAGCTCGGAGTACGCGGCCTGGGCCGACACCGCGCCCGACATCGAAGGCAGCTCGAGCGGATGGCGCGTCTTGACGTTGATCGTGCCGCCGATGCCGCCCTCTTCGTAATCGGCCTGCGGCGACTTCAGCACTTCCACCTGGCCGATGACATCGGCCGGCAGCATCAGGTAGTTGAAGCTGCGCGTAGAGTTGAGCTGGTCGAGGATGAACCAGTCCGCCGTGGCGAGACTGTGTCCGTTGAGTATGGTGCGCGTCAGCGTGGCGCTCGTGCCGCGCAGGTTGACGCGTTCGCCGTCGCCGAAGTCGCGGCTGATGACGATACCGGGAACGCGCTGCAGCGCCTCGGCGAGATTCTTGTCGGGAAATTTGCCGACGTCTTCCGAGGTCAGCGCTTCGATCACACCGGTGGCCTTGCGCTTGGTCTCGATCGATTGACGCAGGCTGCCGCGAATTCCGGTGACGACGACTTCGTCGAGGTTCTCGGCCGCCGGCTGATCGGCGGCGAATGCGGCACCGGTGGGCTTGAACAGCGCCATCGCGATGGCGGCGCCGAGCAGAGTTGAACGACTGTTGAGCATTTGGCGACCCTTCCCCATTTATGTTTTCAAAAGACCACTTGCGTGCCACTGTAGTACCACTTGAGTACCGCTGACAAGCCCTTTCAGGCGCTCGATTACCGCGAAACAGCAACAAATCTCAAATGCGCGGTGATGTTGCGGCCACACATCGGGCCATTGGTATTGTATTGGTCCTGTTCTGGTGTCATTGTTCGGGCTCTGTGCAGCCGCGAGGATGCGTGTGGCGAGGGGAGTCGAAGTGCCGTTGTCTAACTACTTGCAGAAACTCGATGAATCGAGCTCGTTGCCGCTGTATCAGCAGTTGCAGCGCGCGCTGCGCGAAGCCATCGAAAACGGTGCGATCGCGCCGGAAGATGCGCTGCCGCCGGAACGGGATCTGGCGGAAATGCTCGGCGTTTCGCGCATCACCGTGCGCAAGGCGATCGACGAACTCGCCGAGGAAGGCCTGCTGGTCCGCAAGCAGGGCTCGGGCACTTTCGTCAGCAATCGCGTCGAGAAGAATTTCGCCAAGCTGACCTCGTTCTCGGAAGACATGCGGGCGCGCGGCCGCGAGCCGCGCAGCGTGTGGCTCACCAAGGCGGCCGGCACCGTCACCCCCGAAGAATCGCTGACGCTGCGCTCCAGCCCTGGCACGCCGGTATTCCGTTTCCATCGCATCCGTTATGCCGACGACGCGCCGATGGCGATCGAGTACGCGACCGTGCTCGCCAACTGCCTGCCCTCGCTCGATGCGGTGGAATCTTCGCTGTACGAAGCGCTCGAGCAGGCGGGCAACCGCCCGGTGCGCGCGCTGCAGCGCCTGCGCGCCGTATTGTTCACGGCCGAACAGGCCAAGCTGCTCAAGGCGCAGGAGCGCGACGCAGGGTTGCTGGTCGCACGCGTCGGTTATCTCAAGGACGGCAGCGCGGTCGAGTTCTCGCAGTCTTACTACCGCGGCGACATCTACGACTTCGTGGCGGAGCTCAGCGCATCATCGTGAGCGAGGAAAGCCGGATGTTCCTCGAGGCGGCGGCGGCGGGCCCGGCCGTGCGCGCCCAGCTCGCGGCCAATGCGCCGCAGCTGCGCGAGCTCGGTTTCAGGCTGCGCGAAAAGCCGCCGCGCGCCGTGGTCACCTGCGCGCGCGGCAGCTCGGATCATGCGGCGACCTATGCGCGCTACCTCATCGAGGCGCACACGCAGGTGCTCACCTCCTCTGCCGCGCCGTCGGTGAGCTCCATCTACGATGCGAACACGGACCTGCGCGGCGTGTTGTTCATCGCCATCTCGCAGTCGGGCAGGAGCCCGGATCTGCTGGCGGCGACGGAAAGTGCGCGCGCCGGTGGCGCGTTGTGTGTCGCGCTGTGCAACACCGCGGACTCGCCGTTGATGCAGCTGGTGGACGTGGCCGTGCCATTACATGCGGGCACGGAACGCAGCGTCGCGGCCACCAAGTCGTACATCGCCTCGCTGAGCTGCATCGTGCAGCTGCTCGCCAACTGGCGGGACGACGCGGCGTTGTCGGCGTCGCTGCATCAGCTGCCGGACCAGCTCGCGCGCGCCTGGGAATGCGACTGGACCGCCGGCGTGGAAACGCTGCGCTACGCCGTGAACCTGTTCGTCGTCGCGCGCGGTTTCGGCCTCGGCATCGCGCAGGAAGCCGCGCTCAAGCTCAAGGAGACCTGCGGCCTGCATGCCGAGGCGTTCAGCTCCGCCGAAGTCCGGCATGGACCGATGGCGCTGGTGCGCGCCGGCTTTCCACTGCTTATGTTCGCGCAGGCCGACGACACACGTGCCGGTCTCGAGGAGCTGGCGGCGGAATTCGCCGCCCGCGGCGCGCGCGTATTGCTGACCGGCGCCACCGCGCGTGGCGCTACGCCGCTGCCGTCGCTGGCCGCGCATCCCGTGATCGAACCGATCCTGCAGATCCAGTCGTTCTACCGCATGGCCAATGCACTCGCGCTCGCGCGCGGACTCGACCCCGACCGCCCACCGCATCTCCACAAGGTCACGGAGACCGTCTGATGCTGCTGGCGTTCACGAATGGAAGGCTGCTGACTGACGCGGGAATCGAAAGCAACCGCGGACTGCTGGTGCGCGACGGCCGCATCGAGGCGATCGTCGGCACCAAAGATATCGTCGGCGCCGACCGGACCATCGATCTTGCCGGCCGCCTGCTGGCGCCGGGGTTCATCGACGTACAGGTCAACGGCGGCGGCGGCGTGTTGTTCAACGACGATCCGAGCGTCGCCTCCATCGCGGCGATCGGCAGGGCGCACCGGCGCTTCGGCACCACGGGTTTTCTGCCGACGCTGATCAGCGACGATCTCGACGTCGTCGCGCGCGCCATCGACGCGACCCGCGCCGCGATCGAAAGCCGCGTGCCGGGTGTGCTCGGCATCCACATCGAAGGTCCGTTCCTCAACACGAATCGCCGCGGCGTACACGACGCCGGCAAACTGCGCCGCCTGGATGCCGCCGCGGTCGAACTACTGAGCACGCCGCACGGTGGTCTGACGATGGTCACGCTCGCGCCCGAGCGCACGACGCCCGAATTGATCCGCGCCCTGAGCGACGCCGGCGTCATCGTCTCCGCCGGTCATACCAACGCGACCTTCGACGAGCTGCAACCCGCGCTCGCGGCCGGCCTGCGCGGGTTCACGCACCTGTTCAACGCCATGTCGCCGCTGACTTCGCGCGAGCCGGGCGCCGTCGGCGCCGCGCTCGCCGACAGCGAATCCTGGTGCGGGCTCATCGTCGACGGCCACCACGTGCATCCCGAAGTCATGAAATTCGCACTGCGCGCCAAACGCCACGAGCGCTTCATGCTCGTGACCGATGCGATGCCGAGCGTCGGCTCCGATCTCAAGTCGTTCCGCATCCAGGGAAGGCTCATCACGGTCACCGGCGACAAGATCATGGACGATGCCGGCGGCTTGGCCGGCGCGCATCTCGACATGGCATCCGCGGTGCGCAACGCGGTCAAACTACTCGGACTCGACCTGGCCACGGCGCTGCGCATGGGCAGCCGCAATCCGGCCGAATTCCTCAAGCTCGAAACCGCCGGGCGCCTCGCGCCGGGCCGGCGCGCCAATCTCGTGTTGCTCGACGACGAGTTGCAGGTGCAGGGCACCTGGATCGACGGAAACGACGCTTGATGTCGCCCGATCCCGCGATCCGGCCATCGCGCCGGCCGCATTATACTTTTGTGTAATTTCCGCTTTCCCGCGCATCTGGTGTGATCGGGCTCGACGATCGGGCACACCCATTCGCGAGGAACCATGGCGGCGCTCAACGACGGCGGCGGTGAATATTCGGCCACGGGCGGCACACTCGCGTCACCGGGCAGCCGCGTATCGTCCCCGGAGCCCGTGCGCGCGCCGCCACCGCGCGGCGGCCTCGCGCCCTGGCAGGCGAAACGCATCGCCGCCTACGTGCGCGAGAACATCAGCAGCCGCCTGCGCGCCTCGGAACTCGCGGCGCTGGCGAAATTGAGCGACAGCCATTTCAGCCGCGCCTTCAAGGCCAGCTTCGCAATGCCGCCCGTGGTCTACATCCTCAAGCAGCGCATGTCCGTGGCACAGCAAAAAATGCTCACCACCGGCCATTCGCTGGCGCGCATCGCGCTCGAGTGCGGACTGTGCGACCAGGCGCATTTCAGCCGCAGCTTTCGCCGCATCGTCGGGCAGACCCCCAGCGACTGGCGGCGACGGTATGCACCCGGCCCGATCCGCCGGCACGGCGAATATTCCGCGCTGTAGTTAGGCGGCGCACTCGCACGGGCCGCCCGGCCGGCGTATGATCGGCCCCCAAGGAGATCAATCGTCATGAATACATCGAGCGAACGCGCCATTCTAGCGGGCGGCTGTTTCTGGGGCGTGCAGGATCTGCTGCGCAAGTATCCGGGCGTCATCTCGACGCGGGTCGGTTATTCCGGCGGCGAGGTGCGCAACGCCACCTATCGCAATCACGGCACCCACGCCGAAGCCGTCGAGATCATCTTCGATCCGAAGGTCATGAGTTTCCGCTCGCTGCTCGAGTTCTTTTTCCAGATCCACGATCCGACCACGAAGAACCGCCAGGGCAACGATCTGGGTGCCAGCTACCGCTCCGCCATCTTCTATACGAGCGATGAGCAGAAACGCGTCGCCGAAGACACCATCGCCGACGTCGAGGCTTCCGGGTTATGGCCCGGCAAGGTGGTGACGGAGATCGAACCGGCCGGCGATTTCTGGGAAGCCGAGCCGGAGCACCAGGATTACCTGGAGCGTTATCCCGACGGCTACACCTGCCACTTCATCCGGCCGGGCTGGAAACTGCCGGTGCGCGCGCAGGCGCGGCAGGCGTAGCGGCCAGGATCCGGCGCGCAACGCGCGCCGGCCTAACTACGCTTGCGTTCCGAGATCAGCACCGTCCAGCTGCGTTCGCCGATGCGCACCAGCACTTCGAGCGGCAGCGCGCCGGCCGGAATATCCTTCGCCGCGAACGCCTTTTCGCCGGGCACGTAGCGCAGCCACGACGGCAATGCCGCGCCGTTGCTGAGCGTCACCCGCACCGGTGCCGCGCCGGCAGCCTGTGAAACTTCCGCCGGCAGCGGGAAGCCAAATGACATCCCCGGCGCCGCGAATTGTTCGGGGACCTCGACCGAGACCATGCCCGCGCTGCCGTTCGACGGTGCGCGGACGAACGACACGATCACGTGGGCGCCGGGCGCTGCGGGCGTCGTGTTCACGGTGCCGTCGACACGGGTGGCGGTCGCATCGGCGCCCGACGTTGCCGGCACCGTATTCACGGTGCCGCTGACAGGAGCGGCGATCGCATCGGCACCGGACGCTGCGGGCGCCGCATTCGGCGGGCCTTCGACAGGGGCGACGAGCCCGCTGCCAAAAGTCGCCGGCAAGGTGACATCCAGCAATTCCTCCGGTACTACCGGCGCGACCACCGGCAACGGCTGCGGCAACACCGGCGGCAGCGACCAGGTGCTGCTCGATCCCGTCGCGAGCGGGCCGGTGATATCGGCGGTCGTCGCGGCAGCGCTGCTGGCCAACACGTAGTTGCCGCTGTCGGCGCCGCCGGCGATCTGGATTCCGCTGACGGCAACCGGCTTGTCGTTGCCCACCGCCGGATCGGCGAATGCAGCGTCCGTCGCCATGAGCGACAGCTCATCGCCCGCGATGCGATCGTCCGTGAGAGTCACGTGCGCGGCCGTCGTCCCGTCGTACGGTTTCGATTCACCCACCGCGCCCACGGTCAACGTCGCCGGCGTGATGTCGGCCGTCGTCGCCGTCGTCGAAACGATGGCGTAGTTGCCCGCATCGGCACCGCTGGCGCGAATTCCGCTGACGTTCACGGCTTTGTCCGTCCCCGCATTCTTGTCGCCGAACGCCGCCGACTCGAAGCTCAACGTGACGGCGTCGCCGCCGAGCGGCGCGCCCGAGATGACGACGTTCGCCACGGTGTTGCCGTCATAAACCTTGTCGGCGCCGGTGGCGGTGACCGCCAGCGTGGCCTGCGTGATATTGGCGAACGTGCTGGCGCTGCTGTTTGCGATGTAGTTGCCCGCGTCGGTGCCGCTGATCGCGATACCGGACACGTCGACGAATTTGCCCGCGCCCACGTTCTTGTCCAGGAACGAACTATTCGAAGTGATCGAAACCGCATCGCCGGCGATGCGATTGTCCGTGAGGTTCACCGTGACGCCGGTGGTTGCGTCGTACACGCGGCTCTGCGCGGTAGCCGCCACGAGCAGTGCGCGTGGCGTGATGCTCGCCGTGAGGCCGGTCGGCTGCACCAGCAGATAGTCGCCGGCGTCCGCGCCGCTCAACACCACCGTGCCCGCGCCGATGGACTTGTCCGCGCCGACGTTCTTGTCGAGGAACGTGCCGGTGATCGAACCGATGCGCACGTCGTCCGAACCGAACACGCCGGTCACGCCCGCGGACCGGGTATCGAGCGTTGCAATCGTGGTGCCGTCATACACCTTGTCCAGCGCGACGACGCCCGCGACCTGCAGCGAAGCCGCGGTGATGTCCGCGCTGCTGATGGCGCTGGTCGGCGCCAGGTAGTTTGATGCCAGACCGCCGTTCGTGCCGTTCAGCAGCACGATGCCGGTGATCGTGATCCCCTTGTCGGTGCCGACGTGTTTGTCGGAAAACTGCGCGCTGCCGGTGAATACGCCGGTGACGGTCTCCGCCCCGACGAAACCAGACAGCCCGTAGTTCTGTACCAGCGCATTGGTCGTTCCGTCGTACACGCGGTCCGCGACCGTGGCGCTCAGCGTCAGCAGTTTCGGATCGATGGTGCCCGTCGCCGTGGCGGTTGGCGCCACGAAGTAGTTGGACGCGAGGCCGCCGTTCGTGCCGTCGGACAGCGCGATTCCGCTCAGGTTCACGGTCTTGCCCGTGCCCGCGTTGCGGTCGGCGAACGCCGCGCTGGCCGCGGACGCATTCACGGTCTCGCTGCCGACGAAACCGGTCAGCGTGTAGCCGGAGAGAGTCGCGGCAGTCGAGCCGTCGTAGGTCTTAGTGGTTATCGTGCCGCTGAATCCGAGCGCGGCACGGTCGATGGTGCTCGTGGTGTTGTTCACGTACGTGACCTGGTAGTTCCCGCCGGCGTTGCCGTCGTTCACCGTCACGCCGCTCGCGCTGACCGTCTTGTTGCCAGCGCCCGCATTCGCATTGGTGAACGCGAAGCTGCCGCCGCTGAGCGTATCCAGCGCGTTGCCGTTGCTCGCATTGCTGAACAGCGACCCGGCGACCAGCGTCGCCGCGCCGTTCGCGCTCAAGGTGCCATCGTAGGTTTTCGTCACGTTGCCCGACGCAACCGAAATATTCGCGCGATTGATGGTGCTGGCAGTGTTGTCTAGATAGCTGACGGTGTAATTGTTGCCGCCATTGCCGTCGTTGACGGTGGCGCCGGTCAAGGAGACGGTGCGGTTGCCGCTGCCCGCATTGGCGTTCGCGAACACATAGGTGCCGCCCGTGACACTGTCGCCACCGAACAACTGCGTGCCGCCCGCGGCCGACGCGGTGCCCGTCGCGAGCAGCGTGCCGTCATAGGTCTTGGTCACGGCGTTCGGCGTCAGCGTGAGATTCGCCCGGCCAATCGCCAGCGTGCCGTCGACGTAGTTGATCGTGTAGTTGCCGGAAGTGAGCCCCGAGCCCGAAATGCTGTAGCTGCCCGCATTGCGCGCGCCCTGGGCGGTGCCGCCGTAGACCAGCGAGCCGCCGAGCACGCCCGCGCCTTCGCTGTTCGCAAAGCCACTGTAGGCGACGCCCGCTCCACCGCTGTACGACGTGCCGTCGTAGGTGCGCGCATCGCCATTGATCGTGACGGTGAGCCCGGCGCGCGTGACGTTGAACGCCGTGGCGTTGCCCGCCGCCTGCCCGAACGTGTAGTTGGACGCGGTATAACCCGCGCCGTTGATGGCGTACTGCCCGACGTTGCTGCCCGCGATCGCGGTGGTCGTCCAGGTGGCACTGCCGCCCAGCACCGAGCTGTCCTGGCCGAGCTTGAAGCCGCCGATCGTCCCGCCGAGGGAGGGATTGGCCGCGCCATAGGCGCGTGAGGCCGTATTCGCCGTGTACGTCAGCAGGGCCTGCGTCACGGTGTAGGCGGCGCCGGTGGGGTCGCCCACCAGCGTGTAGTTGGACGTGAGGCCGCCGGTGTAACCGATGCTGTAGATGCCGGCGTTCATCGCGCTGCTCAGCGCGCTGCTGAACGTGGCCGTGCCGCCCGTGATGACGTTGCCGGCATTGTCTTCGCTGTCGAGCAGGCCCGCGCTGATCGCGTAGGTCAAACTACCCGTGGGCGTATCGCCGTAGACGTGTGTGGGCGATCCGGCGATGGCGGCGCTCACGGTCAGTGTCGGCGCGGCGTCGCGATAGATGAAGCCGTTGCCGCTCTCGGTGACGCTGCCCGGCGCATAACTGCCGTAGGTCGCGCCATAGTGGCGGAACGAGGACGTCAATCCGTCTTTGTCCGTGTGCGGGCCCGTGGCCAGGTCCGGCGTGTTGCTGTACACCAGCCAGCGCTTGCCGCTGCCCACGATCAGCGCGGTGGAGCCGGCGTCGTTGTTGAAATTGCCCGCGGCTTCGGTGGATACGAGTACGTCGCCGGCGTCGCCCTGCAGGCGGCTGCCGGTGCTCAGCGTGAGATCTCCCGAGGTACGCAAGGTCAGATCGCCGCTCACCGTGCGCACGAGACCCGTGACCGCAAGGCCGCCGGTATCCAGCAGTTGGAAGCCCGTTCCTGCCGCCGAAGCGCCGAGCGAACCCACCGCATTGCCCGCGTGATTGAGCGTTACTGCACCGCCGGCATTTGCGTTCAGCGTGCCCACGTTCGACAGCGCACCGGTCTGCGTGAGATTGCCGGCACCGCCGGCCGTGAGGCTGACATTGCCGCCGCCCGCATCGAGCGCAGTCACGGACACACCATTCGCGTCGACGTAGCTGATCGCGCCGCCGCCCGAGGTCACCGAAAGCGAGGTCGCGTCGTTCGCGGCATGGTTGAGCGTCACCGCACCGGCCGAATTGATCGAGAGGACCGGTGCGCTGATCGAGCCGTTCTGCGCGAGCGCGCCGGCGGTGGTCAGCGTGAGGCTGGTAGTGGCCGCGGCGTTCTCGATGGTAGTGAGGCCGGCCGCGGAATTGCGGACGTCGACCGTGGTGCCCGAGACCTGCAGGCGGCCGAAATTGTTGCCTGCATTCGTGAGGTTGATTCCGAGGCTGCCCGCGCTGGAATCTTCCGCGGTGAAGCTCGCGAGACCCGCGACCGTGATCGACGTGCCCGCGGTCTGGCTGATACCCGTCTGCACGTCCGCGCCGGTCACGATGGTGGCCGGGCTCGCGCTCATGGAGAGCGTGCCGCCGATATTGTTGGCCGCGTTGTTCAGCACGATGGCGTCGCCGGCGACCTGCGCACTGCCGAACGAGCGGTTGGTGCGCTCGCTGATCACGGTCAGGTTGCCGGTGTCGTTGCGGTTGCCGAGCGTGATGGCGCCGGAGGCGCGCAGTTCCACGGTGTTGGTGGCCGGCAGCGTGGTCGTGCCGCCCACGAGATTGCCGGCGCCGCCGAGCACGATGCTCGCGCCGGTGACGGTCAGGTCGCCGCGCACCTGCAGGCTCGAGCCCGCAGCCTGGGAGACCGGCTTGCCCGTCGCGGTCAGCACGTAGTTGCCGCCGACCAATGTGTTGCCGATGCTGGTCGCAGCCGCGCCGGAATTGTTGATCGTCACGTCACCGGCGTTGACCGAGGTGACCACGGAAAGATTGCCGCCGATCGTGAGCGGCGCGGATTGACTGACCACACCGCCGGCGGTCAGCGAGACGTTGCCGGTGGTCGCGAGCGCGCCGTTGATGGCGATGGCACCGCTCGAATCGAGCACCAGGTTCTTCGACACGCTCGAAACTCCGAGCGTGGTATCCGCGGCTTCCGTCACGTGCACTTCACCGCCCGTGAGCGACAAGGTGCCGAACGTGTTGCCGACATTGTTCAGCGTGATGTCGTGCGTACCGGCATTCAACGTGACCGGTGCGGTGCCGAGGCTCCAGGCGGCGGCGCCGAGCTGGGTGATGTCCCGCGTATTCGTGAGGCTGAGCGCCGTCGGCGTGCCGGTGATACCCACCGCGCCGAACGCATTGCCGGCACTGGTGAGGCTGATGCCGGCTCCCGCCGCGTACAGCGACAGGTTGCCCGAGGTCAAACTACCGCCGCTCTGCGTGATGCCGCCGCCGCCGTTCAGCGTGACCGGTGTACCGGGCGCGTTGAGCACGCCCGCCAGGTCGAGCGTACCCGTACCGGCCGCATTGCCGATGGTAAGGCTGCTCAGCGTGCCGATGGGCAGCCAGGCCAGTTCCGCCGCGGTGAGATTGAGGCCCGCGATCGGCGCGCCAGCGCCGCCGACTGCAGTATTGCGGCTGCCGGTGAATGTGCGCAGCGCGAGGCTGCCCGAACCCGTCACCGCGCGCGCGAAATTGATCTCGTCGCCGATCAGGTTCATGTCCGTGGCGTTGAAGCTCACGAGGTTGGTGAAGTTCAGCGTTCCCGTGCCAGCATTCATGGTCAGCGACGTGCCCGACGCCGGGACGACGTCCACCAGGTTGTTGAACGCGATGCCCGTGCCGACCAGATTTCCGGTCACGGTGATGGCGCCGGTGTTGTAGACCTGCGGACCATTGATCGTGAGCGCCGGCAGTGTGATGCCGGAGGTGCTGTTCACCGTGAGCCCGGTCAACGCGCTCTGCAGCTGCGACAGGCCGGCGACCGAGCCGCCACCCAGATTCAACGTGAGCGTACGGTTGCTGCCAACCGCGCCGCCGAACGTGAGCACGCCATTGCCCGTGGTGAGCGTCAGGTCGTTGTCGACCGCCAGCGTGTTGTCGAAACTGATGTTGCCGCCGCCGCTCGAGATCGTCGACGCGCCGGATACCGACACGGGCGTCACGAATTCGATCGGATCGTTGGTGGTAGTCAGGTTGACGCCCACGTTGATCGTGCCGCCGGTAGCCGCGACGCGCAGCGCGTTGAACGTGGACGCGCCGGTGAGGAAACTCACTTCACCTGTGCCCTGCGCGTTGAGGCCGAGCGTGCCGGTGATGTTCTGGCTCTGCGTGGCGGTGATGCCGTCGACGTGGATCCAGCCCGTGCCCGTGGTGTTGAGATTGAGTCCGCTCGAACTACTGATACGCGCGAGCTCGCTGCCGGAGATCGTCATCTGCCCGGCCGCATCCGCGCCGCCGAGCGCAAGATTGCGCCCGTTGCTGGCGGTAATCGTCATCAATCCGCTGCCGGAGGACATCGTGCTGTTGCCCTGCAGATCGAGATCGGCTGCCTGGATGGACAACGTGTTGTTGGACGCCGTCAGCGAGACGGTATCCAGCAGGATGAAGGAGCCGGCGCCGTTGCTGTCCGAATCCGCCGTGAAGCTGATCGGAGCGTTCACGTTGCGGCTCTGGTTCAGCGAGATGTTGTTGAGCGCGGTGTAGGTCTGGTTCAGGTCGCCGACGGTGCTGATGCCCGGCAGCGTGAGATTGTTGCCCGAGGCATTGAGACCGGTGAGTCGCACCAATCCGCCCACGACGCCACCGAGCACCACGTCGCCCGCGCCCGCGGTCAACGTGAGGAAGTGGGCGCCGTTCACGGTGCTGGGTGCGCCCGAGAACACGATGTTGCCGCCGGTGCTGGCGAGCGTCGCATCCGCGCCGAGCGTCGTCTGCCCGGTGATGGTGATGTTGCTGCCGGTGGTAGTCAGGTTGCCATTGAGCGTGACGCCGCCGCTGGCCGTGTACGCCTGCGTGCCGCTGGTGGTCGCGGCCGCGACCGAGATCGCGTTGCCAGTGGCGACGATCGACGTGAGCGGCGTGTTCGCGCCGAGCGCGCCGTTGAAACGCGCGGTGCCACTGCCCGCGGCGACGTTCAGGCTGTGCGCGCCATCGATGCCGGCGAAGGTCAGGCCGATGCCGTTGAACGCGGCGTTGGCGCCCAACGTCATGTTCTCGTTGTACGTCTGCGAACCGCTGGTGGTGACCGC
This sequence comes from Pseudomonadota bacterium, assembly GCA_037200975.1. Taxonomy (NCBI): domain Bacteria; kingdom Pseudomonadati; phylum Pseudomonadota; species Pseudomonadota bacterium. The sequence continues at coordinate 3,208,703 of JBBCGI010000001.1, read as the reverse complement.
GGTGGTGTTCACGACCACGGTGCCCGGCGCATCCGTGGTGATGCTGGTGAGTGCGGTGTTGCCGCCGACCAGGCCGCCGAACACAGTGGCGCCCGAGTCGTTGACGGTGAGTGTGCGCGCACCGTTCAGGGTGCCGAGGAATTGCACGTTGACACCGGTCAGCGTGCTGTCCGCGCCGAGTGTCACCGCGTCGTTGTAGGTCTGCGCGCCGCTCGTGCGGATGCTGCCGCCGTTCATGACGGTGGAGCCGCCCGCGTCGGTAGTCAGGCTGGCGAGCGCCGTCCCTGCGCCGACTGTGCCGCCGAACGTGGTTACGCCGGAGCCGGCGTTGACGGCCAGCGCCTGCGCGCCATTCACGGTGCCGTTGAAGTTGACGGCCGCGTTGTTGGTCGAGACCGTGATGAGCCCGGTGGCGAGATTCACCGGCCCGTTGAAGTTGATCGCACCGGTCGCGGGTCCACTGGTCGCGCCTACGGCGCCGTTGAGCGTGATGCCGCCCGCCGCCGTGAAGTTCATCGGCCCCGCAACCGCGAGGCCGCTGCCCGGCAGATTGAGCGTCTGGGCGGTGGCGTTCAGCCCGGTGAGCGTGGAGGCGAAGCCAATCTGGTCGAGCCCCGTGATGGTGCCGACGCTGCCAGCGAGCGCGTTGAGCGTCAGGATCTGCGCGCCGCTGACCGGCCCGCCCAGGTGCAGCGTGCTGCCGTTCGAGGCGACGCTGACCGCGCCGCCCGTGAGCGCGAGGCCGCCGTTGAAGGCCAGCCCGTCGAATCCGCTGATGCTGTTGCCGCTGCTGCCGCCGCTGGTGGCGAGGCCCGCGAAGGACGAACCCACGGTGCCGTCGCCGAGCGTGACGTTGTTGTTGAAGTTCACCGCGCCGCCGGTCGTGATGCCGGAGCGGGTAGCTAGAGTGTTGCCGAAGGTTGTCGCTCCCGTGCCCGACACGGTCAGCGCGGCGCCGGTGCCGTCGCCCAATGCCGCGACGCCGCCGACCACGCCGCTGAAGGTGGTCGTGCCGGTGCCGGCGCTCACGGTCAGATCGTTGTTGCCATCGACCGTGCCCGCGAACAACACGTTGGAATCGACGCTGGTGACGACCGCGCTCGCGCCGACCGTCACCGGACTGTTGAAGCTGATCGCGCCAGCGGCCGTGCTGGTCACGTTGCCGCTCAAGGTGATGAAGCTGCCGGCCGTGGCCGTGTACGACTGCGGTCCGGCTATCGTCACGCCGCCCGTGGGAATGGTCGGCGAGAGCGCCGTGACGCTCAGGCTGGTCAGATTGCTGCCCATGCGGTTCAGGCCGATGAGCGACGCGGTGCCGGAATTCAATGTGAGCGCATACGGGCCCGAGACGGATCCCGCAGTCTGGAAGGCCAGCGCCGAATTGTTGGAGTTGATCGTGGCGGCGCCGTTCTGCAGCAGCACGCCACCATTGAAGGTCATGCCGTCGTAGCCGGAGAGGTTCATGCCGCCGACCTTGCCGAGCGTCACGAGGCCGGTGAATACCGAGGCTGCGTTGCCGTCGGACATCGTCACCGTATCGCTGAACACGACGGGGCCGGTGATCGCGAGGCCATTGTTGGCGCTCAGCGTGCTGTCGAATGTCGCGCCGCTCGAAGTGATCTGCAGTGCCGCGCTCGCGTCGCCGGTGTTGCCGACATCGCTGACGGCGCCATGAAAGGCCACCGCACCGTTGCCGGCATTGACGGTCAGCTGGTTGGTTCCACCGGCCAGTGTGCCGGCGAAGTTGATCGCCGAGTTCGTCGACTGGATGCTCAGGTCCGCGGCCAGCGTGACCGGGCTCATGAAGTTGATCGCGCCGCTGGCGGTGCTGGTGACGCTGGCGCCGAGCGTGATGCCGCCCGCGCTGGTGTAAGTCTGCGCACCGGCGATGCTCATCTGCGGCAGCGTGAGCGCAGTGCCGGCAACGACGGCGAGCGAAGTGCTGCTGGCGTTGATGTTGGAAAGCCCGGTCACTGTGCCGTTGACCGAGGTCAGCGTCACGTCGTTGGCGCCGATCGTCACGCCCGAAGTACCGCCGACTACACCGATAGCTAGATTGCCCGCGTTGGTGAATAGGAGGTCGCCGCCCGAGAAACCGGCTGCCAGCGTGCCGACATTGTTGGCGACGTTGGCGAGCGTGGCGCTGCCCGTGCCGATGAGGCGCAGCGACGGCGCGGTGATGGCGCCGGTCTGCGTGATCGCACCGCCGGCCGAGACGGTCAGCGTTCCGCCGGCCGAGATGGTCGACGTACCGAAATTGATGGCGTTCACGTCGGCGATGTCCGCGTTCGACGCGGACACGATGCTGACGGTGCCGAAGTCGCTGGCGGGATTCGCGTTGAGGACGATCGCATTCGCGGCGCCCGCGGTGAGCACCGTGTTCCCGGCAATGGTCCAGGCGCCACCGTCGGTGATGCCGGCCGAGTGGCTTTCCGTGACGGTCGCGTTCTGCGCCGTGAGTGTCAGGTCGCCGAGCTGGTTGCCCGCCTGGGACAACACGATGTCGTGCGAACCGGCGACCAGCGTGATGGCCGACGTGCCCTGGTTCCAGGCCGAGGCCTGCGTGATGTCGTCGTTCTCGGTGATGCCCACGGTCGTCGGCGCGCCGCCGATCGCGAGTGCGCCGAGCACGTTGCCCGCATGGTTCAGCGTGATCGCATTGGTGGTCGCGTTCAGCGTGGTCGTGCCGGTGGTCGTCCAGGCGGTGGCACCCTGCGTGATCGTGTCGTTCTCGGTGATGCTGACCGCGCCGCCCGTCAGCGTCAGATTGCCGAGGATGTTGGAGGCGTTCGTCAGCGTGATGGCGTTGCCGTTCTCGGCCACCAGTGTGACCGGCACGCCGCTCATCACCCACGCGGCGCCCTGCGTGATCGCATCGTTCTCGCTGATCGCCACCGACGTCGGCATGCCGTTGGTCGTGTTGATGGTGATCGCGCCCAGCACGTTGCCGCTGCTGGTCAGGTTGATCAGGTGATTGCGCGCATCGAGCGTCACCGGCGCGGCGCCGACATTCCACACCGAAGCCTGCGTGAGATCCGTGTTGTCGGTGATCAGCACCGTGCTCAGCGTGCCGGCGGTACCCGTCATGTTGAGGCCGAGCGGGCCGATCTGGTTCGACAGGTTGTCTAGGTAGATAGACTTGCTGCCAGGATTGGCGACGATCAGGTTGGTGGTGCCGGTGGTCATCCAGCCGGTGTCGTTGTTGGCGTTCCAGATGGTGCTGGCGCCGTCGGTGATGCTGTCGTTCTCGGTGATCGTGACGTTGGTCGCCTTGACGTACAGGTCGCCGAGGACGTTGCCCACATTGGCCAGGTTGATGTTGCCGCCGCCCGCGGTGGTGCCGCCCTGGTTGTAGGCGATGAGTTTGACCACGCCGGTGCCGGTGTTCCACGCGCCGCTACCGTCGCGGATGGCGTCGTTGCTGGCGGTGTTCTGCGCGTAGATGGTCACCGTCGAGGGCACGCCGTTGGTGCTGCCGGTCGCGCCGATCACCTGCAGCGGCCCGAACACGTTGGTCGGCGTCGGGAGGTTGATCGAATAGGCGCCGGAGTTGAGCGTGGTGACGCCGTGCAGCGTCCACGCCCCGCCCTGCGTCATGCCGTTGACGTTGTCGCCCGTCTCCGTAACCTGCACCGCGCCCGCGCTGCCAGCGCCGTTGTTGAGCTGGGTCAGCGTCAGGTTGCCGAAGTAGTTGGCCTGCGTGAGCGTGATCGCCTGGTCGTTGAAAGTGGTGAGATTGATCGCGCTGTTGGTGACGGCGCTCCAGGCCGAGGCCTGCGTGATCGCATCGTTTTCGCGAATGGTGACGGACGGCGCGTTGTAGATGGAGAGTGCGCCGAGCACGTTGCCGTTCTGGCCCAGCGTGATGCCCTGGTTGAAATCGTTGAACGTGGTGTTGCCGCCGGCCTGCAACGCGGTGGACGCGAGCTGCGTCAGCGAGCCGCCGTCGCGCGAGTCGAAGTACACCGTGCCGTTCGCCGTGACGTTGCCCAGCACGAGGTTGTTGCGCGGGTTCACGACCAGGTTCCTGGCCGAATTGACCACCAGCGTCTGCCAGATGTTGATGTCGTTATCGAGGATGACGTCGTTGGCGGTGCCGGCGGTGAACGTGGCGGTGCCCGAACCCCCGCTGCCGATGTTCATCCAGTAACCGAGGTTGCCGTCCTGCGAGCTGTCGATGATCGCGCCGCCTGCCGTCACGGTCAGGTTGCGGGTCACGTTGAAGAACACGCTGCTCGTGTAGAGATCGAGCGCGTTTGCATCGACGATGCTCGCGTCGCGCGTGGCGCGGATGGTGACACGATTGAAGTCGTTGCCCGCGTTGGTGAGCACCAGATCCGCGCCGGTCGACGTGCGGAACGTGCTGATGCCGGAGCCGACGGTGGCGTTATTGACCACCAGCGCACCGGTCTGCGTGATGCCGCCATTCGGCGCGTCGACCACCAGATTGCCGCTCAGCGTCATCGCCGGCACGCTGATCGAAGATGCGTTGTCGAACCAGAACAACACGTCACGCAATCCGGCGCCCAGGCCGTTGATCACTCCCGCGCTGGCGTTGATGTTCTTGACGGAGATGTCGCGCCAGGTGCCCGCGCCCGAGGTGGAAATCGTGATCGCGCCTGCGAAGGAGTTCTGCGCGCCGGGATAGTTGGCGATGTAGTGCGCCTGGATCGGTCCCATGCCGAGGTCGCTGTTGGCCGCCGTCGTGGTGAAACTCGAAGTGCCGCCCACCGTGATGGGGGCGTAGTTGTCGAAGCTGTTGTACTGGCCGATCGACCCGCCCGCGGTGACGGCGAGGTTGCCGCTGATGGTGCTGCCGCCGGTGCCGAACACGATCGAGTTGGTGTCCGCCAGCGTGACGTTCTTGCCCGACAGGATCTGGATGAGGTTGAAGTTGTTGGTCGCGGTGTCGAGCGTGATGTCGTTGGCCGCGCCGGCCGTCAGATAGGTGTAATTGACCACCGTGACGGCACCGCTGTCGGTGATCGCGCCGGTGGTATTGATGCCCATGTTGTTGCCGTTGACCGTCGTGGTCGACAGATCCACCGCGCCCAGGCCGACGATGGCGAGGCTGCCACCGACCGTGGTGGTGCCCTGCAGGCTGACCGCGCCGCCGCTGTTGATCGACGCGTCGCTTCCCACCGTCGTGACGCCGGTGGTGCCGAGCGTGATGGCGCCGGCGCCGGAGCTGATGGCGCTCAGCGTCGTGCCCACCGTGAGCGAACCGGCCGTGATCCCGCCGACGGCGGTCATGTTCAGGTATCGGCTGACGTTCGCGCTGGCGATCGACAGCGTGTTGATGTCGGAAATCTGGACGTAGCCGCCGGTGCCGGTCGTGCCGGTCGTCGCCGCGGAAATCGTGACGGCGCCGCCGAAGTTGTTGGCTCCAGTAGCCAGATTGATGTACGGGTCTGCATAACCGAAGCCGCCGTCGGTGACGGTGAGATTGGTCGTGCCGGCCACCACGAGGTTGCCGGTCTGCGCGATCGGACCCTGCGCGGACTCGATGAGATTGCCGGACAGGTTGGTGCTGGTGAAACGCATCGCGTTGGTGTCGGCGAGCGTCGCGTTGCGGGCGGTCAGGCCGATGAAATTGAAGTCGGTGGTCGCGCGATTGATGGTGACGTCGCCGGCGCCCACGCCAATGGTGGCGGTGCCGCGCACGATCACGCTGCCGAGCGTGTTGGTGACGTTGCGCGCCACGGCCGAGGTGATCCCCATGTTGCCGGTCACGGTCACTTCGCCGAGGTCGATCGCGCCGCTCGCGGCCGTGCCGGAGAGACTGTTCTGCGCGATGTTGAATGTGCCGGCGGTCACCTGCCCGGTATTGATGATGCCCGACTGGTCCTTCGTGCCCATGGTGATGGTGAGCACGCCGTCGCCGGCATCGATCAAGCTGTTGTTCAGGAACACCGCGTCGGTCGCGGCGATGCGGTTGCCATCCGCGGCGGCGTCGTTGACGGTGAAACTGATGTTGCCGTCGTCCGAGCTCACGCTGCCGTTCAGCGTGATGCTGCGGCCGGCGCGGAAGGTGAGCGCGCCGCCGTTGCCGCTCGGGTTGATGGTCACGATGGAGCTGTTGATCGTGATGTCGTTGTTGGCCTGCAAGACGACCGCGGTGCCCGCATTCGTCATCGCGGTGATGGTGTTCGGAGCGATCGTGCTGTCGAGCGCGGGCGTGTCGGAGAACTGATCGACGTTCGCGAGTGTCGCCACGCCGAGCGCATCGACGATGATGTTGAGCGGATCGAGAAGCAGCGTGCCCGCCGCGCCGTGTTCGGCGCCGGCATCCACCAGGCCGCGGAAATCGAGGTTGCCCTTGCCCGAGACTTCGACGAAGCCGCCGGCGCCGGCATCCGCGCCGCCGCGCGCGGCGATGTGGCCGCCGTAAGTAGTTTGACCGTCCGACCAGATGGCGACGTTGCCGCCGGCTCCCGCCTGCGTGGCGCTGGCGTCGATGCTGGCATGGGTGCCCACGACGACCAGGTTCGCGTTGTCGATGGACGGATCTTTCCCGTGAAAGCCGCCGCCCACGAACACATCGCCGCCACCGGCGGCGCCGGTCGCATCGATGGAGCTCACGTCGAAGAGACCGACGCGATCGCCGGTCAACGTGACGCTGCCGCCGCGGCCGCGCCGGCTCGAAGTGCGCAATTGGGTTCCGCCGATCAAGGCGGCGGTGGGCCGCTCGTTGAACGGATCCGAAGGCGCCGGATCACCGCCCGCCGCGACGAGAATCCGTCCGCCGCCCGCGCCTCCCGATGCGTCGATGACGGCGTCCTGCAAGGTCACGTTGTGACCGGCGGCGAGCTCGATGGCGCCGCCCGTGCCGGAGGCGATTGCGGAATCTTCGATAGCCGAGGCGGAGATCGCGCCGGCGATCGCGATGTCGCCGCTGGCGATGAGTTTCACCTGGCCGCCGTCGACGCCGGAGACGTCGAGCGAACCGGTGGTTGTCTGCGTGATGTCGTCGGCAGTCAACGTGACATTGCCGCCGCCCACGGGCCACGCCGCAGCCGCGGCGCTGATGACTCCGCTGTTGACGATCTCGAGCGCAGTCACTTCGACACTGCCCGCGGGGCTGCCGTCGGCGCCCGCATTCGCGTTGATCGTGCCGCTGTTGTCGACCAGATCGCTGGCCTCGAGCACGATGCGGCCGCCCTTTGTCGACAAACCGGTCGCCTCGAGCACTCCCGAGTTGTTGACCACTCCGCCCTGCAGGCGATCGAGCGCTTTCGCAGAAAGAATGATGAGACCGCCGGGCGCGAGCACCGCACCCTTGTTCTCGACCAATGCGGCAATCGCCGACGGCTCGACGGTGATGCCCGCCAGATGATTGCCGTCGAGATTCAGGGTGATCGATTCACCGGAGGCCAGGGCGACGGTGCCCAGGCGCGCGACGATGATGCCGCTGTTGCGCACGTCGGGCGCGAGCAGCGCGATGTATCCGCCGAGCGCGGCGCGCAGTTCGCCTTCGTTGACCACGGCGCCGGTGGCGCCGTTGCGGTTGAACGTGGTCTTGCCGGCCATGAAATCGGCGTTGTCGATGCCGTGCGTGGTGGCGACGAGGCTGCCCACGTCCGCCGTCGCGCTCTTGCCGAAATAGACGCCGTTGGCGTTGGTGAGGAAGACCTGCCCGGTGGAAGTGATCTTGCCGAAAATCTGGCTCGGATTGCTGTCGAGCACGCGGTTGAGCGTGGCCGCGTCGCGGCCGGGCTGGTTGAAATTGACCTGCGCTTCGCTGCCGACGTTGAAGGTATTCCAGTCGATGATCGCGCGCAGCGTGCTCTGGTCGATATTGAGCGTCGACGTGCCGGCAACGTTGCCGGTTGTGAGGATGGCGGAACCTGCGACTACGTTGCCGCCGGTAGGTAGTTCGTGGACGGGCGGCGCGATGGCAACTCCCTGTGCCAGCGCCTGCGCGCCCACCATGGCGAGCAACACGGCGAGAAGCCCCGCGGGGCGGTTGCTGCGCTTGCGGCGCCCGCGCGATATTTCGGCGACCGGCACCCAGCAATCGAGAGCTTCATTGCGGACGAGGCGGAAGGCGCGGTTGATGCTGCCGTGTTTGTACATGTAATAGTTCTCTTAGAAAGGCATGCTGGCTTGCAGCCAGAACCGGTTCATCGTGAGCGAGCCGTCCTGGTCTTCGCCGGTGCTCGTCGGATTCGGATTGCGGCCGATGCGCCGCGAAACCGTGGCCTGCAGAGTCAGGCCAAAACTCGCCGTCCAGCTGGCGCTCAGTCCCCCGCCCTTGAGATCGGCCGTGTTGTCGGCGACCCCTCCGAGGATGTCGTTGTCCTTGTTGATGCGGACCCGGCCTGCGTCGACGAAGGCTGTCATGCCGAAGTTCGCGGGCAGGCGCGCGCGCACTTCGAGATTCAGCAGCATTCCCTCGGAACCGCTGCCCTCGTCCTGTGGATAGGCACGCACGCCGGCGGGACCGCCTAGATAGAACTTCTCCGAGGAGTCGAGATTCTTCGAGGCGGTCTGGCCGGAAAGATTGGCGTACATCGAAAAGCGATCGGTCAGCACCTGCAGGCGCGACAGGGAGTAACGCACCTTGTTGAAGCTGCCGGCGGTGCGCGTGGTCAACGCGTCGATCGATTCGTTGGGTGAACCGCCGAGATCGATGCGACCGCGTACCAGTGCAAGGCTCGCGGTGTTCGAACCGCCGCCCAGCCACGAGTCGAACGAATTGGCATACAGGCCGAGCGTCGCCGTCTGTGCCGAGTACTTGGTCGTCGTGATGCCGGCCGAAGAGTTGTCGAATTGCTTGTCGTCGGCGTTCAATCCGAGATAGACGTTCTTGAGCCGCGATCGCAACAGTGGATAGCTGGCCTCGAGGCCGACGGTGTCCGAAGTTCCGTGCGCGTCGAGCGCTGTGAAGTCGCTCGTGACGATGTCGTAGGTGAGATGCGAGGCATTGGCGCCGACGCGGATGCCGCGGCTGCCGACCGGCAGCGAATATCCGACACGCTGGTAATCGCTGCCCTCGCTATGGAGCAACAGGCCGTCGGCCCGATCGCCAATGTGCAGCGGACCATTCAGGCTGGCCGCCGCGATGAGGCGTTCCTCGCCGGTGAAACGCGAGCCGGCATCGTCGACGGTCACATTGCCGCTCACGGCCGGACCGTCTTCGAGCGCGATCACGAGGTCGGATTCCGCTTGATATCGGCCCGGGGCCAGGCGGCCGGTCGCAAGCACGCCGGGCAGATCGTTGATCAGCAACAGTCCGCGATCGAGTGCGCGCACGTTGAGCGGCGCCCCCGCGGTCTGCGCGGTCGTGATGATGTTCGTCAGGCGCGCGGCGGAGACGCGCGTTCCTCCGCCTTCCACGTGCACCGCGCCGAAGGTCGCCTCGATGATCTGGATCGTGACCGACCCGTCGGTAATCTCCTGCTTGGGCAGATAGGCGCGCACTACCCAGCCCGCCTGCCGGTATGCGTCGGCCACCGCGACGGCGGCGTCCTGCAATTCCGAAAAGCCGATCGGACGACCGACGAACTTCGCGACGGAAAGCGCGAGCTGCGGGCTCGCCAGCAGCGTGTTGCCCGCGAAGCGGAATTCGGTGACCGTGACCGTAGCGCCGCCGAGCGATTGCATCGGCGCCGGCGGCACGAACATCGGCGCGGCTTGCTGTGGCAGCGGTTTACGTTGCTGCTGCTCTATCTGCTGCAGCACCGAGCCGGCATCCGGCGCAGTTTGCGCGACTAGATAGCCAGGACACAGCAACACGGCTGCGATGACCAAACAGAATTGTCGGCGCAGGTAATGCGAGGCGAGGCGCGTGCACATGTCGATCTCTCCGCCGCGAATGACGAATTCGCGTTGCGCCTGTTGCGCAGGTTTGGGCCGATCCCGAGCCCATACTGTTAGCGACACCCCGATTTCCGGCGGCGGGCCTTAGATCAACGGCCATGAGCCCCCGTACATGAAACATGTACGGGGACCTGCCCGGATCGTATCGACCGACATGGCGGCGCCGCGCATGAGTACTTCACGCATTGACAAATTCGATTTACCTTAGGGGATTGCCTAGTTAGACGCCCGGCGAGCAGAAGCGTCGAGTCGGCACGTATTCGTCGGCGAGCGCGGCAAGACCTTGCCGCAGCGGGGCGATTTTCAGAAGTCCTGCGCCGCCTGCAGCAAGGCGACCATCAACGCGTTCATCGGCGCCTCGATGCCGTGTCTGCGTCCGAGGCGGACGATCACGTCGTTGCGCGCGTCGATTTCCATCGGCCGACCCGCGCGGCGGTCGGCGAGCATGGAATTCGCCGCGTCGCGCGGCCCGCGCCGCATGCGTTCGATGATTTCTTCCGCGATCGCGTCATCGAGCGTCGCGCCCTGCGCGCGGCCGACCGCGATGCACTCGCGCACGATCGCCCGCATCACGTCCGCCACCGCTTCGTGATGCACAATCCCGGCTGGTTTTAGCAACGCGGCGCAGACGGCGCCCGCGCTGTTGAGGCAGAGCTTCTTCCAGGCAGCGGTCGTGAAGTCGGGCGACTCGACGACATCGAGATTGAGCCCGCCGAACAGGCCGACGAAAGCCGCGCCATTTTCGCCCGCCGGCACCACGATGTGGATCGGTCCGCGCTGCGTCACCTTGCCCGGCGCGGTGCGGTCGGCCGGCACGTCGATCATGACGGGCAGGATGCGTTCGCGCGGCAACCACGCCAAAAAGCGCTCGACGTGTTCGACGCCGTTCTGGATCACGGCGACGCGCGTCTGTGGCCCGCAGGCAGTCTCGAACCAGGTGGCCGCCGCCGCGCTGTCGTACGCCTTGGTGGCGACAAGCACCCAGTCCGCGGGCTGCGCGTGCGATTTGTCCGTGAGCACTCTCGGTGACGCGACAACGACGCGATCCGGCGTCGTGACTTCAAGCGTCTCGAACCGCGTACGCGCGGCGACCGAGACTTCATTGCGCGGATTCTGGGAAAGCCAGGCGGCCAGCGTGGCGCCGATCGCGCCCGGACCAATCAAAGTGATCGACGGCATGCGCGAATGATATTCGCTGCCGCCAGACTCGACTGGATATTTTCAGCCGGTGGCGTCGCTGGCGCGATCCGCCACGATGCTGGTGGCGCTCCTCGCGCCTGGCCCGGTTTCGCTGGCCGGCTTTGCATGGCGCCCGCCATCCGCGCGTGCGTAGCGAATCGAAGTCACTGTCGCGCCCCATCCAGATGAGCAGGCTTGCGGAGTAGTTAGCTATCCGATTTTTCGGCGAGCTCGAGCACCGTCCCCAGCTTTTCGTGCGGGGCACGTCCCCGAGATACGCCAGTGCCGCGACGCCCCAGCCGAGCGCATCGGACCCGCGCTCCACCCGACGGACAGCCGGTGCCGCCCGCGGGGATCGCGGATTTCAGCACTGACGACATGCCCTTCGGGAATGTCTGCATGACGAGCGGTGATTTCCACGCGCTGCGCAATACGCGGAAAGTCGCGCGCTGCAACATTCCCCCACCCGGAGTTTCCCGCCCATGCCTGCCGTTCGAAGTTCGTCGTTGTTCCAAAGCGCTGCTGCCGTCCTGTCTATCGCGTTGTTGTTGAGTCACCCAGCCAGCGCGGCCGAAAGCCCGCTGCGCACACATTTGCAGGCCAAAGCCGCCGCCATCGAAGCGCAGAAGGCCACTGCCCAACAGCCGCAGGCCATCCACGCCACCGTGACGGCCGAAAGCCGTTCCGGCGTGCGCCGCCTGCGCCTCGGCGACAACGGCAAATTCCAGTACCTCAGCGACAGTGGACGTGGTTACGCCGGTTACAACCTGGGTGCGGGTTCCTGGGATTCACTGGTCGGCACGCTGGCCAGCGCGGTGGCCGACGAATATCTGGTGCAGGCCGCGGTGCGCAAAGTGCCGCTGGATTCGCTGGATATCGTGTTCACCAGCATTCCCGAACGCAAGAGCGCAACCCTCAGCTACCCCAACAATCTTTCCTACGTGGCCTACATCGACTCGCCCGCAAGCGATGCCGATCTCGAAGCGTTGAAGAAGGCCGTGCACGAAAATTCGTCGGCCATCGATCTGGTGACGAAGGCGCAGAACGTCAGCCACGCCACGGTGGAATACAAGCACACGTCCATCGTGCGCGACCGGAATCTGCCGCCGGGCCTGCGCGATTTCATCGTCGAGGAAAAAATTCCCGCGGTGCAAGGGCGCCGTCAGCAGCCGCGCGAAACCAACGCACCGGCCACACCACCCGCGCAGCCGCGTGGTCTCGTGGCGCACACGCACGTGGAACCGCAAACCGGATTGCGCCAGACGTTTCTGGGCGAAGACGGCTATCACCTGCAATTGCATGACAGCGCTCCCGGTCTGCTCGGTTACGGTCTCGCGCCCACGGTGGAAGAGCATCTGATCGGTGTCACCGGCACCTGCCTGACACACATCTTCGAAGTGCAGGCCGCCACGCGCAATGTGCTGATCGATTCGCTGGAACTCACCGTGGATGCGGACCTCACGCCGCGCTTCGGCAAGGGCGTCACCTCACCGGCCCGCTACAAGAACATCCGCTACAACGTGAAGATCGAATCGCCGGAAAGCGAAGCAACCATCGACGGGCTGCGCCAGGCGGTGGAAGCCACCTGCCCGTTGTACAACCTGGTCAAGGACGAACAGAAGCTGGAGGGAAAGATCGTCCACTCCGCCTACAAAGAGGTGAAGTGAGATGAGCGCGCCTCCTTCACGCACGTCGTTGGCTTTGTACGCCTTGTTGATAGGCGGTGCGGCGCACGCAGCCGACGTCGACGACGGCAGCGCCGAAGAACCGCTGGAAGAAATCACGGTCGTCGGCTCGCACATCGCGAACGGCGGCGCCGCCGAGGCGCTGTCGGTCGCGACGGTGGACAAGGCGGAGATCGAGTCCATCGGCGCAACCAACGGCAACGAACTGTTCCGCAGCCTGCCGCAATTCGGCGATGTCGCCTTCACCGAGAAGTCGTCGACCAACCAGGGGCGCAATTCAAACGCGCCGCGTGGAGATGTCGGCTCCATCAACCTGCGCAATCTCGGTTCGGTGTACAGCCTGCTGCTGGTCAATGGCCGCCGCACGGTGCAACACCCCATCAGTTCCGGCGCAACGACTTCCTACAATGCGAATGCGATTCCCACTTTCGGCCTGAAGAGCATCGACTTGCTGCTGGATGGTGGCGCGGCCGTGTACGGCTCCGATGCCGTCGCGGGCGTCGTCAATCTGGTGACCCAGAGCAATCTGGAAGGTGGCGGCGTCAAACTGGAGTTTGGCTCGGTGGAGTCCGGCCACCGTGAAGATGCTTCGCTGGAAGGTTTCTTCGGCAAGGACTTCGCCGATGGCCGCGGCAACATCTCGGTGCAGTACGAATTTGCGAATCGAACCGCCCAACTGAACTCCGACCAGTGGTTCACCGCGACGGACGGTCGTCGTCAATTGGAAGACGGCACGTTCGTCCTCGATCCGACCGCCACGCCGTTCGTGCAGACCTTCGGCAATACCGCGTGGGGCACCTTCCAGAGATTCAACAATGGCGTGGCGGTGGGCCCTACCTACTACGTGAACCAGGCCGGACAGCTGGTGACGGGTACGCCGCCCACGTCCCTGCGACCGGATACCCGTGCCGAGCCGGGCGTCACCGAAACGCCGGCGGTCAAGCGCGGCAATCTTTTTGCCACCGCCCGTTACGATCTGACCGACAAGCTGCAGTTGTTTGGCGAGCTCGCCTACTACAAGTCGGAATCCGAAGCGAAACTCAGCGGTGAATTCGTCACGCTGGGAGGCGTCAACAATTTCATCTACGTCCGGCCGGATGCGTATTGGGTACCCGAGACGCTCCGCGACGGCGCGGACGCGATCCGTCTGACTAACTACTATGTCGGGGACTACGGGCTGCGCAGCCTCGACGTGGATAACGACCAGTCGCGCGCGTTGGCGGGATTACGCGGCAGGACCGACGGTGGCTGGCGCTGGGAGAGCGCGTTGCTGTATTCGCGCGCCCGCACCTCCGACGTGCAGGAAGGTGGACTCGCGACGGCTTTCGAGGAAGCGGTCAATCGCACGGATGCGAGCGCCTATAACCCGTTCAACGGCGGCAACCCGGACAACCCGCGCATCGGCGATGCCACGCCTTCGGATCCCGATTCGTTCATCCAGCCCACGACGCGCGAAGGCACCAGTGAACTGGCGCTGTGGGATTTCAAGGTCGACCGGCCGGACGTGCTTCACTGGTATGCGGGCGATATCGGCGCGGCGGCGGGCGTGGAATACCGCTACGAGAGCCGTTTCGACAATCGCGACGAGAACGTCGACGGAACGGTTCAGTACATCGATTGGTACACCGGCAAAGTGGCCGAGAGCAATTTCCTCACCCACAGTGCGTCGCCGGACATCCGCGGCAGCCGCAACGTGAAGTCGCTGTTCGCCGAGCTCGCGGTGCCGCTGGTGTCGCCGGAGCATGGCATTCCGCTGGTCAAGTCATTCGACGTGCAACTGGCGGGCCGCTACGAGGATTACAGCGATGCGGGTCACATCGCCAAGCCGAAACTGGCCGCCGCGTGGAGAGTGATCGACAGCTTGTTGCTTCGCGGTTCGGTGAGCGGCGGGTTTCGTGCCCCGGGCCTGGAGCTCGCGAACTCCGGCACGATCTGGCGCTTCGGCGGCAGTGCCGATCCGGTCCGCTGCGTCGCGCTGGTGAGACGCGGCGTCTTCACCAACTACAACACCTGCATCAGCAACGCGCTGGTGTCGTACCAGACCAATACCGCCACCACGTACGGTGACGACGTCAAACCGGAAACCACCAAACAATCTTCGTATGGATTCGTGTTCGAGCCGGAATTCCTGCCCGAAGGTGCGGGGCGCTTCAGCCTGGGCGTCGACTTCTGGAAAGTGGAAGTGGAAAACCCGATCGGCGCCATCGGTTCGGGCAACGAGCTGTTGTACGACGCCTATCTACGTGTGGTGCAAGGCACCAGCAATCCGTTGGTGGTCCGCTCTGCGCCGACGGCGGCGGACATCGCGCAGTTCGCGGGATCGGGTATCGACCCCGTGGGGGCATTCGAGTACGTGGAGACGACCTACGGAAACCTGCAGCCTCTGACGGTCTCGGGCGTGGATTACAACCTCAGCTGGCGTTCCCAGGATGGCGCGTGGGGGAAATTCGCGGTGCTGTTCAACGTCAGCCAGCTGAAGGACTACACCCAGGAGAAATCCCTCGCGGAGCAGGCTATTGCTGCCGCCATCGCCAGCGGCGAGCTCGCCATCGTGGCGCAGGGCCTGGGCGCCGCGAACGAAGTGGGCCTCAATGGCCAGAAGCCGGAATGGCGTGCCAGCGCGGCGCTGATCTGGAATCGCAAGGACTGGACCGTACGTCTGCGCGACAACTACATCGGCAGCGTCTACTCCGGTGCCTACAGCGACGGCACGCCTTACAAGGTGGACGCGACACATCGCTGGGCGTTGTCGGTGAAAAAGGCGTTCAGCGAAGGATGGTTCGAGGGCACCGCGGTGGAAGTGGGCTCGCGCAACCTGTTCGACGAAGAGCCGCCGCTCGGAGCAACGCCTGCCAGCACCGGCAGCAACTATCTATCCTCGCTGCACGAATCCTTCGGCCGCTATCTCTATCTAGACGTCAGCAAAAACTGGTGAGCTTGATGAAAACGAATGCACTTGAATTGAAACTATCCAGACTCGTTGCTGCGTTGCTGTTCGCAGCAGTGCTGTCTGCCAGCGGCGGTGCGGCTACGCAGACGCCGGGTGTTTCCGACTTCAAAAGCCAACATGCGGCCTGGGTGAAGGAACGTGAAGCCGAACTGACGCAGCCCGATGGCTGGACGAGCTTGATCGGTCTGCATTGGGTGGAAGGCAAGCAGCAAACCGTGGGCGGCGCCGAAGGCAGCGGCATTCGTTTGCGCATTGCTCCGGACAAGCTGGGCAAGGTGGAACAGCGAGATGGAGCGCTGTTCTTCACGGCAGAGCCTGGAGCCGGCGTCACAGTGGATGGCAAACCGTTGCAAGATGAAGTGCAACTGACACCCGAGGGGCGAGCCGGAGGTACGAAGCTGGGGTACGACGGTGGCAAGGGTCAGATCACCGTCATTGATCGCAAGGGCAAACTCGCGTTGCGCGTTCGTCACGCGGATTCGCCGGACCGGCTGCATTTCAAAGGGCTGGAAGTTTTCACGCCGGATGAACAATGGCAGGTGAAAGCGGCGTTTGTCGCGCATCCGCCGGGTACGACCATTGCCATTGCCAACATCATCGGCGACGTCAATGAAAGCCCGAATCCCGGCTACATCGAGTTCGAGAGAAACGGAAAAAAGTGGCGACTCGAAGCCACTGGCGATCCGTCCAAGGGACTGAGCTTCGTATTCAAGGATGGGACCAGCGGTAAGGAAACCTATGGCATCGGACGGTTCCTCAAGACCGGGCCGGTGGCGGCGGACGGCACGGTGGTGGTGGATTTCAACCGCGCGTACAACCCGCCCTGCGCGTTCACTGAATACGCGACTTGCCCGCTTCCGCCGAAGGAAAACTATTTCGCGCTGAAGGACGAAAAGGGTGAAACGGTTCGTCTGGCGGTGCTGGCCGGCGAGAAGAAATACGGCGCGGGGCATTGAATGGAAAGCACTGCAGCGTCTGTGGCGAGGCACGCCGTTGAGTAGATTGGCGCTTTGTTTATGCCTGGTGCTGACGGCTGGCGCTTCAGCTCATGCCGCCACTGCGCAGACGCCGTCTTTGCAGGTGACGACGCTCGAAGGGAAATCGTTCGACCTCGCCGAGCATCGCGGCAAGTGGGTCGTCGTGAACTGGTGGGCGACGTGGTGCGTGCCGTGCATCAAGGAATTGCCGGAGATCTCCACCTTTGTCGCGGCACACAAGGACAAGGTCGTCGCCATTGGCCTTGCGTTCGAGGACAGCGACAAGGCGGACATCGTGGAATTCTTGAAGAAGCGCCCGATTGCGTTTCCGGTCGCGCAGGTTGATCCGCTTGGTCCGGCCAGGAGTTTCGGTCCACCGCTGGGTTTGCCTAACACGTACGTGATTGCGCCGGACGGCCGTGTTGCAAAGGAGTTCCTGGGACCTATCACGGCCAAGGATCTGGACGCGGTCATCGCCGCAACGCCGTGACTGTTCGGTTGTTCTGAGCGTCCAAGATGTGCACACAGCCATGGGCCATGGCAGCAGTCTGGACCGTTGTGAGCTAATCGGCGAGCGTTGCCCCTCGTGTGCCACAGCTTGGGCAGACCATCACAGTCTTCTTGCCGCCGACTGAGCCGAGTAGCACGCCGAACACCATGAGCAGAAGGCCGGGAATAACACCAAACGGCAAGGCGCATAGACCGATGACAAAGAGCATTGCGCCTAACACGCCACCTACGCTTGCGAACTTCCTAACCTGAGTCGCTACCAGCGCAACATTGCACTTTGGACATGCGGCCACACCCGGCGCGGGTCTCGGTGTTGCAACCTCGGCCCGAGGTTTCCCGGTAAGGTCGCTTCCGCAGAACCGGCACTTTATCGCCTCTGCGCGTATGGTCTCGGCACAGTACGGGCATTTCTTTTCGTCGTTCATGCTACCTCCTCCCAGAGGCGGTCCGGCAAAGCTGCCGGCCTAACATCCTTGTGTCACGAGCCGCCCAGTTCTCTCACCTTGGCAATCAATATAGTGAAGCGAGGAAATGGCTTGTTTATGGTGCCGGCTGCAGGGATCGAACCCGCGACCCCCTGATTACAAAATGGAGGGGGTGAAAAGGGCGGGCGGAGCGAAGAACGTAGACGATTGATTTTGTTGGATGGATTTGACGTCAACAATCGCGAGCTCACATGGCATCCGTTGCATTTGTCACGACTGAGCACGACGAGGCAGGCCTAAGTCCCGCAAAACTCCCGCGAGCACCTGTCTTTTTGTGGCGCCCCTGCGACGCCATCAAGGATCTTGGCATTTCTTAAATTTCTTTCCAGAGCCGCAAGGACAAAATTCATTGGCAGAGCGTCGCATGCGCTTGTGGAACAGTGAAGAAGTACTTCATGTGTGGCCGGGGTCCGCTTCGTCGTCCCTTGCGATGTGCGACTTTGTTAGCCTCTCAAGGCTGACCTTTTCTACAACAAGATGCTCGATTTGCAGGCCCAGATTCACGTAGGCGGCGCTGTAGTCCTCCCATGTAAGGGGGCGCGAGTCTAGGCCCGTTATTCCTCGTGCATAATCGAACAGCCGGTGCACGCTGGCATAGAGTTGGCCGTCGAGGCGCAAGCCGCGCAGTGCGTCAAGCTGCCTCAACGGGATGGTGTGGGCGGGATGGTGGTAGAAGCGCTCTAACCGTGCGGCCCGGACTTGCAGCCACATCAGCGTCTCAGACAGTTGTTCTCCGGCTGCATCGTCAGCGTGGCGGATGCAGTTCGCAAACACCTCCCTGTACTCATCTGGTGGCGCAGGGAGCGCGCCCTGCGGCAAATTGTTCCAACCCTTCATGTGAACGGCGGCGCTCGCACTCAAATAGCTAGTGAGCTTGCTAAGCGTGTCGGGGAGGAACGCCCGCGCAGCCCTGAAGTCTCGCGCGCTCTGCCTGTTCTCTTTGTACCGGGTGATCTGGAATGCGATCACGCTGGCAATCAGCGCGAGCATACCGACGTTCAAACTCTGCCAGCGGTCCCAAATGCCTTGTACGGCGTTCCACTCGAATCCGCTTTGGATCACCGGGATCACGACCATGCACAAGAAGTACGTGGCGATGGCAGGCCAGCCAATCCAGTACAGCAGAGTTATGAGCCTGTCCGCTTTGAGCAGGTCGAGACGATTCATCTTCGGCATTGTCGACAGACCCCCGGATTATTCAGACTTGCACCCACTCAATACTGCTCAGCAATTCTCTTGATTGTGAACGGGCGCCGCATTTTCACCAGCTCTGTCATGTATTTGCTCCCGAGAATCACCGTGATGCAGCGCCGGCCAGCGTCCGCGCAGCACGCCTGTTCACAGACTTATCCATGGCTTGCATGATAATCATCCACGGCGTGAATGAGCATCACAGGGTCGGTGCAGCCTAGCGTCCCATTCTCGGGATCTCAGCAGCGACCCAGTCCATCGATCTGGACTCAACTCCCTAACACGAACCTCGCCTGTTCACGCCGCAGCATCTCGTACGGCGTGACGAAATGAATTCCCAACCCCAGACAGGCGTTCGGTATCTTGATCTTCCGAGCGCTCTCGGCCGGCACTTCATGCGTCACAACGGTGAAGCTATGTGCCAAGGCATGCGCGACCAACCAATAGTCTGCGACCTGCAAGAACGTAGCGACTGCAGCTGGTTCGTACCTCTGCGTAGTGGCCCATGTACTCACCGTAGTCAACGCAGGAATGACCGAATTATCGGGTGGAACAAAGAACCCATCGCCCTGCAGATCTGCCCATACCGACAACGTGTCCGTGCCCGCCAACAGTTCGCCGCCGACTTTCTCGATACTGAATAGTGTGCCGGTCCCGTTTGCTTTCTGGAGCCAGTCCCAAAACGCCGGACAGAAGTCGAACCCGTAGTGCAGGTTCTTGGCCTGTATGAAGACGTTTGCGTCCAGCAAGTACGGCATTAGAGAGGGAAATTCAGGCTGCGGCCAAATTCATTGAAGGTTTCTGTTTTCGCGATCCCCAGCATTCGGAAGGCATCGCGGTAGAGAGTTCGACCCTCCAAGGTGCTTTCGATCAAGGCGCGAGCGAAACGCCTGCTGACTCTGGCGATGGTGGTTCGATAGAAATCGCCGCCGCTACCGCGCACGATCTCAGCGATGCGCGCGATCTCTTCGCGGTATGCCGCGAAGAAGGCCGCATTCGTCAATCGCCCAACGTCCAACAGCCGACGAAGAATAACGAGAGTGCTGACCTTGAAGCGTCGCGCGAGCCGATCCAAGGTCTGCCGCAATTCTTCGCCGGCGACAAGCTCCGCTCGGAACACATCGAGAGGCACTAGCAATTCGGCAGCGACTTGATTGCACCACGTCTCAACTTCGTTTTGATTCGTCGCAGCAGGAATCGAAGCTGCCGTGCTATCCGACAACGCAGAGGCCTTCAGCCAGATGTGGGCAAGCTCGTGAGCCAGCGTGAACATCTGCGCTGCCTTGGAGTCGGCGCCGTTGATGAACACTAGCGGCGCCTGGTCGTCAGCGAGTGCGAACCCCCGAAATTCATCAGGATCAAGATGGCGTCGATTGTTGTTGAGGACCACACCGCTGACCATCACGAGCACACCCGTGCGGTCAGCCTGATCGATAAAGCGCCTAAGCGCCTCCGTCCACGTCGGACAATCGCGACGTTCGTCGATATTGAATCCTAGAGTGGCGCGCAGCTGCGCGGCAGCTTCCCTGGTTGGCGTCCGCGTCGTGACAGTCCCAACGAAAGGCAGCACTGGTTGGCCCGTGACCTGAGCGAACTCTCGATACCAAGACTGACGTTCCTGGCAGACATAGATAGTGTCGAGGAGATTCGGACTAGGCCGCACAACGGAACGTCCCGCCATAGTGCGGAAATCTGGAATAGGCAGCGGTTCAGCGGGTGGCTCCGAAAGAAAGAAATAGCCGATCGGTGCGTGGGTTGCCCGCGCGAAATTCTCCAACTGTTTAAGCGTCGGCTCGACCTCTCGGCTCTCCCATTGGCTCAGCTTGGGAAAGCGAGCTTCGAGCTCTGGAACCTCGAGCTGAGCGCGCGTTCGCGCCCAGCGAAGAAGATCCGGATTGACAGCTACGCGCATGATGGGTGGCATTTAACCACGGGACGCCAACGCAGCCGAATTGCTTGGCGCTGAGACCTGTCGCACGTCGATTTGACCGGTCACAGCAGCGGAAATCAATGTGGCGCGGCGTTCTTTGGAGCAACGCGATAACGGGTTGCGCTTCATTGACGAGGCCATCGAACCTAGTGCAGTGCTCATTGACGTAGTTCACGATTAATTCGCGCGTCTGGTTCGAAGCCTCATGATTTACACCAGTACGCGTGCGAGTTACAGGTGTCCGAGTATTTCCTTGCGCTGCGCTTCGTACTCTGTCGGAGTGATCAATCCGGCCTCAAAAGCCTCTTTGAGCTGTTCGAGCCGAAGCTTTAGCGAAGCTGTTCCGGTGCCGCGCGAGTCAGCCACCGCGTTCGATGTTGCAGCCGCGGCGACCGCGAGTGGACGTTCGAGCAAGATGCTTTTCTCGAGATACAAGCCCATCAGCACGTTGTACAGATTCGGGTAGATCTTGATTGAGCTCACGTCGCGCCGATCCTCGAGAGCATCCAAGCCCGACGCAATCGCGGAAATGCGCGCTTGCGGCTCCGGATGCGTTGAAGTCAGTTTGTTCAACTGGTCTTGGGATTGACTGATCGCATATTGGGAATTGAAGTTGTTGTATGCCAAGCGCTTCCGCTCGGCATCAGCGCACGTGCTATTCACAACATTTTGATTGTTGGTGCTCTGCTCAATTTGCCCCGCCTTCCAGGAGCCGACGAGTTGAGTGCACTTGGTTCGGGCCTGCAAGGCGTCCGCCTCCATTGTCTTCAGCTGAGCGCTCGCGTCCGCCCACATGTCATCCGAGGCGCGCACCGCGCGTGTGAAAAAATTTGCGCCACGGATTGCGTTGTATCCGGCGCGCCAGGCGATCGCCGTGCCAATGGCGTCGGCTTCGAGTTCGTCCGCCTGGCTGTGCGTTGCCTGCAGGCCTGCGCCGATCGCGCTCCAGGTCGAGCCTGAGCCTTTCGCGGCGCCGATGACTGTCACGATTTTGGCGAGCTGGGCCCACGGGTCCTCCTCTTCTCGCAATATGTGCTTGAGCATGGAATGGCCAATCTCGTGGCCGAGCACAAGCGCGATCTCATCATCGCTCTGCGCCTCGGCGAGGAAGCCGGTGAAAACGTAGATGTATCTGCCTCCGGTCACAAAGGCGTTGGACACAGCGGGCTTCGTGTCGAGCACGCGCACCTGCCACTGGCCGCGCTCCTGACCCATAGCTGTAAGGAGCCTGTTTACGATCTCATTGACGTGCTGGAGTCGAACGTCTGTGACCAGGTAGACCCGGGTGTCGCCTACCATGCCTTGCTGCATGATTTGATCGTCGGCCTCACGAGCGCGATCCAGCGCCTTGGTGGGAATCGGTTCGCGCAGTACCGCCTGTATGACTTGTGGAGTCCGAGATGTTTGTGCCGCGGCGGCCAGCGGCAGCAGCAGGGATATCAGGACGGCGACTAAAGGTTGTCTAAGCATTGCTTGCATTCCTGGCAATCATGTGAAGAACACTCTAGCGAACTCCGCCGTTGGCCATTGTGACCCCAGTCACCTATCTATTGCCCTTAGGGCCGCCCGGGCGCATGGATCTCAACAAGTTGACGGCTTTCTCTGCGTGAAGCTGAACGGCGGGTGAATCCCCGCCAAGAGACACGAGATCGTCCGCCAAGAACTTCAGCCCTTGCACTCCACGACCGGCTACTGGCCCCTGGCGGTCGAGCCGGAAAAGCTGCGGAGCTAATGCGGACCATGGCCATCCATTTGGCCGGCGTGGAGTTGCCCGTGTCCGTGGAGTTATGAGATCACGATGGAGGGAGAGGGCCTTCTTGGTCCTTCCCTTGCTTTTCCATTGGCTGCTCTGCTTGCGAACTTCAGCGAGCCCATCGGCTACTTCCTGACTGCCGAAGGCAGGGATTCTTGGCACCGGTGTTGAATTTTCCTGACCTCCGTGTTCAAGTGCGCGAGCTGTAGCTCACTTCGAGTGCAGCCCGGTCCGACGCGACCGGTCATCTGCTGGTCTGACAAGGCCGAGGAAAATCTCATGGCTTATCCATTGCGTGTTGTTCACGACCTTCGGCCTGCGTTGCCGTGGACCATCTACTCTTTGCCAATCAAGATCGAGCGCGGCCCTGACATTGGGGTGTACGAGCATCGGTTCGCTATTCTTTGGGATGAGGACAATGACGAGCGGATTCACGCGGCCGTCCTGGATGTGTACTTTCGACGCCCAGAAACCTTATTGAGTCTCTACGCCGCCGGTGAGCGGAAGGGCAGCCTGACCATTTGGGCGGCGGTCTTTCCGGTCGCCGACCAGAATGCGTGGGCGGCAGCTTCGAGAATTCCGGCCATCCTTGACGATTGGCCTGTAAGCCCGATCAATCTCAATTCAGAGATCAAGCGCACAGGCGGACTCCAGAACCTTGACCCGATGGACTGGGACAAGGTCCACCGGAGGTTTCCGCCGGACCATGACCAGCTAAATTCGCTCATCAGCCTTTTCAATCTGGGGCCGACTGGGCCGCGCCTGCCGTGGAGCTGACCATGGCGACCGAGAAGGAAAATAACGCAGCCCGGCTCCATCTGGAATTGATGCATGAGGCGCGCATCCGCACCGAGATTGTTAGCCACGCCTTCAAGAACGAAGCTGGGTTTCCGC
Organism: Pseudomonadota bacterium; assembly: GCA_037200975.1. Classification (NCBI taxonomy): domain Bacteria; kingdom Pseudomonadati; phylum Pseudomonadota; species Pseudomonadota bacterium. The sequence goes on along the minus strand of JBBCGI010000001.1, from coordinate 3,185,327 downwards.
CGCAGATGGTGCGGGAGATTTGCTACCTACAGTTCCGGCTGCTGTGCGAGACCATCGCGCTTTGCTGCCTTGTCGCCCATGGGATTGAATCGCGACGCCTCAGGGACACCTATGAGGCAAACAAGATCATTAACGAGCTGAGCAAGCTGAATCCCGAATTCTTCCCCGTGCCGATGGTCACGGGGACCAATGGGAACGCCACGACGATGGGCCAGAGGCCGGCCGACCAGCCCGCGCTCACGAAGGCGGACCTCATCAAGTTGTGGGGTCTGTCGGGTGATGTGCTCCATCGGGCGCCGCTGTCGAAGCTTGAGAAGCCCCGCAAGACTGACCCTGCGGACTTCTCGGATGTTCTCGATTGGAGCGCGAAGCTGGCGGGACTGCTGAGTTGCTACCTGATCAAGCTAACCGAGACGAAGGCGATGCTGGTGTCGGCGAAGCATGTCGAGACGGACAAGCCGCTAATCGAGATTCTTGACGCGAACCTTGAGACCAACACGATGAACGTGGAGCGGTTCAGGGCCGTCTGAAACTACCGGCACTCTCGGCGCTCGGGGCCGGGGCGCACACTCATCCCGAGTTCATCTACTCGCGCCGCCCATGGTGAGTGGAGCTGACGATGCGGTCTAATAGACGCTGGAGGTGATCAACATGAAGGTGCTCCGCTATCCCAAGACTGCGCCGGTCTGCCCGGCGCGCGGCTGCGGCGAAGTGATGCAGGTTGAGTTTGTTACTGGCCCGCCAGAGTTCACCGTCTGGATGCGAATTCATTGTGGCTGCGGTCGCACGGATGAGAACGGCGAGCTGCATGAGGACGATGTGCTGTTGCTAGTCGGCGCACTTGCCATCAAGAGCCACAACCGGAAGGGCTGAGTGGTCGGTGCTCTGAGGAACGGCACGCCACTTGGGTAGGCAGGTCGCGTGCTTGCCGATTCATGGCCGTGAGGTTCGCGCGATGCGAAACCACATCATCTCGGACCCATCGCGATTCCTACCATCGCCCGGGGGTCTGTGGTTATCCCTTTCTCAGGGGGTGTTCCGGTTGCTTCAAAAGTTTGGTCATAGGAACCTCCCCTTGAATTGCCGGCGAGTATGCCACGCACGCGCTCGTTACAGCGAGCCGTTCCAACTTTGAAAGGACGCATTGAAGACTTGGATTTGATCGCCCGGAGAAAGCGACCATCCTTCCATGTGGCCAATCTCTTTGGTTTCTTTGGCCTTGAGCGTGAGTTGGAACGACTTGGAGAGCTGCGTCGAAGGGTTGGACAGTGTCACGGCGGCGGCGAGCGGCGCGTCCGAAGTATTCGTCACCTGAAGAACTTGACCCGAGCCGAGCAACGCCGCGCGATGGTGGATCGCCACTGGAATTGGTGGAAGCGTCTGCTCCTTGTACTCCCGCGTTTGGGTGTACCAAACACCGGCACCAATCAATAGGACGAGCGCTGCCCAAGCGACAGGGCTGGTCTTTCGCTTTGTTTTTTCTTCCGGACGCGCTGGAGCCATTGCGGCAGGTTTCGCGGGCGCGCCGCATCCTGGGCACGTTGGCGCCTTCTCAGAAATTTCCTTGCCACACTCAGAACATGCAATCAGGGCCATGGTGCTCTCCAATTCTCATGGCCGAAGTCTGAACCCACCACAGCTAGCTAACTGCGGAAGAGATCACATCAAATCGGATTAGTTAGCTGGCAATTGTGATGCAGGCCACGCAATTAGTGACAGCTTGACGGGCGTATCGGCTCGGGCAAAGCCGGAGCTAGACAGTAGAACATGATGCTTTCGGAAGCGTCCGCCATCGGCACGAGCTTGATGATTCTGCCCCGCAGTGATTCAGCTGCCTTCGAATTGAAGGTCAGGGTTATCACGCCTTCCGCACCAAGTTTTGCGTCTGCATACGAAATTTGAATCGGGCCGGACATTCCCGCGTCGCTGTACTTGTCAGGGAAGCGCCCTGACTGCGCGAAAGCCTCCGCGATGGACGCCTTCATTCCCGAGACCATCGACAGCGCCCCCGCGACCTGCGCGCGCGTTTCAGCCCCAGATGTCTGCGCCATTGTCGCAGTGCAAGAAGCTAGGCTGATGGCTAGCAGTCGCCAGCTCAACGAAGTCACTCTCATTTGAAATCCTTCCTGCGCTCATAGTGCCGCAAGTCTAACGCAGATAGGCACATTGGCGTCTTATTCGGGAGCCAAACTTCGGCAGGCGTGGTGTCGCGGGTGCCCCTGGCATTTTGAACACTATCAGGATCGTCGCCGGGATCTTCGCGGGCTGCGCACCATTCGGCAGGCCGACGAGATAGCGGTCCATCGCGCCTCTCTTCAGGACGTATCTCAGGGCTTCATTCTCGCAGATTTTAGTAAGACCACCCCCGGGCCGCCGTCGAACCCACGCCAATCACATGCGCAAACCCGTGCGCGAGCCTCACCGACTCATATTTGTCGTCATCCTCGGCTGATGAATGCGTTGCAATAGCCCAAGAGCAATCTGCTCCTTCTCTGTTCGCGGAACTGGCATCTCTTCGATGAACCGCCTGACATCGGCCGCAAGTTTTTGTTGACCCTCACTCTTCAAGATTTCGCTCAGTGCGCGCCACCCGCGTTCCACTTCCTTCCTAGTTCGATGCAGAACCTGTCGGCCAGGCTCGGGCCGCAGATCGCCCGTTGCAAGCTCGATGGCGGTTCGCTCAACTCGATTGCGGGTCCGATTCGACGCCCCACGCTGATCAGTGCGAAAGACTCCGTCGATCTTGTTGACTCTGCCCGCGCCGCGCACGGCGCGCTCGGTAGCATTCGCTGAGACACCCAACAGTCGTAGGTTGCGGGCGAACTCCGACCGCCAATGCCGCAGGGTCGCCTTCTTGATGTTTAGTCGTTCCCCCTCTTCGCTCACGGCTTTCAGGACAAGGTGGACGTGCGGGTGTGCTTCATCGGTATGCAGAACGAACGCATAGCGATGTTGCAAGGCGAACTCCTCCCTCGCGAAAATTCGAACGGCAGCCAGTACCTTGTCAGGCGGCGTGCCAGGCGGCATCGAGAACATGAGTTTGTGAACCAGCTTCGGCGGCTTCCGACCGTTGGTCGCCTTGAGATCGCCTTGTCGACGCGCATCGTCGATGTCGAGATCCCAGTCCTCGATCAGCGATTGGCCCACTCGGCCCTGCAGCCGCTCACCGTCGTCTGTCTCGATCTCCAATTCCCCCTTTCTCCCGATGTAGTCGAAATGCTTGGCTGCCGCCTTGAGGTCGCTGCTGTTGCGCCCAAGCACCTTCACCATCACTTCTGGTGCCCGCTGGACCGTCCGACGAATCTGTTCGACCTGCTCCGTGGTTAGCCGCGCGCCTGCCTCCTGCGGACCACCGCGACCGTGGCTCACGATGTCGAGCAACGGGATTCCTTCCCCTGGAAGCCTAAAGGTTCGCTTCGGCATGCCCGATCCTCCAGCTGGTGACGTTCGCTTTGAGCAGCGCCTTGGTGTTGTCCCGAAGCGCTTCGCAGATCCTGAGCATCGCCCGGAACTCCTCGCGCACCGTGCCGGGTAACCCGCCGCCGTCGTTCGCGACCTTGGCAATCTGGTTGATGTTGCGACCGATGGACGCTAGCTCCGCAATGCTGCCCTTGAGCGCCAGCAGTTCCCCTTTCGGCAATGGCGACAACGACCGCAGATGCGCGCGCACTAGGACGGAGACATAGGTTGCCGCCGGCATCGACCGCGCCCCCGCGCGTTCGCGCAGCAGCAGATGGTCGCCAGCCTGTAGACGAATGGTCAGGCGGGCCTCCCGATTTGCGCTTTCATCCGGCCCCCTGTCGGCGGGCGCCTCATCGCCGACGCCTCGAAGCATGACGCCGAGCAACTGCTTGAGCAGTGCCGACTCGGACTGGTTCTCGCGCTGCGCAAGCGCGCGAAGCTGCGACTTCGTCTCCTGAGTCACCCGCAAGTGGATGAACGCTTCTGCCGCCATGCGTGTGATCGTGAGACAAGAGCCGCCGCGAGGCTATCCGGCATATCGCGCAAAATTCGGCCGAAACCTCACGCCATCGCAGTCTGCGCATTCACAGCCGCTTCCGAAAAGAACGATCGTTGGCTATCGACTGACTCTGCTTTGCCGCGCTCGTCACCAATTCGATCTGCAATCTAGCTACCGACCTGCATGCCAGGGCGCCTGAGCTTTCGCCCGAATTTCCCGCGAAACCCAAACTGACAATGAGTTCAGTGCATGGAAACATCAGTCATGAGTGACAACTTGTCACTGGGCGATCAGAACCGCACATAGAGATCACTAAGCATGGGAACGGAGTCTCCGGTTCGCGAACTGCAGCTGTCTCTATTTCCCTGCGGCGGCCGTGCATCCGAGATGAGCACACCAGCCTCCAGCCCTCCCTCGCATACGGCGCCGCCGCCCCGCCTCATCCGCATGCGCGACGCCCCCGCCTATCTCGGCATGGACAAGAACCGCTTCAACCGAGAAGTGCGCCCGAGCGTCCTCGCCCTACGCATCGGCATTCAAGGAATCGCCTTTGACCGCGTTGACCTCGATGCATGGGCGGACGACTATAAGAGCCGCAACGGGTGCCATGCGGCTCGCTCACACAGGAGCAAGTTATGGGAACCCAGAAAATGTCAGGCCTCACCAAGCGCGGTGGGATCTGGCACATCGACAAGGTGTTCAGAGGAACGCGCATTCGCGAAAGCAGTGGCACAGGCGAGATCGTCAAAGCCCAGGAGCTGCTAGCTAAACGAATTGACGGGATTCGTTTGGTGAAGATCTACGGGGTCCGACCAGATCGCCCGTTTCGGGTCGCCGCGACCAAGTTCCTCGAAGAGAACCAGCACAAGAGGAGTATCAACGACGATGCTGCGCACTTGGAAAGACTCGACTCCTTCATTGGGAGCCTGTTTCTCAGGCAGGTGCACATGGACAGTCTGCAGCCATTCATCGCCAGCCGGCGCGCCGATGGTGTCAAGACAGCAACCATCAACCTGTCGCTGGCGGTCGTGAGACGGATCGTGAACCTCGCGGCTTCGGAATGGAGAGATGTGCAGGGCATGACCTGGCTGGAGCATGCGGCCAAGATCAAGCTGATTCCGGTCAAGGACGCACGCCCGGCCTATCCACTTTCGCGTGAAGAGCAGGCGGCTCATTTTCAAGAGCTGCCCGACCACCTGGCGCGCATGTCGCTCTTCAAGGTCAATACCGGCACGCGAGAGCAGGAAGTCTGCGGGCTCAAGTGGTCGGACGAGGTTCAAGTGCCGGAGCTCGACACGTCGGTCTTCATCATCGAAGGCGACAAGGTGAAGAACGAACAGGATCGTCTGATCGTTCTCAACCGCGTCGCACGTTCGGTGGTCGACAGCATCAGGGGTCAGCACCCGGAGTACGTCTTCGTCCGGTATCCAAAACCGAAAGAGGCGAAGCCCGTGCCCTTGGACAGCATGAACACGACGGCGTGGAAGAATGCTCGCAAGCGAGCTGCGGATAAGTGGGAAGAGCGGACTGGTGAACCGGCGCCGGACGGGTTTCGCAGAGTCAGGGTCCACGACCTGAAGCACACGTTTGGCCGGCGGCTTCGCGCGGCGGGCGTGTCGTTCGAGGATCGGCAGGACTTACTCGGTCACAAGAGTGGACGGATCACGACGCACTACTCGGCGGCCGAGCTTGCAAACCTCGTTGCTGCGGCGGAAAAGGTCTGCGAAGACAACTCCCACAAATCCCCCGCAATCACCTTGTTGCGGCGGAAGGCGAGATAGCCGGATGGACGCTAACTTCTTGTTTAATCGAACAGGAATTGGTGCCGGCTGCAGGGATCGAACCCGCGACCCCCTGATTACAAATCAGGTGCTCTACCAACTGAGCTAAGCCGGCCTTTGATGGCCCGGCATTTTAGGCCGGCCCTCGACGGGACGCTAATTTGCGGCCGGAACAGCCGCCGGCGCACCTGCCGCACCGGTCCCCGCCGGGCAGGTTTTGAATTCGAGCTCGGTCTCACCCGCCGCGAATTTCTGCCCCTCGAGCGGCGGCGCATCGGACTTCAACGTGAGATCGAGCCACAGCGCCGTACCAGGTTTCTCGCGCGCCACGATCTGCGGCAGCAACCCGAGCTTGGCCACTCTTTCAGACTGCGCGGCAGCGCGAGCTTCGTCCGAGAACACACCCAACGAAATGCGGCGCGACGCGCCGAGATCGCCGACCGCGGCGGCATCGGTGACGCCACCATTCTTCAACCGTTCGAGCAGCCGGCGCTCGCCGGACTCGGTCGGCGGGCTCTCGAGATAGACCCAAAAACCCTCGAACACATTCGTCGTGACTTCGCGCGGCAGCGACGTATAGCCGCTGTCGCTCAGCGTCTGCCTCGCACGCGCAGCGAGCTCATTGCTGGTAAACGGACCGACCGTGACGCAGCGGCCGTTTCCCGACGCGGCAGCGGGCAAATTCTCGGCCACGAGCTGCAGCCGCGGAGCATCGACCTTCGGGGATACAGGCAGCGCGGCCTGCTTCGGCGCAAGCCAGTGCGACCACGCGAAAAACGCGAGGTTCGCCAACAAGAGAAGGAGTAGAGCTGCACGCACGCGAGGCGCGAGTGTAGCAAATGCGCCGCGCGGCTAATCCTGGCCCGCGGCCAGCGCAAATACCGCAAGACCGCGCAAAACCAGGTCCGGCGCCATCCGCGCCTTACTCTTTATATAGGTGTGCAGAGCGGGCGCCGCCCCGCCGGTCAGGATGAGCACCGGGCGCGCGCCCATCACCGCGCCCGCCTCGCGCACCGCGCGATCGATGAAAGCCGCGGCCGCGTACGTCGCGCCGGCACTGAGTGCGCTCGCGGTGTCCGCGGCGAACAGCGAACGCGCGGACGCTTTCCCGCCCGCCCGCTTGCGGATGCCATGGGTACCTGCCAGCAGGCTATCGATCATGGCCGACGGCCCGGGCACGATGGCGCCGCCCAGATGTTTACCCTTGGCGTTCACGGCATCGATCGTGAGCGCGGTGCCGACGTTGGCGACCACGACGGCGCGCCCGCCCAGCAGGTGAAACGCGCCGACGGCGCCCACCCATCGATCGGCGCCGAGCCGCCAGGTCTCGCGATAACCACTCAGGACGCCGAGCGCCTCGCGCGTCGAACGGATGAACTGCGGAGCGAATCCGAAGCGCTGCTTCAAGGCGGCAGTCAACGCACGTTCGAGATGTGTGCCCGCCACGCAGACCGCAACGACATGGCTGATGCCGCGCGAACCGCGCACCAGTGCGCGCAACGCCGCCGGCTCGCCCCGGTGCAGCGCGGCCTGCATGCCGCTCATCTTCGAGCCGCGCAGCACGGCCCACTTCACGCGCGTGTTGCCGATATCCACCAGCAACGTGCTCATCGATCTACTCGCACGGTCACCTCACCAGATATGAATCGCTGCACGCCGGCCGGTGTTTCCACCAGCAAGGCACCGTGCGCGTCGATGCCGCGCGCCATGCCGCGTGAAATCTCGCCGGCATTCTCGATGCGCACTTCACGATCGAACAGCGCGTCGCATTCATGCCAGTTCGCGAGATGCGGCGCGAGGCCGTGGCGCGGAAAACCGTCGAGCGCCGGCACCAGCCGCGCCAACAGCGCAGCGACGATGGTATTGCGATCCGGCACCGGCGAATGATGGGCGCGCAGGTCATCCGCGACATTGCCGGTGGCCTGCACCGCTGCGCGCGCGGCTTCGTCGAGCAACACATTCAATCCGATGCCGACCACGACGTGCACCGGCCCGCCGGCCTCCGCGCGCATCTCGATGAGAATGCCGCCGAGTTTGCCGCGTGGCGTGACGAGGTCGTTAGGCCACTTGAGCCGCACGTCTTCGATACCCAGCTCTCGCAGCGCATTCACGACGCACAGCCCCACGACGAGACTGAGCGCCGACAGATCCGCCGGCATGTCGGCGTATTGCCAGCCCAGCGACAGGCAGATCGCCCCGCCCGGCGGCGCGATCCAGCCGCGTCCGCGCCGGCCGCGGCCACCGGTCTGGTGTTCCGCCAGCACGACGGCGGCGCTGTTCGCCGCCGGCGGAAATGCCTCGAGCAACCGGGTGTTGGTGGACTCGATCGTCCATTCAATCAGCAACGTTTCGATACGCGCGCGTACGTCCGCGGGCAGCAGCGCCTCGATCCGCCGCGCAGACAACGCGCTGACACCGGACCCAAGCCGATAACCTTTGTTAGTGGAAGCATCCAGCGCGACACCGAGTTCGCGCAATTGCTCGACGGCCTTCCACACGGCGGCGCGCGTCACCGACAGATCCGCGGCCAACGCTTCACCGGACTGGAATGAACGGTCGTCGAGGCGCTGGAATACCCGCTGTTGCAGCGGCCCTTCGCCCGCCGACCCGCTCACGCCTGACCCCGCCCGAACAGCCACAGCTTGCGGGCGCGCGGCTCCGTGCCCTGCTGCATGCGACGGACGTTGCCGCGGTGCGTGTAGATGACGAGCGCGGCGCAGGCCAGCGAAAAACTCAAGGCCGGCGTCAGGTGCGCGCCGTCACGCATCAGTAGATAGACCGGGAGCGCGACGGAGGCGGCGATCGACGCCAGCCCCACGAAGCCCGAGACCAGAACCACCGCGAGCCAGCTACCGAACAGCGGCACCAGCAGGAACAGCTCGATGCCCGCGTACGCCCCCACCAGCGTGGCCACGCCCTTGCCGCCGCGGAACCCGTGCCACACTGGAAACACGTGGCCGATGATGGCGGCGAATCCGCACGCAGCCGGCAGCCAGGCAGCCAGCGCGTCCGCCGAGGGAACCACGCCGGGCAGCACAAGCGCAGGCAGAAGCCCTGCGGCAATCCAGCCCTTCGCGACGTCGATGACGATGACCCAGATCGCAAACGCCGGGCCCTGCGTGCGCAGCGCATTGGTGCTGCCCGCGTTGCCGCTGCCAAGCGTGCGGATGTCGACGCCGCCCCACACGCGACCGACCACGAGACTGCCGACGACTGAACCGAGAAGATAGGCGACGAGTACTTTGAGCAGGATATCCATGATGTTCAACGCAGAAAAACTTCCGCGAGCATACATCGAACGCTTCCGCCTCCGTGGCGTTCGATTACATCGATGGGCACTGCGAGCACGGTGTCCACCGCTGCGGACAACCGAGCGAACTTCCGTGCGTGCAGCCCCTGTCGCGCGGTTCGCGACATCACCAGGATCCGGAAGTCGCCGAGATGTTCGTCCCAGCTGCCGAGCTCGAGCATGTTGCCGGCAAACGCGCACATCTCGGCATTGTCGATGGGCACCACGTCGCGGCCGGAAGCCGTGAGCCGCGCCTCGATGCGCGCGCGATCCGCGACGTCGATGTTGTCGAGCGCCACCGCGGCAAAACGCGTGCCCACACTCATCACGACGTTGGTGTGGTAGATGGGCGTGCCGGCCGCGTCACGGGCGATGAACAGTTCGAGCTCGTATCCCAGCGCACGTGCCCACTCACCTGCAACCAGCGCGTCGGTGCGCGGCGAGAGGCAGGCATAGGCCACCCGCTCGCGATGATCGAGCACCAGGCTGCCGGTGCCCTCGAGGAAAACGCCCTGTTTCTCGTGCGCGGTGAAATCGAACCTGCGACTCTCGACGAACCCGGTATCACGGATCACCGCGTCGATGACTTCCTGCCGGCGCTCTATGCGGCGGTTCTCGGCCTGCATCGGGTACAGGACCACCGTCCCATCCGCGTGAAAGCTCACCCAGTTGTTCGGGAACACGGCGTCGGGCTTGCGCGGCTGATCCGAATCCTGCGCGACGCACACGGTCACGCCCTCGGCTTCAAGCGCCGCAGCAAACGCATCGAACTCGGCCACTGCCTGGGCCGCGATATCTTCTGAACCGCCCGGCGCCTGAAAACGATTCGTGCCAGCAGTTTCAGCGTTGTAGCCGAAGTGTCTGGGTCGAACCATCAGCACTGCGCCAGCGCATTGAGACTGCTCGGACATGTGGAACTTCTACAACGCGAGACCGGTAGGCACAATAGCCCACACATGTCTGACGCAGTACCCACACTGGACGCAGGATCCGCTGAAACGGCGCAATTCGCGCAAGACATCGCGGCGGCGTACGCGGAGTACGGCTTCGTCATCATCGAGAACCACGGCATCGACAAGGCGCTGATCGAACGCTGCCTGGAATGTTTCCGCCGCTTCTTCGCGCTGCCGGTGGAGGAAAAGCTGCGTTACCGGATTCCGAACGGCGGCGGCGCGCGTGGCTACACGGCGTTCGGCATCGAAACCGCCAAGGGCGCGCAGCACTCCGACCTCAAGGAATTCTGGCACGTGGGCCGCGAGCTGCCGCCCGGCCATCCGTTCAACGAAGTCATGGCGCCGAATATCTGGGTGGAGTCGATTCCCGGGTTCCGCGAAACCACGCTCGCGTTATACAAGGCGTTCGACGATCTCGGCCTGCGGCTGCTTGCGGCGATCGCACGTTCGGTGGCCCTGCCGGCCAACTTTTTCGACGACAAGGTCGATCTCGGCAACAGCGTGCTGCGCATCATCCACTACCCGCCGCTGCCGCCGGAGCCGACGCCCTCGGTGCGCGCCGGCGCGCACGAGGACATCAACGTGATCACGTTGTTGTTAGGTGCGGAGGAGCCCGGCCTCGAGGTGTTGTCGCGCCGGGGCGAATGGCTGCCGATCAATCCCCCGCCCGGCTCGCTGGTCTGCAACGTCGGCGACATGCTGCAGCGCCTGACCAACAGGCACCTGCGCTCGACCACCCACCGCGTGACGAATCCTCCGCGCGAGCGCGCCAGCAATGCGCGGTACTCGCTGCCGTTCTTCCTGCATTTCAACCCGGATTTCCTCATCAAGACGCTGCCGCAATACATCGACGCGCAGCACCCCGACCAGTTTCCGACCCCGATCAACGCACACGATTTCCTGCAGGAACGCCTGCGCGAAATAAGACTCATCTAACTAGAACAACAAAAGGGACTCCCATGATGCTCGTCCTCCAGGCCGTGTTGGGCATTGCGGCGTTCGTCGGCATCGCCATGCTGTTCAGCAGCAACTGGCGGCGCGTCAACTGGAAGCTGGTCGCCTTCGCGATCGCGCTGCAGTTCATCATCTGCCTGCTGCTGCTCAAGGCGCCGGGCATCCGCGAAGCGCTGCAGTACGTGAACAACGCGGTCGGTGCGCTCGGCGCGGCGACGCAAAAAGGCACTTCTTTCGTCTACGGGTACATGGGCGGCGGACCGCCGCCCTTCGAGGTGACGAACCCGGGCTTCCTCACCACCTTCGCGTTCCAGGTGCTGCCGCTGGTCATCGTGATGTCGGCGCTCTCGGCCTTGCTGTGGTACTGGAAAATCCTGCCGATCATCATCAGCGGCATTTCCTATCTGTTCGAGCGCGCGCTCGGCACACGCGGCCCGGCGGGGCTGGTGGCGACCGCGAACATCTTCATGGGCCAGATCGAGGCGCCGCTGCTGGTGCGGCCGTATCTCGCGCGCATGTCGCAGTACGAGCTGCTGCTCATCATGACCGCGGGTATGGCGACGATCGCGGGCTCGGTCATGGTCATCTACTCGGCGATGCTGGGCGCGCAGATCCAGGGCGTGCTCGGGCAGTTGATCACGAAATCCATCATGTCCGTTCCCGCGGCCATCCTGTTCGCGCACGTGATGCTGCCGGAGAACAACGACAGCTCGCAGGAGCTCGAAAAACCGCCGCGCGTCTACGAAAGCTCCATGGACGCGATCACCCGCGGCACCTCCGACGGCCTCAACATCTACCTCAACATCCTCGCCATCCTCATCGTCGCCATCGCGCTGGTCGCGCTGCTGAACGGCATCATCGGCCTGCTGCCCGACGTCGCCGGCGCGCCGCTGACGATGGAGCGCCTCGCCGGCTGGGTGTTCTCGCCTATCGCCTGGCTGATGGGTATTCCGTGGGCGGAGTCGCAAACCGCCGGTTCGCTGCTCGGCATCAAGACCGTGCTCAATGAATTCATCGCCTATCTCAAGATGCAGGACCTGCAGCCCGGCGAACTATCCGAGCACAGCAAGCTGATCACGCTGTACGCGGTCTGCGGCTTCGCGAATCTCTCGAGCGTCGGCATCCAGATATCCGGCATCGGCGCGATGTGTCCGGAGCGCCGCAACGATCTCGCCAAACTCGGCTTCCGCGCGTTGATCGCGGCGACGCTGGCCTCGTGCATGTGCGGCGCGGTCGTAGGCATCGTCGCCTAAGGAGCGCGAACGTGGCCAAGCTGTATTTCTACTACTCGACCATGAACGCAGGCAAATCGACCGCGTTGCTGCAAGCGAGTCACAACTACGAAGAGCGCGGCATGCGCACGCTTCTATACACGGCGCAGATCGATTCGCGCGACGGCGGACGCATCCACTCGCGTATCGGCATCGAGCGCGAGGCACTGCATTTTCATCCGGCGCTCGACCTGCACGCGCAGATTTCGGCGGAGCATGCGAAATCCGCGCTGGCCTGCGTGCTGGTCGACGAATCGCAGTTCCTCACGCCGGCGCAGGTCAAACAACTCGGCGCGGTCGTCGACGAGCTGAACATCCCGGTACTCTGCTACGGCCTGCGCACCGACTTCCGCGGCGAGTTGTTCCCCGGCAGCGCGCAGTTGCTCGCGTGGGCCGACAACCTGGTCGAGCTCAAGACCATCTGCCATTGCGGCCGCAAGGCAATCATGGTGGTCCGTGTCAAGGCCGATGGCACCGCCGAACGCGAGGGTGCGCAGATCGAAATCGGCGGCAACGAGCGGTACGTGCCACTGTGCCGCAGGCATTTTTCGCAAGCTCTTGCGGGCGCAAAGATTCCTGGCTGAGATCTCCGCGCAGGTTGCGCAAGATTCGTACAACCGCCTCGCGTTCTATCAGACGATCCCTGATGGGGCGGCGGAAATCATGTTGCGCTGACGCATCCGGTGAGGAATTTTCAGTTGTAACTGCGTCGTCATCTCATTAACGTGTACTCCAATAAAGCGCGCAGGGTCACAGAGATGGCCGCGCAAATAACCGGAGAATCCCATGCGTAACGTCAACGGAGCGATGTTGCTCCGATTCCACAAGTGTTCCCTCGCCGTCGCCGCTTTGTTAGGTGTTGGCTTCGCGCAAAACGCGCTGGCGCAATCCACCGGCACCGACGCGATCGAAGAGAGCATGGAGGAAGTGGTGGTGAGCGCGACCCGCGTTCGCAGCATCGGCCTCGTCGGCGAACAAACCGCGCCGAAGTCGAGGATCACGTTGAGCGGCGACTTCCTGGAATCCCAGACTCCGGGCAACACCCTGTTCCAGGCGCTCAACCAGTTGCCGGGCGTCAATTTCGCCAACAACGATCCATACGGCAATTCCGGCGGCAACCTGCGCCTGCGCAGCTTCGACGGCTCGCGCGTGTCGGTCACGTTCGACGGCGTGCCGCTCAACGATTCCGGCAACTACGCGCTGTATACGAACCAGCAGCTCGATCCCGAGCTCGTCGATCGCGTGGACGTAAACCTCGGCACCACCGACGTCGACAGCCCCACCGCCTCGGCCACCGGCGGCACGATCGCCTACCGCACGCGCAAGCCGAGCGACGAAATGGGCGGCCAGGCCACATTGTCGGGGGGCGACTTCAACTACAAGCGCATTTTCGGCCGCTTCGACACCGGGCAGTTCGGTCCGATGGGCACGAAGGCGTTCGTCGCCGCGTCGTACACCGACTACGACAAGTTCAAGGGGCCGGGCACGCTCGAGAAGAAGCAGTTCAACGCCGGTGTGCGCCAGGATTTCGACGACGGCAGCTTCGTCAATGTGTACTTCCACTACAACGAAAACCGGAACGCGTTCTATCGCACGACCAGCGCCGCAAATTTCGCGCAGTATGGATACGATTACGACAACGTTGCGACCTGCACGCGCGACGCGCCGACTGCAGGCGTAGCCGACAACGACAACGACTCCTCGATCGCGCCCACCACTCCGGACCTTCTGAACAGCGACAACCCGCTGAATCCGTCGAGTTGTGCCAACTTTTACGGGGTGCGCATCAACCCTTCGGATACCGGCAACATCCGCGTGCAGTCGCTGTGGAATCTCACCGACAGTCTCAAGCTCACGTTCGACCCGTCGTGGCAGTACACCATGGCGAACGGCGGCGGTTCGACGGTACTCGCGGAAACTCCCGCGGCGACGGCGGTGGACAAACGCGCGCTGGGTGCGCGCACCGACATCGCCGGATTCGATCTGAACGGCGACGGCGATGCCCTCGACCAAGTGCGTTTCTATTCGCCCAACACGACGAACACGCGCCGCTGGGGCGCCACTGCCTCACTCATCTGGGACATCAACGACGACAACCGCGTTCGCTTCGCTTACACGTGGGATCGCGCGCGCCATCGGCAGACGGCGCAATGGGGCTACATCGAAGGAAACGGGGTCGAAGACGTATTCGCGGGTCGCACGGGCGAGCGTGTCTACGCGGCCGACGGTGAGATCATCCGCGGGCGCGACCGTTTCTCCATCGCCGAGCTCAAGCAGTACGCGCTCGAGTACCGTGGGCAGTTCCTGGACGACAGGTTCACCGCCACGGTCGGTCTCCGTGCGCCCTACTTCACGCGCGAGCTCAACCAGTATTGCTACACGCCGAACGGCGGCAACGGCAATTCGGGCACCATTACGAGCGGCGGGCTGTACTGCACGGCGCGGGCGCCAGTACAGACCTTCGCAAACGGCAATGTCGGCTTCGTGCCAGGCGCGACGGCGCAGCAGTTCATCGCGCCCTACAGCAAGGAAGTGAAATTCGACGACATCCTGCCGAACCTCGGCCTGTCATTCGAACCCTGGGACAAGCACCAGTTCTACCTGTCCTATGCACAGGGTCTGTCCGCGCCGCGCACCGACAACCTGTACTCCGCGATCCGCCTGGCCGACGGCAGCGTCGGCCAGCCGATTCCCGAATCCGAAACCACGAAGTCGATCGACCTCGGCTGGCGCCTGAACGGCCAGAACGTGCGGGCATCCGTGGCCCTGTGGCAGACCGACTACACCGATCGGATCGTGGCGTCGTTCGATCCGGACCTCGGGTTCAGCGTCGATCGCAACGTCGGCGACGTGGATCTCTACGGCGTGGACGCCCAACTCGGTGTGCAGCTCGGTCCCAAGGTGGCATTGAGCGCTTCGGCGTCCTTCATGAGCAGCGAACTGCAGGAGAACATCATCCAGAGCGTCAACCCGATGACGGGTGAAATTCTCTATCTACCGCTCAAGGGCAAGGAACTGGTGGAAACGCCGGAGTGGACGCTTGCGTTGCGCGGCGACTTCGAAATCCTCGAGGGCTGGCATGCGGGCATCCAGGGCAAGTGGGCCGACGACCGCTTCTCGACCGACCTCAATGACGAAATCTCGCCCGGATACACCGTCGTCGATCTCGACACCGACTACAAGTTCAGCATCCCGGGCTTCGAATCGGCGCAGATCCAGTTGACCATCTCGAACCTCTTGGACGAGAAATACTTCGGCACGATCAGCTCGGGCGTCGGCGGCATTCCGCCCGCGCAGATCCAGTGCCTCAGTTCCATCGATCCCGGCCTCAAGAATTGCGGCAATTCGGGCGTGGGATTCTTCGGTGTCGGCGCGCCGCGCACGGTGGTGGCAGCCTTCAAAGTCAACTTCTGACGCGCCGCGCGCGATGCGCGGCTTGCTGATAACGCTGCTGGCGGCGGGTGGTTTGCCCGCCGCCGGCGCCGCGGCTGGTTCGCCCGCGATCGTCCGCATCGCCACCTTCAACTCGAGTCTCAACCGCAGCGTCGACGGCGGCCTGCGCCACGACCTCGACACCGCCGACGACCCGCAGGCGCGCAACGTCGCCGAGATCATCCAGCGCGTGCGGCCCGACATCCTGCTGCTGCAGGAGTTCGATTTCGACGTCGATGGCGCGGCACTGCGCGACTTCCAGACCAACTACCTCGCGCATCCACAAAGCGGCACCGCCGCCATTTCCTACGAATTCAGTTTCAGTGCACCTTCGAACACCGGCGTGCGCTCGGGCTTCGACCTCGATCACGACGGCAAGGTCGGCGGTGGCGCCGATGCGCTCGGCTTCGGCGAATTCCCCGGCCAGTACGGCATGGCGCTGCTGTCGCGCTTCCCCATCGAACACGACAAGGTACGCACCTTCCGCCGTTTCCTGTGGCGCGACATGCCCGGCGCCTTGCTTCCGGACGATCCAGCGACCGCGTATCCGGCGGACTGGTATTCGCCCGAGGCGCTCGCATTGCTGCCGCTGTCCTCCAAGAGCCACTGGGATGTTCCCGTGCACATCGGCCGCGTGACGCTGCATCTGCTCGCGAGCCACCCCACTCCGCCGGCGTTCGACGGGCCGGAGGATCGCAACGGGCTGCGCAATCACGACGAGATCCGCTTCTGGAACGACTACCTGACACCGCGCGGCGCGCAGTACATCCGCGACGATCACGGACGAGGCGGCGGCTTCGCGGGAAAATCGTTCGTGATCATGGGCGACCAGAACTCGGACCCGGTGGACGGCGGCAGCCGCAGTGACGCGATCCGCGCACTGCTCGCGAACCCGCGCGTGGATTCGTCGTTCACACCGCAAAGCGCGGGCGCCATCGAAGCCTCCGCGGCCCAGCACGGCGCGAATGCCACGCAGAAAGGCGAGCCGCGTTTCGACACCGCGGATTTCAACGACCGCGTGGCCGGCAATCTGCGCGTCGACTATCTACTTCCGTCGAAGGGCCTGAAAGTGTGCGGCGGCGGCGTGTTCTGGCCGGCGCAGGCGGAGCCGGCCGCGAAACTGGTCTGGGGCGACCGGCCCCCGCCGAGCTCCGATCACCGCCTGGTGTGGATCGACGTCAGTGCAGACGGATCTCGGTGCCCACCGGGCAGTGATCCGACAACCAGTGCGTCTTCGCATCCTGGTCGTTGAACACCACACGCACGAAGGATTTCTTCAGCAGGTCTTTCGCCAGATCACGGCCGATCAGGATGTTGTCGATGAATTCCTTGTACTCGCTGTCGGTGGTGCAGGGTGAAAAGCGCGCCTGGGTGGTGACGAGCGTGAGCTTCGAGGCCGGCGGATCGCCGTCGTCGATCTCCTTGTAGACGTTGAGCTGGCGGCCCTCGGCGTCGCGCGCCGGGCCCTGCTCGATGCTGAACCGGCGGTTGAAGTCGCCTAACAAGCCGAAGCGGCGGCCGGCGCGCGCCTCGGCTTCGATCCACGCCTCGAGCGGCGCCACCTGCTTCGACAGCAGCTCGCAGTTGCGGCCCGCGGCCGTCAGCGGCCCTGCCGGGCAACCCGACTTCAGGTGCACCGACATCAGGCGGAACTCGTTGACGGTGCCGGGAAAAAACGTGACCACGACGCCGCGCCGCACGGCGTTTTCGAGCGACAGCGGTTCGTACTCCGGCTCGCAGCGATGCGGCAGGCCACGGCGGATGGCGAAGCCGTTCTTCTGAGTGTGCGCGCGTTTGCTGAAGCAGAAGTCGTAGCCCGGGAACACCAGCTCCGCCGCGTCGGGACCATCCACCTCCTGCAGCGCCACGATGTCGGCGTTGAGCTCGGCCGCGTAGCGGCGCAGGCTGGCGTAATCATCCGGCGTGCGCAGCGCGTGCCGGGTGATGGCGCAGGGCAGCGTGCGATCGTCGCCGCCGACCAGGCCGCCGTTCTCGGCGCAGGTATTGCGCAGCGCCGCGTGTGTCTCCGGAGTCACCAGGTATTCGACGTTCCAGCTGCCAATGCGCACCTTGGTTGCGCCGTCACGCCACGGTCCACCGCCCGGCAGTTCGAGCACCGCGGCTTCCGTGCGCAGGCCGGCGTACTTTTCTTCGAGCGTGTCGTAGGAGTTCGTCCAGGAGCCGTAGATAGGATTCGGCAGCAGGAACCAGTCGACGCCGAAATGCGGCTCGAGCCGTTCGCGATCGGCCACGAATGTCTGCGGATCGACGAAATCGCCGAGGTCGTCGCCCACCATCGCCACGATGCGGTAGCTGGCCGCGATGAACTTGCGGCGCGTCGACTTGCCGGAAACCCAGTCGGGCTTTTCCGCGCGCAGCAGCAGGCGCTCGGGGTCGGGTTTCGCATCGATTCCCAGCGTGATCAGGTTGCGTATCGTCGCGGTCTTCGCCGGGCACGGGTCGTCGGGCGTCGGCTGCGGGGTCGAGCAATCGCGGTTCGTGATGTAGAACACCGTGAGGCCGAGCCTGCGAGCCGCCGCGATGAATTCGCGCGCGCCCGGCAGCGCCTCCGCCTCGCCGGCGCGCACCCATTCGCCCCAGCTCGCGTTGTTGTAGGTAGTGCGGTCGCGCAGGAGGCGCGCCTGGTAGACGGTGTTGTCGAGCACCGTTTCGTCGAGGTCGAGCACGACCGCGGCCGGCAGACGCGCCAGCTGTTCCGCGGGGATACCCGCCTGCTCGAGCGCGGCACTACCCGGCGTCGGAGCGAAAAGTTTTTCCGTGGCAAGGCGATACACCTGCGCGACGATGGCGCGGTACTCGGGAGCGCGCTGCATCCACAGCGTGGAGTGCAGTTGCTCGCGGCTGGTAGCGTCGTCTGCGTTCGCCGCGCAGGCGAACAAGATGGCGAGCGAACAAAACCAGATCCGCACCATGAAACCTCCCTGCCCCGGTGAGTCCCGGCAAGGCGTGGAGTATTTCAGAATCCGCGAATTTCCTCATTCCCGGCGGATCAAGAAGTCAGTCGGCTTGCGGGGTTTGTATGCCGGAAAAGGCGGGTGGCGAGGCCTGTCCCCACTAACCCGTTTCGGCGAGGGAGTTGGAGGCTTCCCAGTTGGATTCGAGCAGGTCGAGTGGTTCGACGCGCAGGAAACGCAGCGCCTCGGCGGCGCCGCAAGGTTTCGCGAACAGGAAACCCTGGGCGAGAGTGCAACCCATGCTGCGCAGGATCTCCAGCTGCTGCCAGGTTTCGATCCCCTCGGCGACCACCTGGATGTTCAAACTTCTGGCCATGGCGACGATCGCGCTGACGATGGCGTGATCCGACGGATCGGTGGCGATGTCGCGCACGAAGCTGCGATCGATCTTGAGCGAGTCCACGCGCCAGCGTTTGAGATACGACAAGCTCGAATAACCCGTGCCGAAATCGTCGATGGCGATCTTCACGCCCAGGTCGCGCAGCGTGGCCAGCGCGTCTTCGCGGAATTCGCCGGTGCGCTTCTCGAACAACGAACCCTCCGTGAGCTCGAGCGCGATCAGCTGCGGGCCGATGCGATATCTCTCCATGGCTTGCTGGATGAGCTCGCGCAGCTTGGTGCGTTCCAGCTGCACCGCCGACACGTTCATGCTGACCGGCACCAGGTGCGAGCCCTGATCGCGCCATGCGCTGATGTCGCGGCCGATCCGGTCGAGCACGAACTGGCCGATCGGAATGATGAGGCCGGTTTCCTCGGCCACTTCGATGAAACGTTCCGGCGAAACATATCCCTGCGTGGGATGTTTCCAGCGCAGCAGCGCCTCGAGGCCTGCGACCCGGCGCGAATGGATGTCGATGATGGGCTGGTAATGCACGTCGAACTGGTTGAGCTTGAGCCCGGCGCGCAGGGAAGATTCGATCGCCACGCGCTCCTTGAGCGAGCGGTCCATCTGCAGGCTGAACACCTGGAAGGTATTCCGGCCGGCATCCTTCGCCTGGTACATCGCGGTGTCGGAATGTTTGAGCAGCTCGCCCATCGTGGCGCCGTCGCGCGGAAACATGCTGACGCCGATGCTCACCGTGGCGACCAGCGCCCGTCCGTCGATCATCACCGGCGCGCTCAGCACCTCGTTGATGCGAGTCGCGGCAATGGCCACTTCGTCCGGCGCGTTGACCTTGTGCAGCACGACGACGAATTCGTCGCCGCCCATGCGCACGACAATATCCGAGGGGCGCACCGCGGCACGCACGCGCTTGGCGATCTCCTGCAGCAGCTTGTCGCCGACTTCGTGGCCGCGCGAGTCGTTGATGTGTTTGAACCGGTCGAGGTCGAGGAACAACACCGCCAGCATCGTGCCGTTTTCCTGCGCCCGCGCGATGGCTTCGGGCAGATGTGCCTGCAGGAACAGCCGGTTCGGCAGCCCCGTCAGGTGATCGTGATTGGCGAGTTTGTCGAGCCGCTGCTGGTTGGCCAGCAACTGGCTCTGCGCTTTCTTTCGTTCGGACAGATCGCGCATCAGGTACGACACGAGGCGCCGGTCGCGCGACTCGATGGGAACGCAGCTGACTTCGACGTCCATCTGCCGGCCGTCCTTGAGCCACTGGACGAGCTCGATGCCGCGGCTGGGCTCGACGCGCGCCAGCGTCGCGATCACCGGGTCCTGCGAATCGTTGGGTCCACGCAGCACCGACAGGACCGAGCGGCCGCGCAGTTCGTCCAGCGTGAATCCGAGCTGCTCCTGCACCGCCGGATTCGCATCGACGATCTCGCCGGTGCGCGCGTCGGCTACCAGCAGGCCGTCCTGCGCCTGCTCGATGATGGCGCGGTAACGCGACTCGAGCGAGAGGCGATCGGCGTTGATGCGGCGCGAACGCGCCACCAGCAGGATGGCGACCAGCGTGAAGCCGCCGACCAGCAGGCCTAACAAGATGGTCTGGTAGAGCGTGGTGCGCGTCGCCTGGGCGAAGGCGCTGCGCGGCATTTCGAGCTCCACCAGCCACACGGGCGTGCCCACCTGGTCGCGCAGGATCAGATAGCCATTGATGGAGCTGCGCCCCGCGACGCGCGTCATGAGATTCGCGGTGAGCGGCGAACGCCGTACCCACTCGCGCACCTCCTCGGGCACGCCGGAGCGTTCCAGGTTCGCCACCGGGTAACCCACCACCGGCCAGGGCGAGAAGTGCCCGATCCGCTCGACGACGGTCGGCGAGAACGAGCGCGCGAATGCCATCCAGCCTTCCGGCTGCATGTGCGTCGTGCTCGCGAAGATGGGCCGCACCACGAACAGGGCCGGGCCGCGGGCGCGCTGCACGATGCCGCGGACGCTGTCGGCCTGACCGTTCAACCGCCCCGAGGTGACGCCCTGCTTGATGGCGGCCAGCAATTCCGGGTCGGGCGGAATCTCGTATTCCTGCATCGCCGTGTGATCGACGGCCAGCGACGCGCGCGTCTCGAGGTTGCGGTCGAGCACCAGGAAGGTGTCGACATCGAAACGCACCAGCGAACCTGCACCCACCGACAGGTGGAAATAGTCCGGCCGGTTGCCTTCGACGAATTCCGCCGTCTCGTGCCAGATGGAATAGTCGCCGACCGCGGCGAACAGGTCCTGCAGCTCGGCTTCGTAGCCGCGTTCGAGCTGGCGGCTCTGCATGTCCACGTCGCGCGATTCGATGTCCGCCACGTTCGACAACCAGCCGCGCTGCGACCAGCCGTAGAACGCCACCAGGACGATCGCGATGGCCGCGCCAATAACTGGCAGCGGCGAGCGACGCAGCACTTTGGCCTTCTGGGTGGTGGCGTTGTCGGTCATACCGTGAACTGCGTCACGTGCTCTTTCAGGGTCACTCTAAAGTGTGCCGCCCCCCGGGGGTGGGGGGCACCGAACCGCGCACAGTTCCCGCAAAAGTGCGCTCCGGCAGCGGCACCCAGTGGCGCCGAAGTCCGCCGCGGCTTCCCGGCGCGGTATGACACCGGTTACCATTGCGAAGGAACGTGGGATTTGCCGGCCGTGGATCGCGGCAGCGCCACAGGGGCGCGAAATCTCGACATTCGATTGCGGCGGTAGAGGCCGGCCCTTGAAAATGCGGCAGGCTCGAGCCGACTAACCTGGCGCTTCGCCACATCTCCCGGAGACCGTTGATGAACAAGGATCGAATGAGCGTGCTGGCCGCGATGATGGACCAGGGTGTGATCCCGGTTTTCTATCACCCCGACGCAGAGGTTTGTAAGAAGGTCATCCAGGCCTGCGCCAACGGCGGCGCGAAGTGCATCGAGTTCACCAACCGCGGCGATTTCGCCTCGCACGTGTTCTTCGAAGTCACGAAGCACTTCGACAAGGCGGATCCTTCCGTGATCATGGGTGTGGGCTCGATCGTCGATGCACCCACCGCCGGCATCTATATCGCCAATGGCGCGAAGTTCGTCGTCGGGCCGATCCTCAACGCCGACGTGGCGAAGGTGTGCAACCGGCGCTGCATCCCCTACTCGCCCGGCTGCGGCTCGGCCAGCGAGATCTCGTACGCACACGAGCTCGGCTGCGAGATCGTCAAGGTATTCCCGGGTAGTTCGGTCGGGGGACCGGAGTTCGTGAAGAACGTGCTCGGCCCGATGCCGTGGACACGCATCATGCCCACCGGCGGCGTCGAACCCACCGAGGAATCCCTGCGCAAATGGTATGGCGCGGGCATCGTCGCCTGCGGCATCGGTAGCAACCTCATCACCAAGGAACTGCTCGCGAAGGCCGACTACGCGGGCATCGAAGCGCGCGTGCGCGACACCGTAAAGCTCATCAAGACGATTCGCCAGAAATAATAGAGAGAGAAGCAAGAAGTCATGACTGACAATGTTCTAAAGGTTCGCCCGGCATCGGAAACGCGTTGGGACTGCGCCTCGTTCGGCGAGATCATGCTGCGGTTCGATCCCGGCTTCGGCCGCGTGCGCAACGCGCGCACGTTCCAGGTGTGGGAAGGCGGCGGCGAGTACAACGTCGCCCGGGCCATGCGCAAATGTTGGGGCAAACGCTCCACGGCCGTGACCGCGCTGCCCGTCAACGATCTCGGCTGGCTGGTCGAAGACCTCATGATGCAGGGCGGCGTCGACACCTCGAAGATCATCTGGCGGGACTTCGACGGCCTCGGGCGCAACACGCGCGTCGGCCTGAATTTCACCGAGAAAGGCTTCGGCATCCGCGCGGCGCTGGGCTGTTCGGATCGCGGGCATTCCGCCGCCTCGCAGATCAAGCCCGGTGAAGTGAACTGGGAAAAGTTGTTTGGTGAGGAAGGCGTTCGCTGGTTCCACACCGGCGGCATTTTTGCCGCGCTCGCGCCCAACACCTCGGAGGCGGTGATCGAAGCCGTCGAGATCGCGCGCAAGTACGGCACGATCGTTTCCTACGACCTCAACTACCGCGCTTCGCTCTGGAAGAGCCAGGGCGGCAAGGAAGGCGCGCAGAAGATCAACCGCAACATCGCCAAGTACGTCGACGTGATGATCGGCAATGAAGAAGATTTCACGGCGTGCCTCGGGTTCGAAGTGGAAGGCCTCGACGAACACATCTCGGCGATCGATCCGGCGAACTTCAAGAAGATGATCCAGACGGCGGTGAAGCAGTTCCCGAACTTCAAGGTCGCGGCGACGACGCTGCGCAACGCGAAGACGGCGACGTTCAACGACTGGTCGGCCATCCTCTATGCGGGTGGCCAGTTCTATCAGTCGATGATGCGCGAGAACCTCGAGATCTATGACCGCGTCGGCGGCGGCGATGGTTTCGCCTCAGGTCTCGCGTATGGATTCATGGAGGGCAAAGGCCCGCAGGCGGCCGTGGAATACGGCGCGGCGCATGGCGCGCTGGCCATGACGACGCCGGGCGATACGTCCATGGTGAACGTGAAGGAAGTCGAGGCCGTGATGAAGGGCAAGGGAGCGCGCGTCATCCGCTGAGACGCGCCTGCCGTTCGCAGGGCGAGTTACGCGCATAAAAAAAGGGAGGCGGTTTGCACCGCCTCCCTTTCTCACATCCAGCCCTCAGAATTGCCCGCGCAATCCGAGGATGAAGGTCCGGCCGGGCGCGTTGAACACGTACGCGCGGTTGTCGTACCCGGCGAACGTATATTCCACTTCGTCAGTCAGGTTGAGCACTTCGAAGCTCAAGGTGAGCTTCTGCCCGAACGTTTCGAAGTTCACGCTCGAGTTGAAGTCCAGGTAACCCGCCTCGGCGCGGGAGGCGGCTTCAGGCGAAGTCGAATTGCAGTTGTTGGTGCACTCCACGTAGTCGCCGCGCACGTTGTACGAAAGGCGCGTCGCGAAACGCGGCGTCTCGTAGTACACGATGGCGTTGTAGTTCTTCTTCGCGAGACCCAGGACCACGCGATCACCCGAATCGAGATACGTGTAGTTGAGGTTCACGCCAAGGCCGTTCAGGAGGAAGTCCAGGCGCTGCTGGTAGAACAGCTCCGCGCCCTGCATCTTCGTGATGCCCGGGATGTTCTGCGCCTGGTTGAACAACAACGGGGTGTCGTAACCCTGCACTTCCACCAGCGCGCGCAGCGTCGGATCCAGTCCTTCGATCGGAATACCCGCGTCGCGGAACGGCCGCACCGTGTTCGAACGCTGCGTGAAGCCATCGATGTTCTTCTGGAACAGCGTCGTCGAGAGCACGGCGCCTTCCTGGAAGTACCACTCGAGGCCCAGGTCCGCCTGCTCCGAGAAGTAAGGCTGCAGGTCCGGATTGCCCGCCGTCACGACACCGGCCGTGGACAGGCTGACGAACGGCATCATGTCGCCCGGATTCGGACGCGTCATCGTCTTCGCCAGACTGAGGCGCGAGATGAGCTTGTCCGTGATGTCGAACGCCATGTTGAACGACGGCAACGCGACGTCGTATTCGCCGTTGGTCGTGTTCGAGCCGTACTGGTCCTCACGAATGTTGAACAGGTACGGAATCTGCTGGATCGCGTTCGAGCCCGGCGGCGGGCGGGGCGTCGATTGCAACTGCACGAAGCCGGTGAGGTCCTGCTCGGTCTTCACCCAGCGGACGCCGGTGTTGAAGCGCAGACCATGACCACCCAGCTCGAGCTTCTTGTTCAGCTCGACGTACGCGGAGGTGCTCGTCTCCTTGAAGGTGCCGGAGTTCTGGTAATCCAGGTTGGCTGCCGCATCGAGCTCGGCCGGGCTCAGCATCTCGTTGAACGCGCCGAGATCGGCGACGGTCCAGCGGCGATAGCCCGGATCGGCATCGAAGAACTCGCCGAAATTCACCGGAACGACGCTCGCGAACGGCGTGATGTCCCAGGTGTTCATCGCCGCGGGGCCGGTGTAACCGAACGGAGTCAACGCGGCACCCTGGGTCACACCCACCGAAGTGCTGTACTGGTTACGCAGACGCTCGAACGTGTTGCGCACGGCGCCGAACTTGACGTTCATCTCCTCGTCACCGTAGGTGCCTTCGAGCCAGAACGTGTCGTTGGTTTCACGGCGCTTGCGCGGCTGGACGCGAACCGTGTCCATCTGCCAGTTGGCGACATCCGCAATATCCAGGACCGGATTGATCGTCGGGATGTTGTCGCCGTTGATCTCGAGATTGACCGTGCCCGGATCCGACAGGAACAGGTACGTGTTCATGCGGAAATCCCAATCCGACTTCGCCGTGTTGACCTTCGCGGTCAGCTTGAACTTGTCGGTGGCCTGCCAGTTGCCGGTGAGCGTGTAGCTCGCGAACGTGGTCGAGTTGTCGTTGTCGCGATTCTCGGACCAGAACTTGGCGTTCTCGAGCTGGCCACTGACGACGTTGTTGTGCTCGTCGAGCACGAAGTTGCGCGGCGTGATGAAACCGAAGCCGGTCGCATTGTTCGTGCCGGCGTTCGTGTTGCGCACCAGCAGGTTGTCGGTGTAGCGATCGAATGATGCGTCGAGCTTGGCGTACAAGGCATCGAACGCGAAATCGAGCTTATCGGTGGCACGGAACTGCGCCGCGAACGACGCGCCAACGCGGTCGCGATCGCCCACCTGCACCTCGGGACGGCCGAGGCGCGGTACTTGCGCATTCGCAAGCTGCGCGTTCGTGAGGCCGGACTCGTTCACGAAATTCGGATCACGCGTCGTCGCATTGTTCGGCGCGAGGGTCGGCAGGTTCCAGTCGAAGCCTGCGGAGTAACCCGCGGACGGGGCACTCGAGACTTGAGTAGTAGTACCCACCAGCGCGCCTACGCGGCCGGACGTCCAGCCCTGGGCGCTCCAGCCGTCGGTGCGGAACGTGCGCTTCGTTGCGGCGACATTGAGCAGCAGACCGAACTTGTCGTCCCAGTTCTTGCTGATCAGGAAGCTGGCGCGCGGATCGACTTCTTCGGAGCTCGATTGATACGTGCCTTCGAGCTTGTACGACACGGTGAGTCCGTCGTAGTCGAATGGGCGCGACGGGCGCAGGTTGACCGTGCCGGCCAGACCACCTTCGACGATGCTCGCCTGCGGCGACTTCGACACTTCGAGCGCCGAGAACAGATCGGAAGGCAGCAGATCGAAATCGAACTCGCGATTACGCGCGGCCTGGTCGACGCTGCCTTCGGACGAGACCGAGATCGGCATTCCATCGAGCGTGACGCGCGTGAAACTCGGGCCGAGACCGCGCAGGTTGATCTGCTGGCCTTCGCCGTTGGTGCGCGAGATCTGCACGCCCGGGATGCGGGCGATGGCTTCGGCGAGATTGTTGTCGGGCAGCTTGCCGACGTCTTCGGACGAGATGGAGTCCGTGAAATTGATCGACGCGCGTTTGACCTCGAGCGATTTCTCGAGACTGCTGCGGAAACCGGAGACCACGACCTCTTCCATCGAATCCGCATCTTCGGTTGCCGGCGCGTTCTGCGCCGCGGCACCCGCCGAGAAAAAGCCGACGGCAGCGGAACAACCCGCCAACGTCAGACGGAATAACGGTGATTTCTTACTCATGAATGTCGCCCCTCCAGGCCATTTCGTACGACGCGATGAGCGCATCGTCCCCTATTGTAGTTAGATCATCCGGCGGGCCCCCGCCCGCCGCGCTTCGAATGTGTGGCGGCGATGGTAGCGAGCACATCTCCGCCGCACAACACCTCATTCGCACAAAAATCGCTGAAAACTGTCGCGGTGTCGCTTCCGTACAACGCCTCGTGGCTGATCTCGACGCCTTCCGGGCACGACAGACTAACTACTCGCGCCAGAACACGACGGATGCAGCCGGTCTTCCAGAGCCGCCGAAGCGAATCCGGAAGTGCCGAACTGACGAAGCAGAGGGAGGCCGCGACGGACCGAAGGAGTGACGCGGCCCCCACCGCGTTGGCGACACCGTAGCAAATTGGTCAGGCCAAATGCAATAACCCCCCTGACCACTATGACCTGCTGGACAAGCCGCCAATGGCCCGACAATGCGAAATTCCACGCTTTCAGCTCTTGTTGCCCGCGGGGGGGACACGGATACTCGGCCCCATGCCTGAACCCCGCCGCCTTTACGAACAGATTTCGCAGAAGCTCGCGAAGGCGATCGCCGACGGCAAGTACGAAATCGGCCAGCGCCTGCCCTCCGAACGCGAACTTGCGCAGGCCTTCGGCGTCTCGCGCCCGACCGTGCGCGAGGCGATCATCGCGCTCGAGCTGGACGGCCTCGTGGAGGTGCGGCTCGGCTCCGGCGTTTACGTCACCAACCGGCACCCGCCGAGCGGCACCGAAGGGGCGAAGGACATCGGCCCCTTCGAACTACTCGAAGCGCGGCGCGTCATCGAGGGTGAGATCTGCGCCCTCGCCGCACTGCGAATCGACGAGGCGCAGCTCAAGGAGTTGTCAGAGCTCATCGCGGAAATGCGCGACGACAACAAGCACAATGAAATCATCATGAGCGAGGATGCGGATCGCCGCTTCCACGAGCTGATCGCCACCTCGACGCAGAACAGCGGCCTCATCGCAGCCGTGCAGATGATGTGGGACGCACGCGCCCGGTCTCCGCAGAGCCATTCGATGGACGACAAGGGGCGCGCGCGCGGGCTCAAGCCGCCGATCGAGGAACACACGGCGATCGTACGGGCATTGAAAAAGCGCGACCCCGAGGCCGCGCGTGCCGCCATGCACGAGCACATCTCGCGCGTCATCGACGACATGCTCAAGGTCACCGAGGTCAAGGAGCTCGAGCGGGCCCGGGCCGTGGCCGCCGAGAAACGGCGCCGCTATTCGTCCGTGCCGCGCAAGATCGGCGCCCGCTGATCTCGCGCTCCGGGACGTGCACATGCAACACGTCGTCGAGCCCGGCCAGTTCCCTATCTTCGCGGGCACGAACTCGGTCGAGCTCGAGCCCGCGACCTTGTGGGTTCAGGCCGTCAGCTGACGCCGTTTCGGCATGCCCGCGTAGATCAGGCCGAGGCCGATGATCACGAAGCCGCCTGCGACCACCGCGGCGCCGGCGGCGCCCGTGACCTTGACCACCTGCAGGATCAGCGTGAGGTTGTTGTATTCCCAGGCGCAGAGGATTGCACCGAACACCACCAGCGCGAGGCCGCTGAATACCAGCCCGCGGTGCGCCTTCGATTCGTCGACGTCGGTGTCGACATTGACCTGAACGAACCGGCCCTTGAACCAGAACCAGAACAACGCGAGCGCCGCCAGATGCATGCCGCCGGCCCAGACGAAGACGATCTGCTGGGTTCCGGTCCACTGCACCGCGAGCGCGGCCAGCAAGGTCATGAACATGCCGCCGATGCCACCCGCCGTCGCGCCGAGGCCGACGACCGAAGCGGCCACCTTCTGCGGAAACATGTCGGTGGCGTTCGTGAACAGGTTGGCCGACCAGGCCTGATGGCACGCAGTGGCGAGCGTGATGAATGCCACGCAGACCACGAAGCTGTCGGCGTAGTACGCGAGGATCGAGCCCGGCATGAAGATCGCGGCCAGCAACATGGTCGTCATGCGCGCCTTGCCGACCGGCCAGCCACGCTTGATCAGCGCGCCCGACAGCCAGCCGCCCAGGATCGACCCGATGCTCGAACCGGTGTAGATGAGGCCTATCCACCCCGCGCTCGCGAGCGGATTCTGGCCGCGTTCCTTTTCGAGATAGGACGGCAACCAGAACAGGAAGAACCACCACACCGGGTCGGTGATGAACTTGCCGATGATGAACGGCCAGATCTCCCGATATCGCAGCAGCGCCGTCCACGGCACCTTCACCGCTTTTTCGGTAGCGGGCTGCCCCGCCTGGATGAACTCGAGTTCCGCGGCGTTGACGCCTTTGTGCTTTTCGGGAAGGTCGAAATACTTCTGCCAGAAGATCAGCCAGACGAGGCCCATCACGCCGATGAACACGAACGCGGCCTGCCAGCCCCAGTGCGTCGCCACGTACACCGTGCCGAACGACACCATCACGCCGACGCTGGTGCCCGAATTGAAGATGCCCGTGGCGAAGGCGCGTTCCTTTTGCGGAAACCACATTCCCACCGCCTTGATCGACGCCGGGAAGTTAGCCGCTTCGGCGATGCCGAGCACGAAGCGCACGATGACGAAGCCGAGCACGGTGCCGACCAGGCCATGCGCGGCGGCGGCCAGCGACCAGAGCACCAGCGCACCGGCCAGTGCCCGCTTGACGCCGAAGCGGTCGACGAACACACCGATCAGCGAGGGGAACGCCGCGTAGGCGAACGTGAACGCGAAGGTGATCCAGCCGTAGTCGACATCGGTCCAGCCGAGCG
Source organism: Pseudomonadota bacterium (assembly GCA_037200975.1). Taxonomy (NCBI): domain Bacteria; kingdom Pseudomonadati; phylum Pseudomonadota; species Pseudomonadota bacterium. The sequence continues at coordinate 3,156,014 of JBBCGI010000001.1, read as the reverse complement.
CGCCCTGCAGCGTGGTCTTCAACACCGACAGCGAGTTGCGGTCGATGTAGTTGATGGTCGTCGAAAAGAACAACAACGCGCAGATGATCCAGCGGTAGTTGGTCGGGCGGCCCTGCGCCGGGATGCTACCGGTGTCATTCGACAAGTTGCGACTATTCATGCAGCTGACCCCTCGGGAATGCGTCGTTCAAAGTTTGTAGGCTTTTTTCGGAAATTCGTACGCGAGCTGCGGCGCGAGCACGGCCGCCTCGTCTTCCGGCAGCCGATGCTCGGCCACCAGGCGCGCGAGAAACGAGCAATCGATGCGGCGCGCCACGTCGTGGCGCGACGGAATCGACAGGAAGGCGCGCGTATCGTCGTTGAAGCCGACGGTGTTGTAGAAACCCGCGGTCTCGGTGGTTTGTTCGCGGAAACGCATCATGCCTTCCGGACTGTCATGGAACCACCAAGCGGGCCCGAGCTTGAGCGCCGGATAGTGGCCCGCCAGCGGCGCGAGCTCGCGCGCGTAGGTGCTTTCATCGAGCGTGAACACGATGATGCTGAGCGATGCGTCATTGCCGAAACGATTGAGCAGCGGCCGCAATGCGCCGACGTAATCGGTGGCCATCGGAATGTCGGCGCCGACGTTCGGTCCGAAGCGATCGAATACCGGCGCGTTGTGATTGCGCCAGGAGCCCGGGTGGATCTGCAGCACGAGTTTGTCGTCGAGGCTCATGCGCGCCATCTCGGTGAGCATCTGGCCGCGGAACAGATCCGCGTCGCCAGGGTTCTGCGCGCCTTTCACGATACGGCCGAACAGCGCCTCGGCATCCGCCGGGCTCAGGTCCGCGGTGCGCGCGGAGGGATGCCCGTGGTCGGTAGAGGTCGCGCCCATGACGGCGAAAAATGCGCGGCGCTTGCGATGCGCCGCCAGGTAACCGCGCCAGGAAAGCGCATCTTCGCCGGTGAGCTCGCTGAATTTCTTGAGGTTATCGAGGAATCCGATCGCGTCCGGATCGACCACAGGATCGGGCCGATACGCGGTGACTACGCGCCCCGACCAGCCGCTCTTGCGAATGCTGACGTGATGCGCGAGATCGTCGAGCGGAGATTCCGTGGTGGCGAGCGCCTCGATGTTGAACCGCTCGAACAACGCGCGCGGCCGGAACTCAGGCTTCTGCAGCCACTCGGCGATGCGGTCATAAGTCGCATCGGCATTTTCCGGCGTCAGCGGCACGGGAGCATCGAAAATGCTCGCCAGCACCCAGTCGAACCACATGCGCGACGGCGTGCCGCGGAACAGGTAATAGTGTTTGGCGAAGATCCGCCAGATCTTGCGTGCATCTCGTTCGGTGACGCCGCCGTCGATGCGCGCCACGCCGAAGTCTTCCAGCTTGACGCCCTGGCTGTAGAGCATGCGGAAAACATAATGGTCCGGCGTGAGCAGCAGGCTGGCCGGATCGGCGAACGGCATGTTGTCCGCGAACCACTTGGGGTCGGTATGGCCGTGGGGGCTGATGATCGGCAGGTCTTTGACGAGCTGGTACAGCGTCCGTGCGATGGCTCTCGTATTGGGATCGGCCGGAAAGAGCCGATCGGGATTGAGTTTGTCCATATTGGTAGTATTCGGGCCCCGTTGGACGGTCGGCAAATGCCGGCCGCGGCGGGCGACACTAATTCTTAATCTTTTGGGGAGCAATGGGCGTGAGCACTCAGGCCGCGAATAATTCAAACGCAGGCACGCACCGCGAACGCGAGATCGTGTCGGCGGAAGTGATCGTCACCTGCCCGGCGCGCAACTTCGTGACTTTGAAAATCGTCACGCGCTCGGGTGTTAGCGGTATCGGCGATGCGACGCTGAACGGCCGCGAACTCGCGGTTGCTTCATATCTGAAAGACCACGTGGTGCCGAATCTGATCGGCCGCGACGCGGGGCGCATAGAAGATGCCTGGCAGTTCTTCTATCGCGGCGCCTACTGGCGGCGCGGTCCCGTGACGATGACGGCGATCGCGGCGGTCGACGTCGCGTTGTGGGACATCCTCGGCAAGATGACGAATCAGCCGTTGTATCAGCTGCTCGGCGGGCGTTCGCGCGAAGGCGCGCTGGTGTATGGCCATGCGAATGGCAAGGACATCGACGAGGCCAGCGACGAAGTCGGCAAGTACATCGCGCAGGGTTACAAGGCCGTGCGCGCACAGTGCGGCGTGCCCGGCGTCAAGAAGGCGTACGGAATTTCGAATCTGAAAAACGCCTACGAACCTGCCGAGAGTGAATTGCCGGCGGAGTCGGTGTGGGCTACGCCCAAGTACCTCGCGGTCGTGCCGCAGTTGTTCGAGCGTCTGCGCAAGGATCACGGATCCGACATCGAGTTGCTGCACGACGTGCATCACCGCCTGTCGCCGATCGAAGCGGCGCGACTGGCGCGCGACCTCGAACCGTACCGGTTGTTCTGGCTGGAGGATTGCACGCCGGCGGAAAACCAGAAGAGCTTCGAGCTGGTTCGCAAACATTCGGTGACGCCGCTCGCGGTGGGCGAGATCTTCAATTCGATCTGGGACTGCAAACACCTGATCGAGAACCAGCTCATCGACTACATCCGCACCACCATCGTCCACGGCGGCGGCATCACGCATCTGCGGCGCATCGCGGATTTCGCGGCGCTGCATGGAGTGCGCACGGGATTCCACGGCGCGACCGATCTGTCGCCCGTGTGTATGGGAGCGGCGCTGCACTTCGATACCTGGGTGCCCAATTTCGGCATCCAGGAATACATGAAACATGCGGACGTCACCGACGAGGTGTTCCCGCACGACTACACGTTCCGGGAAGGCCGGCTGTACTGCGGCGAGAGCGCCGGACACGGCGTCTCGATCGACGAGAAACTGGCCGCGAAGTATCCCTACAACCCGAAACAGCTGCCGATCGCGCGTCTGGAAGACGGCACGATGTGGGACTGGTAGTTAGTGGTGCCGGGGTGCAATTCTCGTAATTGAGTCGGCGCATGCGCGTCAGTCCAACGCTGACTCAATTACGAGAATTGCACCCCGGCACCACTCAGAAGTAGCGCTCCGCGAACTCCAGGAAGGTCGGCCAGTTGGGGCCCGACGTATGTCCGCCGGCGTGCTGGCGGTAGGCGAGATCGCCCTCGTCGAGTGCGGTTTCCATCGGCGGGAATTCCGTCGTGCCGAGATCGCGCTTGCCTAACAACCGGTAAACGGGCCCGGCGGCCGCTGCGGCCATGAACATGCCCTTCGGGTCGACCCAGCCGTCGCCCTGCGCCGGGTTGCCGGCGCCGATGAAGACGGGCCGCGGCGCGCACAACGCGATCAACTCGTGCGCATCCACCGGCAGATCGTTCACCGTCAACGGGCCGGCGTACTTGATGTAGTTGCCGGCCATCCAGTGGTATTCGCCGCTGCCCGCGACGTTCTCGAGCATTTCGCCCCAGTGCCGCCGCGCGAGCGCGGCACCCCCGGCGCCCGAAGAACCGATGAACCCCACCGCGAATCGCGGCTCGTACGCGAGTGTCACGAGCGACGCCTTGCCGTAACGCGAAACCCCTTCGATCACCACGCGTTTCGCGTCGACATCCGGATTGGTCTCGAGATAGTCGAGCGCGCGCGACGCACCCCAGGCCCACGCCTTGAGCGCGCCCCAGTCGTCGACCTTGCGCGGCTGGCCCTTGTTGACGAGTCCGATGATGCCGCGCGTGAGCCCCGCGCCGTTGTCGGCCTGGATGCTGGAGGGCGAGAGGATCGCGTACCCCCAGCCGCGCGCGATGACCTGTTCCTGCCAGGTCGGCGACGGCTGCGGCGGAATACGCGCCGCCCACTCGACCGGGAAGAATTCCATGATCACCGGCCGGTTCTTCGCGCCGGCCACGGTAGTTAGCGTGAGATCGATGTCGACCGCGATCGCCGGGTAGCTGCTGTTGTCGACGTGTCCGATGAGCTTGCGCACCACGACCGCGGCACCGCCGACGGTTTCGTTGGTGGTCGACTTCACTTCCCAGCTCACGGACGGGGTGCGCCGCGGCGTGCGCCCGTAGATCTCGCGATCGAACAGTTCCACCAGCTCCGGGCGCCGGCGCCGCGTCCAGTCGCGCGCGGTCAGGACCGGCTTGCCGTTCGCCATCACGAGCGGGTCCGGCAGCACCGGGTAGGGATTGGCCTTCGACTCATCGTAGTTGGCTGCATTGGGCGCATTCGGATCGCGCCCGTTGGCGCCCTGGCGGATCTCCTTGATGCCGAGTTTTTCCAGCATCAGCTTGTGATCCTGCTCGGCGGTCAGGACCAGAGGCGTGGGGTCGGCCGCGCGCGCCAGCGAGGCGCAGGACATCATTCCGCAGATCAGCCATGCAGCACGCATCTTCTTTCCCTCTCGATTGTTCAGCCGCGCCCGGGCGCGTATGGAAACTTCAACGACTGGTAGTACTCGAGCGGATGCGCCGGCGCGGCCACTCCCGCCGGCAGTGGCCGCCGCGACAACGACTGGAAGTACGCGATGCAGGCATCGCGCCACCATTTCGCTTCCTGCTCCTGGATCGCGAGGAACGCCGCCACCTGGGCGTATCGTTCCGCATCGACCCGCCCCTGCTGCGCTGCCCAGGTGCCGCGCATCTGACTAACTACTTCGACGCCGTGCGTGTAATGCAGCACCAGTTCGTCCCAGAGCGGGCGGCCGGAAGTCATCCGGTAGTCCCACGGCACGTGGTGGAACCACAGCAGCAGGTTCTCCGGCGTCTTCTTCAGATCCGAGAACCGCGCCGCGGCTTTGGGCGAATACTGGCCCGTGGCATCGCTGCCCTTGGGTCCGCGTTCGAAGCCGATGCCGTTCGCATCGGCTCGATGGTAGTAAGTCGGGTTCCAGTCGGCGCGCGACAGATTGCTCACCCAGGGCCCCGGGCCGTAGTGATGCCCCGTGTCCATCAGGTGATGCAGCCCGAGCGGAGTCATGTAGTCGACCACCGCTTCGCGCGAGCCCATCATCATCGCCAGCACCGGCTGCACGAACTGCGCATCGTTCGAGAACGTCATGCGCAGCCACTCTTCGGCGACGTCCCGTGAATTCGCCTCTGGATCCCATGCGAAACGCCCGAAGGCATACCAGTTCGCCTGATCGAAATGCGAACCGCTCCAGTTGCGGTCGGCGCCGATATTGGCGACGCCCGCCATGCCGGTGAGTTTGTAACCGTGCAACTGGCCGTCGATCACCTTCGCGACCGTCGAGCCTTTGCCCCTGACGAGGGTGTCCGATTCGAGCGCTTCCTCGAACAAGGGCCCTAGATAGGCAAGATGCGTGGCGAAGCCCAGGTATTCCTTGGTGATCTGGAACTCCATCATCAGCGGCGTCTTCGGCATCGCGCCGAACAGGGGATGGAAAGGTTCACGCGGCTGGAAATCGATCGGTCCGTTCTTGACCTGCACGAGCACGTTGGTGGCGAACTTCCCGTCGAGCGGCACGAACTCGTCGTAGGCCTGCTTCGCCCGGTCGGTCGGCGTCTCGTTCGAATAGACGAACGCGCGCCACATCACGATGCCGTCATGCGGCGCCAGCGCTTCGGCCAGCATGTTGGCGCCATCGGCATGGGTGCGTTTGTAGTCCTGCGGACCCGGCTGCCCTTCCGAATTGGCCTTCACGAGGAAACCGCCGAAGTCCGGTATGTACCGGTAGATCTCGTCGACCTTGTCCTTCCACCAGGCGCGTACCGAAGGATCGAGCGGGTCCGCGGTCTTCAAACCACCGAGCTCGATGGGTGCGCTGAAGCGCGCCGTCAGATACACGCGCACGCCGTAAGGGCGCATGACGCCGGCGAGCGCGGCGGCTTTTTCTAGATAGGCGGGCGTGAGACTGGTCGCATTTGCATTGACGTTCGTCAACACGCTGCCATTGATACCCACCGACGCGCAGGCGCGCGCGTAGTCGGTGTAACGCGGGTCGAGCCACAGCGGCAGTTTGTGCCAGTCCCAGATGGACTGACCGGCGTATCCACGCTCGACATGACCGTCGAGATTGTCCCAGTGGTTGAGCACCCGGATCTGCGTGCGCGGCCGCGAGACGATGTCGAGCGCCTGCAGCGGCGCGCGCGTCTGAATGAGTCGCAGGAAATGGAAGGCGCCGTAGAGCACGCCCACGTCGCTGTTCGCGGCAATCACGGTGGCGGCCCGGCCATTCACCGCAATGCTGCGAATCACGTATCCCTCGGGACCCGCCCTGACGAGATCGAGTGGCAGCGCGGCAATCGCGGGCGAACTGCGCGGTGTGCCGAACAGCAGGGCACCGTCCCGCTGCGCTGCCGCGACCACCGGAATGGCAGCGCCGGATGATCCGCTCAACCCGCGCAAAAGCTCGCGTTCGGCGGCCGCCAGCGTGGGTGTCCCGGAGCCGGAGACGAGCTCCCGGACGGTGGTCGCGAATTCCGGGTACGCCGCGGCGTCGGCCGCGCGATAACGCAGCCATAAGTCATATCCGTCCTCTGCCGAAACCGGCATCGGCAGCGCGAAAGCCGCGAGGCAAACCAACAACAAGCGGTGCTTCATGGGGACATTGGGCTTCGATGACGCGTAGAATCCATTGTCATCGCTAATGCAAGCGTTGCGCCAGTATTCGGGCAGCCGCGGGGGGATTGATTGAGCGAATCAGGTGATCGCACCAACGACGGCCCACCGCGTCTTGCAGAAAGGACCGGCCGTCGCAAGGGCGGCGCAGTCACCATTCACGAAGTTGCACGTCACGCTGGCGTTTCGCCGATGACGGTGTCGCGCGTCATCAATGGCGAAAGCAACGTGCGCGATTCGACCCGCGAGACCGTGATGGCCGCGGTCCGCGAGCTCAACTACCGGCCGAATCCGGCGGCGCGCGTACTCGCCGGTGCGCGCGATACACGTATCGCGTTGATCTATTCCAATCCCAGCGCCTCCTATCTGAGCGAAATGCTGGTCGGCGCGCTCGATGGCTCCCATCGCACGGCGGCCCAGCTGGTGCTCGATCGCTGGGACAATCTCAAACCCGCGCAGGAAAAGGCCGCGGCGCAGCGCCTTTCCGAGGGCATCGCCGGCGTGATCCTGCCGCCGCCGCTGTGTGAATCGAAGGCGATCGCCGCCGCGTTCGCCGCCGAAGGCGTGCCCGCGGTCGCCCTAGCTACCGGCAAGGCGCGCGAAGACGTTTCCTGCGTGCGCATCGACGACTTCAATGCCGCACGCGAAATGACGGCGCACCTGATCGCGCATGGCCACACGCGCATCGCCTTCATCGTCGGGCAACCTGCCCAGACCGCGAGCGGACAACGGCAGGCCGGTTTCGAGGCCGCCATGGAGGAAGCCGGTTACGAAGTCGATCCCACGCTCGTCGTGCAGGGTTTCTTCTCGTACAAGTCCGGTCTCGAGGCGGCGGAGAAGCTGCTGGCGCGCAAGCGTATGCCGACCGCCATCTTCGCCAGCAACGATGACATGGCCGCCGCCGCCATCTCGGTTGCGCACCGGCGCGGCCTCGACGTCCCGCGCGATCTGTCGGTGGTCGGTTTCGACGACACGCCGATCGCGACCACGGTCTGGCCCGAAATGACGACGATCCGCCAGCCCATCGCGGCCATGGCCGAGGCGGCGATCAACCTGCTGCTGCACAAGATCCGGCGGCCGAAAGACCGCCACATCAACGTGGCGGTCGATCACCTCGTGCCCTATGTTCTGGTGAAGAGAGACTCTGTCGCACCGCCGCGAAAACCCTGAGCGATCTGGCAGGTTTCCCGGGCCATTGCCCGGGCGTAACTTGCTATCTGATACCGCTATCACTACGCTTCCGCGACCGCTGAACGGGGGGCGCGTGACGCGCACGCCAGCGGGGTCGAAAAACATAATCCAGTCAAGGAGATAGCGCGTGTCTCAAGCCTCAGGTACGACCCCGGGTGCAAGCACCCACACGGGTCTTCTCATCACCCTCACGATCATCGCTGCACTGGGCGGCCTCCTCTTCGGATACGACACCGCCGTGATCTCCGGCGCGACGGATTCGATCAAGGCGAATTTCGTCGCTCCGCTCGGTCTCGCCGAGAGCGCGCGCATCAGCCTCGAAGGCTGGACCATCTCCTGCGCGCTCGCGGGCTGCATCATCGGCGGCGCGCTCGGTGGCGTCATCGCCAGCTGGCTCGGCCGCCGCGGCGGCCTCATCGTCGCCGGCGCATTGTTCTTCATGTCGTCGCTGGGTTCGGCCTGGCCGGAGTCGGCCATCGGTACGGTCGGTTCCCTGCTGACGCCGCTCATCGACCTCATCGCGATGCTCCTCAACCCCTTCGGCGCCGAGCTGCCTAACTACACCTTCGGTGAGGTGATCACCAACTTCACCGGCCACCGCATCTTCGGCGGCATCGGCATTGGCCTGGCGTCGATGCTCGCGCCGATGTACATCGCGGAGATCGCCCCGCCGTCCAAGCGCGGCGCGCTCGTCACCTACCAGCAGATCGCGATCGTCAGCGGCATCTCGCTGGTGTACTTCGTGAACTGGGGCATCGCCTCGCTCGGCGACGCGACCTGGCTGCATGACAAGGGCTGGCGCTGGATGCTGGCCTCGTGCGCGATCCCGGCCGGCCTGTTCGTGCTGCTGCTGCTGTTCGTTCCGGAGACGCCGCGCGGCCTCATGCTCAAGGGCAAGAACGCGAAGGCGCTCGAGGTGCTGAACAAACTCGCGAGCCCCGAAGAAGCCAAGATCGTGCTCGCCGAGATCGACGCCTCGCTCAAGGAAACCAGCGGCAAGTTGTTCGCGTACGGCGGGTTGCTCGTGTTCGTCGGCATCATGTTGTCGCTGTTCCAGCAGTTCGTCGGCATCAACGCGGTGCTCTACTACGGCCCGCAGATGTTCAAGAACATGGGCTTCGAGGCGAACGCATCGCTCATGCAGACCGTCATCATGGGCATCGTCATGGTGGTGTTCACGCTGGTCGCGACCGCCACCGTCGACAAGTGGGGCCGCAAGCCACTCTTGATCCTCGGCGCGTTGATCATGGCGGTGTCGATGATCGCGCTCGGCTTCCTGTTCTACTCGGGCCACGTCGGCCTCGCCGCGCTGATCGTGGTCTGCATCTACATCGCGGGCTTCTCGTTGTCGTGGGGTCCGGTCGTCTGGGTGCTGCTCGCGGAGATCTTCCCGAACAACATCCGCAACAAGGCCATGGCGCTGGCGGTTGCCGCGCAGTGGCTGGCGAACCTGTTCGTGTCGTGGACGTTCAACATTCTCGACAGCCACTCGGGCCTGACCGCGACGTTCAACCACGGTTTTGCCTACTGGTTGTATGGCGGCGCGAGCCTGGTGGCCGCGGCGTTCGTCTGGAAGTTCGTGCCGGAGACCAAGGGCCGCACGCTCGAGACCATGCAGCATTTGTGGAAAAAGGCGCCCGCTTCGGCTGGCTAACTGTCAATGGCCGGGCCCGCGGCCCCACGCTTGTGGCCGCGGGCTCGCCTTCAATCTTATGAATGAATATCTTCCCTCTGACTGGCGGCAGGCGGTACTCGTCGGCCGCATGTTGACGCGCGAAGGCCCGACTCCGATCGTGGTGTTCGAAGGCCGCGTACGCGACGTCTCGAAACACGCCGCCACCGTGTCGCAGCTGCTCAACGGCTGGAACGGCACGATTCCGGACGGCGCGGATCTCGGGCCGCTGGAATCGTTCGCCTTCACCTGCGAGTTCTCGGGCAAGAAAGAGATCCGGCTGCTCTCGCCGTTCGATCTGCAATGCATCAAGGCGAGCGGCGTGACCTTCGCGATTTCCGCGATGGAACGCGTGATCGAAGAGCGCTGCCGCGGCGACGCGAGCCAGGCCGACGCGTTGCGCAGCAGCCTGCGCGAGCGCATCGGCGCGGATATCCGCGCGGTCAAGCCCGGTTCCGAGCAGGCGCAGAAGCTCAAGGCCGCGCTGATCGCCGACGGTTTGTGGTCGCAGTACCTCGAGGTCGCGATCGGCCCCGACGCCGAGATCTTCACCAAGGCGCCGACGCTGTCGTCGATGGGCTGGGGCGACTGGATAGGTGTGCGCTCGGACTCGGCCTGGAACAATCCCGAGCCCGAGATCGTGCTCGCGGTAGATAGCGCCGGCCGCATCCTCGGCGCCTCGCTCGGCAACGACGTGAACCTGCGCGACATCGAGGGCCGCAGCGCGCTGTTGTTGGGCAAGGCCAAGGACAACAACGCCTCGTGTGCCATCGGTCCGTTCATCCGGCTGTTCGACGGCAGGTTCACTCTGGACGACGTGCGCCAGTGCACCGTGCGCCTCGAGATCAGGGGCGACGAAGGTTTTCAGCTCGAAGGTGCGAGTTCGATGTCGCAGATCAGCCGCGACCCGACCGAACTCGTCGGCCAGACCATCGGCAAACACCATTGTTATCCGGATGGCTTCGCATTGTTCCTGGGGACGATGTTCGCGCCGATCGTGGATCGCGGCAGCGCCGGCCAGGGCTTCACGCACAAGAGCGGTGATGTCGTCCGCGTCTCCACGGAAAAACTCGGTGTGCTGGAAAACAGGGTGACCACGTGTGATCAGGCCCCACCGTGGTCGATGGGTATTGCCGAACTCATGCGCAACCTCGCGCGCCGCGGCCTGCTGAACAACTGAGCGTCAAAAAATGAGCGATACAAAACAACTTTCCCACTACATCGACGGGCAATGGGTGGCGGGTCCCGCCGCGTCGGACAGCCTCAACCCGTCCGACACGCGTGACATCGTCGCCAAGGTTCCTGGCGGCGACAAGACCACGGTGCATGCCGCCGTTTCGGCCGCGAAGGCGGCTTTTCCGGCGTGGGCGAATGCCAGCCCGGAAGTGCGTTCGGACCTGCTGGACAAGGTCGGCACGCTCATCATGGCGCGTGCGGACGATCTCGGCCGCCTGCTGTCGCGTGAGGAAGGAAAGACGCTGCCCGAGGGCAAGGGCGAAGTCATGCGCGCCGCGCGCATCTTCAAGTTCTTCGCGGGTGAGGCGTTGCGCCGCCACGGTGTCACGGTGGATTCCACACGCCCCGGCGTCGCGGTGGAAACCTATCGCGAACCGCTCGGCGTGTTCGGGCTGATAACGCCGTGGAACTTCCCGATCGCAATTCCGGCGTGGAAAGCGGCGCCGGCTCTGGCCTTCGGCAACACCGTGGTGATGAAGCCCGCCTCGCTCACGCCGGCCACCGCGCACGCACTCACGGAGATCATCCACGAGGCGGGTTTCCCGAAAGGCGTGTTCAATCTCATCCTCGGCGGTGGCTCGATGGGCGGCGCGCTCGTCGAACATCCGGATGTCGCCGGCGTTTCGTTCACGGGTGGCCAGGGCACCGGTGCAACCGTGGCGAAGGGCGCGATGTCGCACAACGCGCGCGTGCAGCTCGAGATGGGCGGCAAGAACCCGCTGGTGGTGCTCGACGACTGCGATCTCGATCGCGCCGTGCAATGCGCGCTCGACGGCGGCTTCTTCGCCACCGGCCAGCGCTGCACGGCGTCGAGCCGCATCATCGTCACGCAGAACATCCACGACAAATTCGTGGAAGCGCTGGCGGCACGCGTGAAGGCGCTGAAAGTCGGCAATGCGCTCGCCGCCGACACGCAGATGGGCCCGCTCGCGAGTGACGCGCAGCTCGCGACCACACTCTCTTATATCGATATCGCGACCAAGGAAGGCGGCCGCAAGGTCGTCGGTGGCGAGGCGCTGAAACTCGACCAGCCCGGCTACTACGTTTCGCCGGCGCTGATCGTCGACACGCAGCTCGACATGCGCATCAATTGCGAAGAAGTCTTCGGCCCGGTCGCCTCGACCCTGCGGGTCAAGGATTACGACGAGGCACTCGCCGCGGCCAATGCCGGCGAATTCGGCCTCTCGGCCGGCATCATGACCAGCTCGCTCAAGTACGCGCGCCACTTCGTGCGCAACGTGCGCGCGGGCATGACCATGACCAACCTGCCGACGGCGGGTGTCGACTATCACGTGCCGTTCGGCGGCACGCGCAAATCGAGCTTCGGTCCGCGCGAGCAGGGGTTCGCCGCCGTCGAGTTCTACACCCAAGTCAAGACCAGCTACACCTGGGCCTAGGTCGCAAGAAAAATATGACGCACGCTGTTTATCCATCGCTCGCCCACAAGACCGTCGTGATCACCGGAGGCGGCTCGGGCATCGGCGAAGTGATGGTCGAGGGATTCGCGCGGCAGAAATCGAAGGTGTTCTTCCTCGACGTGGCGGAAAGCGAATCGAATGCCCTGGCCGCACGGCTGGGCGGCGCGGCACAGTTCCTGAAGTGCGACCTCACGGACATCGATGCGCTGCGCGCGTGTTTCGCGGCGATCGAAGCCAAGGCCGGCCCGGTATCCGTACTGGTCAACAACGCGGCGAACGACGACCGGCACAAATTCGAGCAGGTCACGCCCGCATATTGGGATCAGCGCATTGCGGTGAACCTGCGGCACATCTTTTTCAGTGCCCAGTGTGTGACCGCGGGCATGAAGAAAAATGGCGGCGGATCAATCATCAACCTGGGCTCGGTGTCGTGGCATGCGGCGATTCCCGACCTGCCGATCTACGAGACGGCAAAGGCCGGCATCGAAGGCCTCACGCGCGCGTTGGCCCGCGATCTCGGCGAGGCGAATATCCGCGTCAATTGCGTGGTGCCCGGCGCGATCCGCACGCCGCGGCAGATGAAGCTCTGGCATACGCCCGAAGAAGAAGCCAAGATTCTCGCCCAGCAGTGCCTCAAGTCGCGCGTGGACCCGGTTCACGTGACGGCGATGGTGCTGTTCCTGGCCTCCGACGACGCGCGCATGTGTACGGCGCACAATTACTGGGTCGACGGCGGATATCAATAACGAGGGCGGAATGTCCGAAGTCGAGTGCGTTTGGCCCGTGGGTGCGTTGCTCGGCGAAGGACCCGTCTGGTCCGCGAGCGAACGAGCCGTCTGGTTCGTCGACATCAAGGCGCCCGCCATCCACCGTTTCGATCCAGCCAGCGGCGAGCAACGCACGTGGCCCGCGCCGGCACGTGTCGGGTTCGTACTGCCGACCGACAAGGGCTGGCTGATCGCCGGCCTCAAGACCGGGTTGCACCGCTTCAATCCGGAAACCGGCAATTTCACCCTGCTGCACGTGGTCGAGCCGCACGCTCCCAACAACCGGCTCAACGACGGGTTCGTCGACGCCGAAGGTTTTCTGTGGTTCGGTTCGATGGACGACAACGAAGAAGAGCCGAGCGGCGCGCTCTACCAGCTCGGCGACACCGGCTGCGTGACCCGCGATCCCGGTTACGTCGTCTCGAACGGACCAGCGCAGAGTCCCGACGGGCGCGTGCTGTATCACACGGATACGCTGGCCGGCATCATCTATGCCTTCGATCGCGCGCGCGCCGGTGCGCTGACGAACAAGCGTGTATTCGCGCGTCTGCCGCAGGGCGGCGGATATCCCGATGGCCCGTGCGTCGACGCCGAAGGGTGCCTCTGGACCGGAATATTTGGCGGGTGGGGCCTGCAGCGTTATTCACCCACGGGTGAACTGCTGCACACGCTGCGCCTGCCCTGCTCCGCCGTCACCAAGGCCGCTTTCGGCGGCGACGATCTCAGGACTTTGTACATCACCACGGCGCACGTCGCGCTCAACGCGGCGGAACGCCAGCAGCAGCCGCTCGCGGGCGGGCTGTTCCGCACGCGCGTCGACGTTCCCGGACTGCCTCAAGGAATCGTTTCTCATGGGATCTGACTCCACCACGCGGATCCAGCCGCAGCGCCGTTTTCGTTCGCGCGACTGGTTCGACGATCCGAAGCACCTCGACATGGTCGCGCTGTATCTCGAGCGCTTCATGAACTACGGCCTCACGGCCGAAGAACTGCTGTCGGGCAAACCCATCATCGGCATCGCGCAAACCGGCGGCGATCTCACGCCCTGCAATCGCATCCACATGGACACCGTGAAGCGCGTGCGCGAGGGCATCCGCGATGCCGGCGGCGTGCCGATGGAATTCCCGTTGCACCCGATCTTCGAGAACTGCCGCCGTCCGACCGCGGCGCTCGACCGCAACCTCGCCTATCTCGGGCTGGTCGAGATCCTGCATGGTTATCCGATCGACGCGGTCGTGCTAACTACCGGCTGCGACAAGACCACGCCGGCGCAGATCATGGCCGCCTCGACCGTCGACATCCCGGCGATCGTCCTGTCGGGTGGCCCGATGCTCGACGGCTGGAACGAGGGCGAACTGGTCGGTTCCGGCACGGTCATCTGGCGTTCCCGGCGCAAACTCGCCGCGGGCCAGATCGACGAAAAGCAGTTTCTCGCCGCCGCCGCCGCCTCGGCGCCGTCGCTCGGCCACTGCAACACCATGGGTACCGCGTCGACGATGAACGCGGTCGCGGAGGTGCTCGGGCTGTCTCTGCCGGGTTGCGCGGCGATTCCCGCGCCGTATCGCGAGCGCGGCCAGATCTCGTATGAAACCGGGCGACGCATCGTCGAGCTGGCCTACGAAGACCTGCGGCCTTCGAAAATCCTCACGCGCCAGTCGTTTCTCAATGCGATCACGGCGATCGCGGCCATTGGTGGTTCTACCAATGCGCAGCCGCACCTGGTCGCGATGGCGCGCCACGCGGGCATCGAAATCACTCCCGACGACTGGATGAAATATGGGCGTGACATACCGCTGATCGTGAACATGCAGCCGGCCGGCAAGTACCTGGGCGAACGTTTTCATCGCGCGGGCGGCGTCCCCGCCGTGCTGACCGAGTTGTTGCGGGTCGGAAAGATCGATGGACAGGCTCTGACCGTGACCGGCCGTTCGCTGGCGGAAAACGTCGCCGGGCGCATCGCGAGCGACCGCGACGTGATCACGACCTATGAAAAGCCGGTACAGGAAAAGGCCGGGTTCCTGGTACTGAAGGGAAACCTGTTCGATTTCGCGATCATGAAGACCAGCGTCATCTCCCCGGAATTCCGCCAGCGTTACCTCGGCAACGGCGACAGCTTCGAATGCCGCGCCGTGGTATTCGACGGCTCGACCGACTATCACGAGCGCATCAACGACCCGGCGCTCGGCATCGACGAGAACACGATCCTGGTGATCCGCGGCTCGGGGCCGCTGGGCTGGCCGGGCTCCGCCGAGGTCGTCAACATGCAACCGCCGGACGCGCTGATCAAACGCGGCATCATGAGCCTGCCGACCCTGGGCGACGGCCGGCAATCCGGAACTTCCGACAGCCCGTCGATTCTCAATTGTTCTCCGGAAAGCGCGGCGGGCGGCGGACTCGCCTGGTTGCGCACCGGCGACCGGATCCGCATCGATCTGGCCGCGGGTAGTTGTGACATGCTGGTGGCCGCCGATGAGATCGCGCGACGCAAGAGCGAAGGGCTGCCACCCGTGCCGGAGAGCGCGACCCCGTGGCAGGAGCTGTATCGCTCGACCGTCGGGCAGCTCGACAGCGGAGCCGTCATGGAAATGGCGGTGAAGTATCGTGGCGTCGCGAAAAAGACGCCCCGCCACAACCACTAGATAGACATCGAGGTTCTGATGAGTCCGCCGCGCCTCAGTGAGGCGAGCCTGCATTCCGCCCGCTCGGGCACCATTTTGCCGACTTACGATCGCGGCGCGACGCGCATCGGGATCGTGCACATCGGCCCGGGCGCGTTTCATCGCGCGCACCAGGCGTTTTACGTCGACACGCTGCTGCACTCCGACAAACGCTGGGCGATTTCGGCGCTGTCGTTGAAGAGCACGACCTTGCGCGATGCGCTCAGGGAACAGCAGGGCCTGTACACGCTGATCGAGCTCGGCGCCGCACCACGTGCACGCGTGATCGGCGCGATCCGTGAACTGCTGGTGGGCGCCACCGACACCGACGCGGCGTTTGCGCGCCTCGCGGCGCGCGATACGCGCATCGTGTCGCTGACCGTGACGGAGAAGGGGTATTGCCTCGACGCGCGTAATACGCTCGATCCTTCCAATCCGGACATCGTCCACGACCTGGCGAACCCGGCGCAGCCGCGCAGCACCATCGGCTGGATCGTCGAAGCGTTGCGCCGGCGTCATGCGCAGGGAGTGCCGCCATTCGCGGTGCTGAGCTGCGACAACCTGCCGGACAACGGCCAGGTCCTGCATCGCGCGCTGGTGGCGTTCGCCCGCCAATCCGACGCGGATCTCGCCGCCTGGATCGAAGCCGAAGTCGTTTGTCCGCGCACGATGGTCGACAGCATCACGCCCGCCACCGACGATGCCCTGCGCAAGCGGGCCATCGAAATCACCGGCATCATCGATGCATGGCCCATTCAACGTGAACCGTTCACGCAGTGGGTCGTCGAAGACCTGCCGGTCATGCGCGACGCGGATTGGCAGTCAGTCGGCGTCACGCTCGCGCCGGATGTGGGCGTGTACGACCGCGCCAAGTTGCGCCTCGTCAACGGACCGCATTCCACGCTCACGTATCTCGGGCTGCTGCGCGGCCACGAGTCGGTCGCCGATGCGATGCGTGACGAGCAGCTGGCGCAGTTCGTCGAGCTGCTGATGACGGAAGACTTGGGTCCCAGTCTCGGCTCCCCGCCGGGCTTCGACGCCGAACACTACATCTCCGCGGTGCTGGCGCGTTTTCGAAATCCCGGCATCCGGCACCTGCTGAGCCAGATCGCCTGGGACGGCTCGAAGAAATTGCCGGTGCGCATCAGCGTCACCATTGCCGAAGCGCTGCGCGCCGGCCGGCCGATCCATCGGCTGGTCATGCCGCTCGCGGCGTGGATGCGGTTCATCGCGCGCCAGGCCAAGGCCGGTGTGGCGATCGTCGATCCGGACGCGGTACGCCTCACGGCGATCGGCAGCGCCTGCACAGGAGACGCGCGCGCGGATGTCGCCCGTTTCGCGGTGTGCGAGTCGGTGGTGCCGCCCGCATTGTTCGGCGAGAAGGCCTTCCGCGCGGCGCTCGAAGCCGCCTACGCGAAACTCGCCGACCCGCATTCCGCCCTTACGCCGGAGTTGTCTCCATGAGCACTTCCCGCCGGACCTTCATCTCGGCAACCGCCGCCGTGGCAGTTGCTTCCAAAGCCGGAGCATCCGCAGCCGTGACTACCTATCCCAAACTGATTCACCACGTGTTCTTCTGGCTCAAGAATCCGCAGTCGAAGGATGATCTTGCGAAGCTGCTCGCGGGGCTGCGCACGCTCACCAGGATCGAGAGTGTCCGCGGCGCGCATTTCGGGGTGCCGGCCAGCACCGAGAAACGCGAAGTGGTCGACAACAGTTACAGCGCCTCCGAGGTGCTGTTCTTCGACGACACCGCCGGCCAGAAGATTTACCAGGACCACGAGATCCACAAGAAATTCGTGGCCGACTGCTCCCACCTGTGGGAGCGCGTGGTGGTCTATGACGCCGTGTCGGCCTGACGCGCGCGCCGGCGATGTTTGAGGTCGATGAGCTTCCTGACGTTGTTCAGCGAAGCGGCGACCAGAAATGCGCCCTGTAGAAACCCGGCGCGATTGAGTTTCTCGAGCGTCGCGCCGTCGAGTCCACGTAGCTTTTCGTCGCTGATGGTATGCAGGCCGAGCAGGTTGTACTGCTCCGCATCGCTGAACTTGACCTCGACCTTGACCGGCTCGATGAGCCCGGCGGCGCTGAACGCCGCGAACATGGCCTTGCTCGCCGCCATGCCTTCGCCAATGCCATTGAGAATCGCCGACACTCTTTCGATATAGCGGCTGTTGCCGCCCTTCGGCAGGAATACGGGTTCGCCCTCGGTCTGGCTCACGCGCGGATCGTCCAGGTTGACGTGAATGACCGGCTTCGGTTTGCCGTCTCCCTGCTGATCCTGAAAGCCGATCAGGAAAGGTCCACGCGCCACGATGCCCGGGATGTAGCTGGCATTCCAGCGGCCTTCGTCGAGAAATACGTTTTCATCCTTCGAGAAGCCCAGCAGGGCGATCGACAGGTACTCGCCACTGTCGGGGTCCTTGCGAAAGAAGATCGGATATTCGCGCTGTATGTCGGCGTATTCGGTGGGATACGTGAGCACGGTGCCGACGTTGTCGCCGAACTCCGCGCCGTGACGCGTGATCACACGCAAATCCTTGTGCTCGATGTTGTTCAGCAATACGTGTCTGGTCATCTCGGATTCCCGGTTTTTGCCCATTGTGCCGCAGAAAAGAAGAAGGCCGCTGTGTAACAGCGGCCTTCCTCGTATCAACAATCACCCGTTGAGATTCCAGCCGTTTGCGCTTGCGCACATCCGGTTAGAACCCAGTTCCTCAGAACTTGTAACGGGCTCCCAGGCTGTAACGTGCACCTTGGTCTTCCAGGCGCCACAGCTGGTTGTCCGAACGGCCGTGCCAGCGAATGTCCTCGCCCGTGAGGTTGACGGCTTCGAACGACACAGCGATGTGGTCGTTCACGTCGTAGCCGACGCTCAGGTCGATCTGGTCATACGGCTCCACGAAGATCGGGTTTCTGAACCCACCCTGGTTGATGTTCTGCAGGAACTCATCGCGCCAGTTGTAGGCCAGGCGCGCCGAGATGCCGAACTTCTCGAACATCAGCACCGCGTTCGCCGAGTCGGAAAGACCCGTGAGCGCGAACTGATTTTCGTTCGGGTCGCTGGTGACGTCGTAGCCAACATCTCCGCGGACGACGGTGTAGTTGGCAAGAATGCCAAAGCCGCTGTCGCCGAAGAAGTACTGACCACCGAACTCGAAGCCATGGATCTTGGCTTCTTTGTTGTTCACCGGCTGGTTCACGGCGAACTCCCAGAGCGGATCATCGGCAGTCGGCAGCAGGTCGAACCCTGTCGCAAATGCGATGTGCTGGTTGTTGTCGTTGGTGTAGTTGACCTGGCCACCCGGATAGAACGTGCCTTGATAGGTCGTGCCTTCCGGATGTTCGATCATGGCCATCATGGTGAACAGCTGCGAGTCGTTCGGCGCGCTGACGCCGGCGGCCTGCAACGCGGCATATGCCGCCTGAGCACGCGGACCACCCGTCTCGTCGCGGATACCGAACAGGTTCTGGTTGACGACTTCGTTACCGATGAAGTTCTTGACACGTTTGTCGAAGAACCCCGCCGAAACATAACCGCTGTCGGAGAAGTAGTACTCCAACGAGACGTCGATGTTGTCGGACTGCAGCGGCAGGATGCCCGGATTGTTCGCGGTGCCCGTCGGCACGAAGCCGTTGAGCGTCGAACCACCGGGACCATTCGGGCTCGCGCCCGCAGACAACGTACCGTAACCCGCACGAGCGATCGTCTCGCTGTACGAGAAGCGCGCCTTCAACGAGTCGGTGATGGACACGTCGAAGTCGAGGTTTGGCAGCAGGTTGTCGTAGTCGGCACTCTGGGTGAACGCGGTGGACGTGGTCGGACGAACGACCGCGAAGTCGTTATCGTCTTCCCAACGAACCGCGGTCGGCACCAGGATGACGGACGACGAAGAGACGTCTGTCTGCTCATAACGCGCACCGAGGACGATGTTCGCCGGCATGTCGCCCAGCTCCGCCTTGAGTGCCACCTGGAAGTAGAACGACTTGGTGTCTTCCTGCACGGTGCTGTCGGTACCGAAACCCGGGTTGTAGCGCAGCTCACCATCGGGAGAAGTTGCTTCGTCCCAGTTCGCATACTTCCAGATCGCCGGATTGCTCGGATCGCTGTTGCCGCGATCGATGGACCATTGACCCAGCGTGTTCGCATTGCCCTTCCAGCCGCCCGTGGGGGCACCGACCGGATTGAAGTCGTCGAACGCGCCCGTGAGGCTGAACGGCGTCAACAAGGCCACGAGATCGGGAACCGTGCCCGAGTCGCCGACACCCCAGTCGCCCATGTGAATGGTGTTGTTTGAGGAACGCTGACGGGACTCCATTTCGCGAGTTTCGACACCGAAACTGATCGAGCCGTTCTCGAACTTGAGCTTGCCATCCAGGCGAGCCTGCGTGATGTCGGTCGTCTGATCCTGGTAGCCGATGCGCAACACCTGCGATCCCAGGCTCGACTGGTTGAAGTCGTAGTCGGAGACGCCACCGGTGCCCGCGTGTGCGGCATTCTGGTCAGCGAACAACGTGCGTGCGGCAATCGGCAACCCGTTGTTGAACTGAAACTCCTGGTTCCAGAAATTCGAGCTGTTGATGCACGCATTTTCCTGGCCCGCAGTCGGGTTCGGGATCGTCGTGCGTTCGAGGCACGTGCTCGGCACCTTGCCGGCGAGACTGAACGCAGTCTGGCCGCCACCGGTAACCGGGTCATCCGGCAAGCTGGTCGCTTCCGAATCGTGATAGTCGAAGTTCACGCTGAACTTCTCGGTCGCATCCCAGGCGGCATTGAAACCCGCCGACTTGAGCTGGTTTTCCTGCTCACGATGCTGCTGCTCGTAACCGAAATCCTTGCCCGAACCGGTGAATTCGCGCAGCACGAGAGGCGTCGCGACTTCATGACCCGTGTCGAACTCGATGTAGTTGAAGCCGTTACGGTTCATCCACACGGTCTGCTCGCCACGATCTTCCTTCAGGTTCTGCTGCGCAAACGTGTAGTCGGCAGTCAACGTGAGGGAGTCGATCGGCGCGAACTGCACCGTCACCTGGCCGTTGAGGCGCTCACGCTCCGTGTCGGAGAACGCATAACGGATGTCGTTCGGGATGCCGTACAGCTGGCCATCGGCCGGCGCATTGACGATCGTCGCCTGGACGACGTCGTCACTGGTGATGTACGGGTTCGCACCCGGGTTGACGTACAGCGGCGCGCCGCCCTGGTTGGCTGCAATGCTCGAAGCATCCCAAGGCTGGATGTGCCAGTCGTTGACCGTTGCGGTCGACGAGCCGGCATCGCGTTTCTGGTAGCTGGCGGACACGCCAACGCCGAACACCTTGCTGTCACTGGCCCAGCTGAAGATGCCCGAAACTTCAGGCGTGTAGTCATCGCCGACACGATTGGTGGTGTCGTTGACGACCTTCGCGCCGACGTTGAGCACCAGACCATCGTTGTCGAGCGGACGAGCCGTTCTGACGTTGATCGTGGCACCGATGCCGCCGGTCGCGATGTCAGCGCGGCTGGTCTTGTAGACCTCGACCGCGTTGATCGCTTCGGCAGCGAGGTTCGAGAAGTTGAACGAACGCGAATTGCCGCCGAAGCCGCCGGTGACGAGTTCGCCGCCTGCGTATGCGTCGGCCGTGGGCATCTGGCGACCGTTCAACGTGACCATGTTGAACTGCGGACCGAAGCCGCGAGCCGTGACGGTCGCGCCTTCGCCGTTGCGACGGTCGATCGACACGCCGGTGATGCGCTGCAGAGCTTCGGACAGGTTGGTGTCCGGGAACTTGCCGATGTCTTCCGCGTTGATCGCGTCGACGACGCCGACCGCTTCACGCTTGGTTTCCATCGAAGCTTTCAAGCTTCCGCGCAGACCTGTAACGACCACTTCTTCGAGTTCTTCGCTCGATTGATCTTGGGCGAAAACAGGGTTGATGAGCACTGCACCACCGACGATGGTGAACAGGGCCTTTGAGGTTAATTTGGGATTGAATTTCATATTGAGATGTCTCCTCCGCACTCGTACATCTATTCGTTGTGAAAAACCGGGATCAACTGTGGAACAGAAAAACGGACCTAACTAAAGGTCGATAAGAAAGGATTGGTCGACAACGGCGACAAAACGGAGGGGGATCTGCCAAGACCGCAGATACAAAGGCGCAACTGAACGGCGCCCGAATGGCTTGAAATAGCTATGCGCAAATCGCGCGTCCCCCTCGACACTGCAGCGGAGGATATTCACCCTGTGTACAAAAGTCCACGGCTAAATCAGCAGGTTGCGAAGACATTCACAGAGACAATCTAAATGTCTTTCATCTTTAAATTCATGTGGTTATGAATGGGCGACGGACAACCGACAAATTCGCGCCGATTTTTGTTGCGCCAGTATTGACGCGAAAAACAACAACTTTTGCGAGCGCTACCGTAAATTCGGAGCGGCCGGTTCCGGCGACCGCCCGGATCAGGCCATGAAGCCATTTATGGAAAGCCGGCCGCTGCGCGGATTCGGGTCCACGGCCGTCCCGGTGGCGATGCTGCCGGAATGCAGGGAATTCCGGCGATACACCAGCATGCGATTGAAGACGCCCGCTTCGCTGCGCAGCTGCTCGTAAAGCGCAGTGCTGCCGCCGATGTAGCCCACCGCCGGTTTGTTGGCGCCGGTCTTTTCCGCCTCGACTGTCTCGAAGTACTGGATTTTGCGTTCCTGCGTGATCACCTCGAAGCCCGTACTGCGATGCCGGTAGAACGCGGTGCCCCCGTGATCGCGTTTGAACAGGTAGTGAACGAATGCGAGCTCCGTCCCGAGCACCGAATCGATGTGCGGAATACATTGCAGGTGCGAAAGTTTCTCGGGCGGCGTGGTCACGAGTGAGAAGTAACACGCGGTGAATCGCAGCGCCTTGCCTTGGAGGCCGAAGGTTTCGCTGAACAAGCTGCGCATCTGCTCCAGGACGAATTGCTGGTAGCTGAGCGGCGCCTTCGCGCGAATGCCCGGATAGTAGCTAGTGACATCGCCGAACAACTTGCCCGCGGCCAGGTCGACCAGCCCTTCGGCGCCGGCCACCAGGTTGTCGATGACCAGCAGCGGCGCGCACTCGCGGCCAATGGTCAATTTCTGCACGGCGAGGCCGGGATGAGGTACGAGGATCACGAACGCCGCCGCGGATTCAGTTCCAGACGCTGCTGCTCGCCTTGCAATACTGGTTCACGAAATCCTGGTGAACCGGCATGCGCGCGACGGTCTGCAAGATCGATGATCGATAGTCGGCGAGAAATTTCTTCAGTTCCTCCTCGCCCAGAATCCGCGCGGCGTGGTGATAGGTCTCTGGCTTGATGCGTTGACCCAGCATCACCTGCGTCCATGAATCGACGCGGAACAGCTCTCCATCGCCCTGGAACGCGTACGCGGTCTGCTTGAACAGCTCGACCCGGTGTGCAAGTGAATCGGGGATCGGCATGTCGCGGCAGTGCCGCCAGAACGGCGTGTCGTCACGTTGTGTCGCGTGATAGTGCAGCACGACGAAGTCGCGGGTTTTCTCCATCTCGATACGAGCTGCTTCGTTGTATTGATCGATCTGCGGCTGCTTCACGCCGTCGAACGGGAACAGGTGCAGCAGACGCGTCACGCCGACCATCATCAGATGAATGCTCGTGGACTCCAGTGGCTCGATGAATCCACTCGAGAGTCCGAGCGCAACCACATTCTTGTTCCATACCTGGCGTCGCCGGCCGGTCTGAAACTTGAGGACGCGCGGCATGGTCAGCGGCTTGCCGTCGATCGCGGCGACGAGTTCTTCTTTCGCGGCATCGTCGGACTGGAACTGGCTGCTGAAAACCAGGCCGTTGCCGACGCGATGCTGCAGCGGAATACACCAGCGCCAGCCGGAACCGTGGGCGATGGAGCGAGTCATCGGCAGCGCGGGGGCAATGAGTTCGGTCTGCACGGCGGCGGCACTGTCGCAAGGCAACCAGCTCGACCAGTCCTCGTACCCGGTCTTCAACGTCTGTTCGATCAGCAAGCCGCGAAAGCCGGTGCAATCGATGAAAAGATCGCCTTCGATCACCTCGCCCGAATGCAGCACGAGTGACTCGATGAACCCGGATTCCGAGTCCTGCTTTACTTCCTTGATCTTGCCTTCCACGCGTTTGATGCCGAAACCCTCGGCAAAGCGCCGCAGGAATTTGCCGTACTGGCCAGCATCGAAGTGGTATGCGTAGTTGACGTCCGCTTGCTGCGACAAACCAAACTTCCCCGCCTTCGCTGCCTGAAGCTCGAAGCAGTAATCACCGAGCTCCGAATCCACGCCGAGCTCGAGGCTGCGCAGCCAGAAATTGTGGAATTCGCACATCCAGGTCGGCTTGCCGTTGCGGCCGAATGAGTGAATGTAGCGATCGCCTTTCTGACCCCAGTTGTCGAACAGGATGCCCAGCTTGAACGTCGCCGCGGTCGCGCGCATGAACTCCTGCTCGTCGATCTGCAGCAGTTTGTGAAATACGCGAATCGGCGGAATGGTCGCTTCACCGACGCCGATCGTGCCGATTTCGTCCGACTCGATCAGTGTGATTTCGAGAAGTTTGCCGAGCTGGTTGGAGATAGCCGCGGCTGCAAGCCAGCCCGCGGTCCCGCCGCCCGCGATCACCAGTCTCTTCACTGCGCTCATTTTCAATTTCCGCTCCGTTTGCCGCGCGCCGCACGATATTGCGGCACGCGAGCCGCGCTCAACGATTCAGCTTGTTTATCAGCATGGCCCGGATAAATCGCGCTTGCTGATCGTTCATCGGACCCAGCACGCCGCGCGCCTGTTCCGGAATGTGCTCACCTGCGCGAGATGACGGCCCGAAAACGTAGTACTCGAACACCGCGCGCCAGGCATCTTTTTCAGCGGCAGGACGGTCTCGAATAGCCCACATCGCGTGATACAACGCATTTTGCGGCGTCGGAATGAAGTCCGGCGACGTGCCCCACCAGTAGTTCACGAGAGTATTGAACGAACTCAACCCTTCGACGTGATGCCACCACATGGACGGAATGAAGATGGCATCGCCGGGCTCGAGCACCGCGGTACATCCGGCTGCGATGGCGTCGCGAAATCCGGGAAACTGGTCGAAATCGGGATTTGCGAAATCTACCAGGCTGATGGCCTGTCCACCGGGCGTCGGATCCAGCGGCCCCGGGTAAAGATTGGCCACCTGTTCGGGCGGGAACATCGTGAACCGGCGCCGGCCGACGGCGCAACAGGCGATGTTGTTGGGCGCGTCGTAGTGACACGAAGCGATCGTGCGATTGCCGATCCAGATCGCCGGTGGCGCCTCGACGCCGAGGGCGGCAAAGCCGAGGTCGTTATCCTTTCGGAAACCGGGCAGATGACTGTCGACGACCGCGGAAGCTATATAGATGGTGGGTGCGGGATCCTCATCTATATGTGCGCGGATCTGATCGAGCACGTCGGCCATCCTGACGCGCCGGGCATCCAGGTTGAGCTTCGTGAAATCGTCGCTGTAGAAGAGTCGGCCGCGCGCTTCCCGGCCGGCAAACGATGCCGAGAGAAGCTTTCCATTGTCGAAGGAACGCAAATAGCTCATCGCGTCGTCCATCGAACGCTGCCCCGCATGAACCAGCGCCCAGTCGCGCACAAGCCCCTTGAGCACCGTCGGTCTTCGATCCGACAACAACTGCTCGAGCGGCAAACGACCGGGCTCACATCCCTCGAGCACCCGCGCTTCGTTGCTGACCTTGTTCATGGCGGGGAATTTTATGCCACCCGGCGCTTCTCGGCTTGGGCGTGCTGAAAAGGGCGATCGACGCAGCCCACTGGGAGCCGAAGCCCGCGCTTGGGGAGGCAGTCACCGGGGGATGGGACGTCCGCCGCCCCGCGCAAAGAGACCGCCGTGTCGAAGCAAAAAAGAAAAAGCCCCCGCCACTTTCGTGACGGGGGCTTTCTTTGTTAGGACCCTGGCAGTGACCTACTCTCGCATGGCAGCTGCCACACTATCATCGGCGCGGAGCGTTTTCACTTCCGAGTTCGAAATGGGATCGGGTGGTTCCCGCTCGCTATAGCCGCCAGGGAATTCTGTTTAGCGATCCGTCCAGGCTAACAACCCGAACCAATCGCCCAATCCGATAGTTTTTTGAATTGACGCCCAAGTCGCACGACTTGCTTTGCAGAGTCAGGACCATGTCGCATTCACCATGTGAATGCTCCAATGACATCACTTCGCAGCAGCGCGTCTGAAACGCGTGGCCAGCAACAGCCAAACTGCTTGAAGTTATATGGTCAAGTCTCACGGGCAATTAGTACTGGTTAGCTAAAGGCATTACTGCCTGTACACACCCAGCCTATCAACGTCGTAGTCTTCGACGGCCCTTTAGGGGAATCAAGTTCCCAGGGAGATCTAATCTTGGGGGGGGCTTCCCGCTTAGATGCTTTCAGCGGTTATCCCGTCCGTACATAGCTACCCGGCAGTGCCACTGTAGTGACAACCGGAACACCAGAGGTACGTCCATCCCGGTCCTCTCGTACTAAGGACAGCTCACCCTCAAATCTCCAACGGCTACGGAAGATAGGGACCAAACTGTCTCACGACGTTTTGAACCCAGCTCGCGTACCACTTTAATCGGCGAACAGCCGAACCCTTGGGACCTGCTACAGCCCCAGGATGTGATGAGCCGACATCGAGGTGCCAAACTCCTCCGTCGATGTGGACTCTTGGGAGGAATAAGCCTGTTATCCCCGGAGTACCTTTTATCCGTTGAGCGATGGCCCTTCCATACAGAACCACCGGATCACTATGACCTGCTTTCGCACCTGCTCGACATGTACGTCTCACAGTTAAGCACGCTTGTGCCATTGCACTCTGTGCGCGATGACCGACCGCGCTGAGCGTACCGTTGCACTCCTCCGTTACTCTTTGGGAGGAGACCGCCCCAGTCAAACTACCCACCATACATTGTTCCCAGCCCGGATAACGGGCCGAGGTTAGAACTCCGAAATTGTCAGGGTGGTATTTCAACGTTCCCTCCATGAGAGCTAGCGCCCCCACTTCAAAGGGTCCCACCTATCCTACACAAACAAGTTCAAAGTTCAGTGTAAAGCTGTAGTAAAGGTTCACGGGGTCTTTCCGTCTTTCCGCAGCTACGCCGCATCTTCACAGCGATTTCAACTTCACTGAGTCTCGGGTCGAGACAGTGTGGCCAGCGTTACGCTTTTCGTGCAGGTCGGAACTTACCCGACAAGGAATTTCGCTACCTTAGGACCGTTATAGTTACGGCCGCCGTTTACCGGGGCTTCGATCAGGAGCTTCGCCTTGCGGCTGACCCCATCAATTAACCTTCCGGCACCGGGCAAGCGTCAGACCCTATACATCCACTTTCGTGTTCGCAGAGTCCTGTGTTTTTGGTAAACAGTCGCAGCCACCGATTTCGTGCCTCCTCTAGCTGCTTTGTGGAGCAAGTCCACTAACAACCAAAGGAATACCTTCTCCCGAAGTTACGGTATCAATTTGCAGAGTTCCTTAACCCGAGTTCTCTCAAGCGCCTAAGCAGATTATCTGCTCACCCACCAGTGTCGGTTTACGGTACGGTCAGTTATCACCTGAAGCTTAGAGGCTTTTCCTGGAAGCGTGGCATCAGCTATCTCGGGAACCGAAGTTCCCTCGTGCTCGGATCTCTGGATAAATGTCAGCGGATTTTCCAACCGACAATCCCTACGACCTTGAACGGTGCATGCACCGCATAACCTAGCCTTCTCCGTCACCCCATCGCAGTGATACCTGGTGCTGGAATATTGACCAGCTTTCCATCGACTACGCCTTTCGGCCTCGCCTTAGGAACCGACTCACCCTGCGCCGATTAACGTGGCGCAGGAAACCTTGGGTTTTCGGCGAACGGGTTTTTCACCCGTTTTAACGTTACTCATGTCAGCATTCGCACTTCTCATACCTCCAGCGGACCTCACAGTCCACCTTCGCAGGCTTAGAGAACGCTCCCCTACCGCTTGCACCCCGAAGGATGCAAACCCATAGCTTCGGTACTCGGCTTGAGCCCCGTTAAATCTTCCGCGCGAGCCGACTAGACCAGTGAGCTATTACGCTTTCTTTAAAGGATGGCTGCTTCTAAGCCAACCTCCTGGCTGTCTATGCCTTCTCACATCGTTTACCACTTAGCCGAAATTTTGGGACCTTAGCTGATGGTCTGGGTTGTTTCCCTTTTCACGATGGACGTTAGCACCCACCGTGTGTCTCCCGAGTATTACTTCTGGGTATTCGGAGTTTGCATGGAGTTGGTAGACCGAGATGGTCCCCTTCTCCAAACAGTGCTCTACCCCCCAGAGTATTCGCTCGAGGCACTACCTAAATAGCTTTCGGGGAGAACCAGCTATCGCCAGCCTTGATTAGCCTTTCACTCCTATCCACACATCATCGACGCACTATTGCAACAGTGGTTCGTTCGGACCTCCAGCCAGTGTTACCTGGCCTTCATCCTGCACATGGATAGATCGACTGGCTTCGGGTCTATTCCCAGCGACTGTTCGCCCGATTAAGACTCGGTTTCCCTACGGCTCCCCTATTCGGTTAGCCTTGCCACTGAAAATAACTCGCTGACCCATTATACAAAAGGTACGCAGTCACCCCTTGCGGGGCTCCTACTGCTTGTACGCATACGGTTTCAGGTTCTATTTCACTCCCCTCGCCGGGGTTCTTTTCGCCTTTCCCTCACGGTACTAGTTCACTATCGGTCGGCACAGAGTATTTAGCCTTGGAGGATGGTCCCCCCATGTTCAGACAGGATTTCACGTGTCCCGTCCTACTCTTCGTTGGTCATCGATTTGAGTTTTCGTGTACGGGGCTATCACCCACTATGGCCAGACTTTCCAGACTGTTCCACTAACTCTCGTCGACTTACCCCAACTGGGCTGGTCCCCGTTCGCTCGCCACTACTAGGGGAATCTCGGTTGATGTCTTTTCCTCCGGTTACTGAGATGTTTCAATTCACCGGGTTCGCTTCCCACACCTATGTATTCAGTGTGGGATAGAGCCGAAGCTCTGGGTTGCCCCATT